>NZ_JBSGVG010000009.1:161961-235513 GCF_053608345.1 Nocardia sp. NPDC055050
TTGTTTGGTGGGCTGTTTTTTGTTTATAATAGACAGCCCCGGCAATAATTTAAATAGGTGAGTCGACGAGCCGCCGTTATCGCTACCGGCGGCTCGTCCACGTCATGCCCCGATGCTCAGTAGCGCGCCTGCCCCGGATCCGTCCCGCCCACGCCGAGCCGTCGACGGATCGGGAACGGGTACCGCGTCGACCAGGCGGCGGGTGTACTCCTGAGCCGGTGCGGCGAATACCGCGCGCGCCTCGCCGGTTTCGACGATCCGGCCCTGCCGCAGCACCACAACCCGGTCGGCGACCTGGTGCACCACGGCCAGATCGTGACTGATGAACAAGCTGGCGAAGCCGTACTCGGCACGGAGGTCGGCGAAGAGGTCGAGCACCTGCGCCTGCACCGACACATCGAGCGCGCTGGTCGGCTCATCGGCCACCAGCAGGCGCGGCGCCAAGGCCAGCGCGCGAGCCAGCGCCACCCGCTGACGCTGCCCGCCGGACAACTCCCCCGGCCTGCGCTGCGCGTAATCCCTCGGTAGTCGCACCGATTCGAGCAGGTTCTCGACCTTGGCCTGCAACAGAGTCCCCGATGCGGCCCGATGCACCTGCAACGGTTCGCCGATCGAGTCGGCGACAGTGCGTCGCGGATCGAGGGAGGCACTCACATCCTGATGCACCAGCGCGACATGCTTGCGCAGTCCACGCAGTTCGCGCCGCGACAATCCGGCCAACGGAACACCCTGCAGCTCAACCCGTCCCGAGGTAGCAGGGACGAGCCCGAGCGCAGTGCGCCCCAGCGTGCTCTTGCCCGACCCGGACTCACCGACCAGCCCGAGGACTTCACGGGGCCCGAGAGTGATCGAAATATCCTGTAGCGCGGGGAAAGACGCACCGCCGTGGCGGCCCGGGTACACCACCGACAGATCGTCGATCCGGAGCACGTCGCGGTATTCGGATTCCCCTCGCCCGCCACCCTTTTCCGCGACAACGGCAGGCCCACGCACGACGACCCGCCGCAGGATCCGGCGAACACTGCGTTCCGAAGGTTCTGCCGTGGCGTTGTCATCCGGTTCGTCCGCGAGAGCCTCCGTCTCGGGGTCGACGCGATCGGACGCGTCGACCACATCGGCAACCTCACCAGCTTCGCCGTTGTCCGCGGCGGCACGCCGAACCGTCGACCGACCGTCACCCGTCGCACCGGCACCGGCACTTGCATCGGCATCGGCATCGGCATCGGCATCGGCTGCAGCCTCGCTGACCTCAGCATTCCCTGCGGCAACCCGATTCTCACCATCCGCATCGGCTGCAGGTTCCGGATCTCCCTCCCGCGACGACACCGCGGGCAACCGCGGCACCGCCGCCAGCAGCGTCCGCGTGTAGTCCTCGCCCGGTTCGGCGAACAACCCGAACACCGTCTGCTCTTCGACCACCCGCCCCTCGCGCATCACCACGACCCGGTCGGCGATCTCCGCGACCACCCCGAGATTGTGGGTGATGAACAGGATCGCCGTCCCGCGCTGACGTTGCAGGGTGCGCAGCAGTGCGAGGATCTCGGCCTGCACGGTGACATCGAGTGCGGTGGTCGGTTCGTCGGCGATGAGCAGTGCGGGCTCCCCGGACAGGGCGAGCGCGATGACCACGCGCTGTTTCTGCCCGCCGGAGAGCTGATGCGGGTACCAGTCGAGGCGCTTGTCCGGCTCCGGAATGTCCACGGCCGTCAGCAGTTCGATCGCGCGGGTTCGCGCGGCGGCCTTGTCGGTCACGCCGTGCGCGCGCAGCGCCTGCGCGATCTGGGTGCCGATCTTCTGCACCGGGTTCAGCGCGGTCTGCGGTTCCTGAAAGACCATGGCGGCCTTGGTTCCTCGCAGGTCCCGCAACGCCGATTCGGCGGCCCCGACGACCTGCGTGCCCGCGAGCCGGATCGACCCGCCTGCGCGCGCGGTCTCCGGCAGCAACCCGAGCACCGATCGCGCGGTGAGCGACTTGCCCGAGCCGGACTCCCCGACGAGGGCGACGACTTCACCCCGGCGAACCCGCAAGCTCACCCGGTCGACAACCGTCCGGTCGCCGAAACTCACCGTCAACTCGTCGATGTCGAGCACGGGGTCGAGCTGGTCGGATGGTGTGCTCATGCCAATCTCCTTGCCCGGCCCAATGCTTGGGCGATCAACAGGAATCCCAGGGTCAACGCGGCCACCACGATCAGCGGTCCGATCGCGATCCATGGGTTGGCGTCGAGGTTGGCGATCGAGCCTGCGATCAGCGAACCCAGCGATGGCTGCGGCGGCAGCACTCCGATCCCGATGAAACTCATCGCGCCTTCGATGAACACCGCCACCGACAGCGACAGCGCGAACTGCACGCCGAGCGGTTCGATCACATTGGGCAGCACATGCTTTCGCAGGGTCCACCAGGTGTCGGCGCCGATCACCTCCGAGGCTTCCACGAACGGTTGTTCGCGTACGGCCAGTACCGCCGTGCGGATCTGCCTGCCGAAGATCGGGATCTCGGCGGCGATGATCACGATGACCACCGCGTGCCAGCCGGGCCCGGTGATCGCGGCGAGCGTGATCCCCAAGATCAGGGTGGGGAAGGCCAGGATCAGATCGAACACCCGCTGGACGGTCACGTCCGCGATCGGGTGGACGGTGGCGGCCAGCCCGACCAGCGCACCGACCAGGGCGCCGATCGGCACGGCGAGCAGCGCGATCAGCAGGTCGATCCGGATACCGGCCAGCACCCTGGCGGCCACGTCACGGTTGAGGTGGTCGGTGCCGAGCCAGTGCTGCGCGCTGGGGCCGAGCAGGTTGGCGCCGGGGATCTGGGTGAGCGGATCGTAGGAGCTGAGCAGCCCGGCGAACACCCCGGCCAGTGCCACCACGGCGACCAGCAGTACCCCGGCCAGTCCCTGCCCACGGCGCAGCGCGCGCAAGGGTCCCTCGTGCCGTGGTGATTCGTCCACAGTCACAGTGGTTTTGGTGACGGTCACGAGCGTCCTCCGATGCGAATCCGCGGGTCCAGCCACGCGTGCGCGACATCGGTGATCAGCTGGATCACCACGAACACCGCCACCGACAGCAGCAACAGCACCTGCACGAGCGGATAGTCGCGACGACTGATCCCCTGCTCGATGAGCTGCCCGATCCCCGGCCACACGAAGGCCGCCTCCACCAGCACCGCACCGCCGAGCAGCTGCCCGGTCTGGATGCCGAGCACGGTGAGCATGGTCGGCAGCGCGTTGCGCAGTGCGCCACGGGTGACGATCTCGCGATACCCGACGCCGAGTGAACGTGCCGTCAGCACATACTGTTTCGCGAGTTCGGTGCGCAGCGCTTCGGTGAGGAAGCGGGTGAGCGCCGCCGAGACCGGCAGCGCCAGGCAGATCGCGGGCAGCAGCAGGTACTGCACGGCGATATCGGGCCGGGCGATGAAGCCGTCCGGCGGCACCCCGCCGGCGGGCAACACCGGAATCGCGACGGCGAACACCAGCACCAGCAGCGGCCCCACCACGAACGTCGGCAGCGCCACCGCGATCGTATTGGCCGCGGCGACAACAGTATTGAGCCAGCGGCTCGGCCACAGCACCGACGCCACCGACACGACCAGACTCACCAGCACGGCCAGCAGCAGTGCGGTCACCGTGAGCACCAGCGTGTTGGTGAGCCCGCGGCCGACCAGGTCGGTGATCTCGCCGCCGATGATGTAGGAGCGACCGAGATCGAGGGTGAACACGTCGCCGAGCCACTGCAGATACTGCACCGGGATCGATCGGTCGAGGCCGAGCTGGTGGCGGATCACCTCGATGGTCTGCGGTGTCGCGTCGTTGCCCGCCAGGATGGTGGCGGGGTCACCCGGAACCAGCCGCAGCAGCAGGAAGATCAGCACCGAGGCCCCGAACAGCACCAGCAGCGCCGAGGGGAGCCGGTGCAGCAGGTAGCGCGTCATGACAGGAAGGTGTCGGTGAGGACGGGCTCGCGCCGCTTGGTCCAGGCGAACCCGTGCACCTTGTTGACGGTGGAGTACTGCTGGAAACGCACGCCGATCTCGATCAGGAACAGCCCTTCGAGCAGCTGGTCGGTGACCGCCTGGTAGGCGCGGACCGCTTCGGGCCCGGTGCCCTGTGCCAGCTGCCAGGCGGTGTCGGCGGCCGCGGTGTAGGCGGGCGATTCGTAGCGTGAGGCATTGCGGCGGGCGTTGAACGGGTAGGCGCTCACCGTGAGAGTCGACGGGACGAACTGGGCCCACGAATGGTCGGTGACCCACAGACCACGGAACTGCTGGCCGGTGAGCTGCTTGACGAAGGTGGCGGCGTCGACCGGGTCGAGGTCGACCTCGATGCCCACGTCGGCGAGGTTGGCCTGCACGATCTGGGCGACCTCGCCGTAACCGGGGGCGAAGGTCAGCGGCAGCTTCGGCGGCCTCGCCGACTGGTCGAGGAGCTGTTTGGCCTTGCCGATGTCACGGTTGTACTTGGTGTTGCGGGATTCGTCGAAGGCGGGCGAGTTCTTGGGCCACGGCACGTTCAGCGGATATCCCGCGCCCCGGAACACCTCGTTGATGATGCGTTCGCGGTCGAGGGAGTAGGCGATGGCCTGGCGCACCCGGACATCGGCCAGCGCGGGTTCGGTCACATTGACGCCGACATAGGCTTGCAGCTCGGCGCCTTCGAGGTCGTGCACCGTGAATCCGCCGCTCTTGCTCAGGTTTTCGGCATCGCGGTAGCCGAGTTCGCGCGCCGCGGCGATCTGACCGGACTTCAACGCGTTCAGCAGCGCGTTCGGGTCGGGGATGATCGAGACCTCGACCCGGTCGAGGTACGGGCGCTCGGGCACCCAGTAGTTCGGGTTCTTCTCGAAGATCAACTGCGAGTTCGGCACGCGCTGGACATATTTGAAGGGACCGGTGCCGATATAGGTGTCGCCGGTGCCGAGCTTGTCGGCGGTTTCGCTGTCCAGGATCGGCACGGTGTCGAGCAGGTCGTAGATGTTGCTCAGTGGATGGGCGAGCTGCAACACGATCCGCGTCGGCGAGACGATGTCGAACCCGGTGACGGCGGCGGCCGAACTACGCAGCTGCGCCGACCATTTGGCGTCGGCGTAGGTGCGCAGCGAGAACTCCACGTCCTTGGCGGTGAAGGGACGCCCGGAATGGAACTTCACGTCGTCGCGCAGGTCCAGGCTCAGCGAACGGCCGTCGGCGGCGAGCTGCCACGACGTGGCCAGTAATGGTTGCGGTTCCAGCTTGTCGTTCGGGTAGCGGATCAACGACTCGTACACCAGGCCGATCACGACCGGGGTCGCGGCGGTGTTGGTGAGCAGGTTCGCCGGCACCAGGTCCTCACGGATGCCGACCTTCAGGGTGCCGCCACGCACCGGTGTCGCGCCGTCCCCGCCCGCTTTCTGTTCCGAGACCGCCGAGGTGCAGGCCGCCAGCGCGGCACCGCCGAAGATGGCCGCGGCGGCGATGCCGCTGGTGCGCAGAAAGTTTCGGCGGCCGAAGCCACTGGGCGTTGAACTCATCGTGAAGATCCTCGAAGACGCATCGACCCGCGCGGCGGGCCGAGGAGGGTGCACAGCGCACCGCGGGAAAGGGAACACATCGGATCGGCCGCGAACGTCGTGGGCGTTCGTCAGCCGCGCAGGACGCGACACGAACAGCAGCAGGGTGGCTGATTCGTGGGCACGGCAGTGACGCTAACAAGTTGCGGCGGACCGGTCACCGATTCCACGCACACTGCACATAACCCTGGTGACCAGCGGATACGTCGCCTTTACTGCCAGAATGCCTGTTCCACCCCATGCTCGCGGTTACGCATCCTTCGGCGGCTCGGCCGGTCGCACGTCCGCGGAGTCGACCCCCGATTGGACGTATCCCCCCACCGCGCCGGCCGGCGCGCCGAACATCATCGTCGTGCTGGTGGACGACATGGGTTACAGCGATATCGGCCCGTTCGGTTCCGAGATCGAGACGCCGACCCTGGACCGGCTCGCGGCCCGGGGTGTTCGACTCTCGAACTACCACACCACGCCACTGTGCTCGCCCTCACGCGCGGCGCTGCTGACCGGAATCAACAGCCACCGAGCGGGTTTCGGCTTCGTGGCCAACGCCGACCCCGGCTACCCCGGCCTGCGCCTGGAACTGGCCGACGATGTGCTCACACTCCCGGAGATCCTGCGTGGCAACGGCTACGCCACCTACGCGGTGGGCAAATGGCATCTGGTGCGCGACGCCACGATGAACCCGTCGGCGCATCGGGACTCCTGGCCGACCCAGCGCGGATTCGACCGCTACTACGGGTCTTTGGAGGGTCTGAACTCCTTCTACTATCCCAACCAGCTGGTCTCGGACAGCTCGGTGGTCGACGTGGAGGAGTACCCGGAGGGTTATTACCTCACCGACGATCTCACCGACAAGGCGCTGTCCTACATCAAGGATCTGCGCGCGCACGATGCGAAGAAACCGTTCTTCCTGTACTTCGCGCACGTGGCGATGCACGGGCCGTTGCAGGCCAAGGCCGAGGATCAGGCCAAGTATCGGGGTCGCTACGACCAGGGCTGGGACGAACTGCGCAGGCGACGCTTCGCCGAACAGCTGGCCCAGGGCTTGTTCCCGCCGGGCACCGAGCAGAAGCCGCGCAACACCGAGCCGGGTTACGAAGCGGCGGAGTGGGATTCGCTGTCGGCCGACGAGCAGCGGCGCTACGCCAAGTACATGGAGGTGTACGCGGGCATGGTCGACAGCATCGACCAGAGCCTGGGTCGGATCGTCGACCTGCTCGACGATCTCGGCGAACTGGACAACACCATCATCGTGTTCACCTCCGACAACGGCGGCACCGCCGAGGGCGGACCGGAGGGCACGCGCTCCTATTTCGCCGAGTTCGCCCACGTCGACGATCCCGACTGGGTGGGCGATGTCCCGCACGACGAGGACCTGATCGGCACCGCGAAGCTGGGCGTGCACTACCCGCGCGGCTGGGGTCAGGCGTCCAACACGCCGTTCCGGTTCTACAAGGGCCAGACCTTCGCCGGTGGCGTGCGCGTGCCACTGGTGGTGTCGTGGCCGAAGGGGTTGCCGCGCACCGGCACCGATTCCGGTATCCGCCACGAATACGCCTACGTCACCGATCTCGCGCCGACCCTGCTCGACCTGGCGGGCCTGGACCGCCCTTCTGTGCGTAACGGGCTGCCCGCCAAGGACTTCGACGGAATCTCGGCGGCCGAGCTGCTGCGCGATCCGGCAGCCCCGACGCGCCACACCGAGCAGTACTCGGAGATGACCGGTCATCGTGGCTTCTACCGCGACGGCTGGAAGCTGCTGTCGCTGCACGAGGCCGATGCCGACATCGACGCGCCGAACTGGCAACTGTTCGATGTGCGCGCCGATCCCACAGAGCTGCACGATCTTTCGGCGCAGTACCCGGACAAGGCCGCCGAACTCGCCACCGCATGGGACGAGTCGGCCTGGGCCAACACAGTCTTTCCACTGCTGACGCGCGCCGACCTGTTCCGCCGCCGCCCCGAGGAAGCCCGGTTCGCCGCGCCGGTCCGCCTCCTCCCTGGCACCCCCACCCTCGAGCGCTACCGCTCCCAGCGCCTCATCGCCTACCGCGACTTCACCATCACCGCCGACCTGACGGGGGCCCGACCGCCCGCCGCCGCGACGGCGCCCACGACATCGCGGGCTTCGGACGCAGCGCCCGATGTCGCGGAGCGGGCCGAGGTGGCCGGATTCCGGCTCGGTGACGAGGGCGTGCTCGTGGCGCACGGTGACCCGCTCGGCGGGTACCTGCTCTACATCGAGGACGGCGAAGTAGTGCTCGGCGTGAACAGCTATGGGCGGTACGCGTCGGTGGGCGTGCCGCTGCCCATCGGGACTCGCGAGATCACCGTACGAGCCACCATCGAGCCGCGTCTGCGCTGGGACTTCACCATCCAGGTCGACGGCACGCCGCTCGCGGAACTCACCGATCAGGTGCAACTGGTCGGCATGGCACCGTGGACCGGGATCTCCGTCGGCGTCGACGCGCGCGGTCCGGTCTCGTGGGATCTGCGCGAGCGCCGCGGACCGTTCCGCTATACCGGGAGCCTGCGCGCGATCACCTACACGCCCGGCCCCGTGCAGGTCCCGCAGCGCACGATCGACGCGGTGGAGCGCGAGGCCGAGTACGCCGCGGAGTAACGGACCGCCGCCCATTCGACGGGCACCGCTGCGCGCGGGCCCCGAGGATCGAGTCGCGACCAGGTCGGATACCGTTTATCAGCCAGAATCGCCACGCAGACAGGACGCCGGAGATGGACGACAGTTCCCTGATCTGGGACGACGGTGCGCTCGTCACCGTCGACCAGCGCGGACTGCCGCACGAGGTGCGGCAACTGCGCCTGCGCACCGTCGACGAGATCATCGAGGCGATCACCACCCTCGCCATTCGCGGCGCTCCGGCGATCGGGATCGCGGGCGCGTTCGGCGTGGTCATCGCCACCAGGGCGCACACTCACGGCGGCTCGGTGGACTCGCCGAGTCACTCGCCCGGCGAGGCAGGTGGTCGCGCCGGTGACGTGGTCGACGTGGCGGCTGTGCAGGCCGAGGCCGACCGGATCGCCGCGGCCCGGCCGACCGCTGTCAACCTGGCATGGGCGGTCGACCGGGTGCGAGCCCGGATCGCCGAGGGCGCCGACGCGGTGCTGGCCGAGACCCTCGACATGCTCGCCGAGGACGGGCGGGTCAACCTGGCCGCCGCCACCCACGCCGCCGATCTGGTGCAACGCCTGTGCGGTGGGCAGCCGCTGCGCTTGCTCACCCACTGCAATACCGGGCGCCTGGCCACCAGCGCGGTGGGGACCGCGATCGGCGCCTTGCGGGTGCTGCACGAGCGCGGCGCCGTCGCGGACGTGATCGTCGACGAGACCCGCCCGCTGCTGCAGGGCGCGCGGCTCACCGCGTGGGAACTGGCCGAGGCGGGCATTCCACATCGCCTGACCATCGACTCCGCCGCTGCCTGGGCGATGGCGACCGGTCAGGTCGACGCCGTGCTGGTCGGCGCGGACCGGATCACCGCCAACGGCGACGTCGCCAACAAGATCGGCACCTTCACTCTGGCGCTGGCCGCCCGCCACCACGGCATTCCGTTCATCGTGGTCGCGCCGGAGTCCACCCGCGACACCGCGATGGCGACCGGCGCGCAGATCGTGGTGGAACAGCGGGCCGCGGCCGAGGTCACCGGATTCGGTGGCGTCGCCACCGCACCGACGGACACCGCGGTATTCAACCCCGCCTTCGATGTGACACCCACCGACCTCGTCACCGCCGTGGTCACGGAAAACGGTGTGGTCTACCGCAATTCGGATTCCTTCGACAAGCAGGGCCGGGCGATCGCCACGGACGGACCCGGCAGCGGATCGCGGATCGCGGATCGCGACGCTCCGTCGGACGCCGGGAGCACCGTGGCTTTCACCGAACAAGGCCTGGCGATCGCCGGCACCGCGCGCCAGCTCTATGGCCGGGGGTGGATGCCGGGTACGGCCGGCAACATCTCGGTGCGGATCGAGGCGCCCACGTCACCATCGGGGACCGTGACGGCCGGCGCTGCCCTCGACAGCCTCGGCACATGGCCCGCGTTGCTCATCACCGCCAGCGGACTGTCCAAAGGTGAACTGAGCGCCGACGATTGCGTGCTCGTCGGGATCTCGGACACCACCGCGCATTCGGGCCAGAGCCGGAAACCGTCCGCGGAGAACAGCATTCACACCGCCGTGTACCGCACCCGCCCCGCAGGCGCGGTCGTGCACGTGCATTCCCCTTTCGCCACCGCGCTGGCAACCACTGCCGCGCGACCCGGCGAGACGGTGACCCCGTTGCGGATCAGCGGTTTCGAGCTGCTCAAGGGGTTCGGCCTCGCGGACCCGTCGACTGTGGTGGTCCCGGTGTTCGCGAACTGGCCCGATGTAGCACGGATCGGCGCCGACATCGAGCTCCACCTCCGCGAAAACCCCTCTGCACCACCGATTCTGTTCATCACCGGGCACGGGATCACCACCTGGGGTGACACTCTTGCCCAGGCGCGCGATCGCGCCGAATGCCTGGAAGCCCTGTGCGAGTTGATCGCCCGCACCGGACGAACCGACGCCACGCCCCTCGAGATCGGACCGACATGACCCTGCTGCAAGTGATGGCCGCCGACAATGCCGCCGACGTCCGGGTGCGCACCACCGACCCCACCGAGATCGGCGCCGAGCTGGCTCAGCACGGCATCGCGTACTCGCACTGGGAGGTGCTCGCCGACGCCGCCGCCACGGACTCCGACACCCTGCTCGCCCACTACGGCCCGCAGATCGCCGAACTCAACGCCTCGGGCCGCTACCAGCACATCGATGTCGCCCGCATCCACCCGGACGCCGACAACCCGGAGTGGCCTGCCACGGCCGCCGGTGCGCGCGCGAAGTTCCTCGACGAGCACCGCCACGCCGAGGACGAGGTGCGCTTCTTCGCCGCGGGCCGTGGCTGCTTCTACCTGCACGTGGGCGACGCGGTGCTCGCGACCGTCTGCGAAGCGGGCGACCTGCTCTCGGTCCCCGCGGGCACGCTGCACTGGTTCGACATGGGCACCACCCCCGACTTCATCGCGCTGCGCTTCTTCGAGGAGGCCGACGGCTGGGTGGGCGACTTCACCGGCGACAAGATCAGCGCGGGCTTCCCGACGCTCGACGAACTGCTCGCGTGACCCGCGCGATCGTCCTCGACATCGAGGGCACCACCAGCCCCACCGACGCGGTCCGCACGGACCTCTACGGCTACACCTCCGCTCACCTGCCCGCCTGGCTGTCCGAGAACACCGATGGCACAGCCGATTCGGTGCTCACCGCGACCCGCGAGCTCGCCGGTGAACCCGATGCGGGGCCCGACCGCGTCGCCGAGATCCTGCGCGGCTGGCTGGAATCCGACGTCAAAGCCGAGCCGCTCAAGACAGCACAGGGCGCGATCTGCGCCCAGGGCTTCCGCGCGGGCGCACTGCGCGGCCGCTTCTTCGGCGATGTGGCACCCGCCTTGAAAGCATGGCACGCCAGCGGCTGCCAGCTCTTCGTCTACTCCTCGGGATCCGAACGCAACCAACGCGATTGGTTCACCTTCGCCGACGCGGGCGATCTGTCCGGCCTCATCACCGACCACTTCGACCTGGTGACCGCGGGCCCCAAACGCGCACCCGCCTCCTACGAATCCATCGCCGACCGCATCGGGGTCCCCCCACAGGACATTCTGTTCCTCTCCGACCACCCCGACGAACTCGACGCCGCCGTCGCCGCGGGCTGGCAAGTCGTCGGCGTACACCGCCCCGACGAGCCCAACCCCGCACGCCCACCCCACCGCTGGGTGAGTTCCTTCGCTGACATAGATCCACAGCTACCGACCGACTAGTCGGCCTCCACGGTGCGCTGCCGACACTTGTTCCCGCCGGGAATCTGGCACCGCCTACGCGAGCTCGGCGTCACCGTCGTCGAGCGCTGACTCAGCCGACCTGAGCTCGAAGCGCCCCTAACGACCCCCGCTGCACCGCCCCGAACACCCGTCGTGCGTGGACCGCGACCGGGCTGGTCGACCACGGTGCCAGCGTGGTGGTGAACATCAGTTCGCACCAGGACAGGGCGGGGATCTCGCCGGCGGCGAGGGTGGCGATGAGGGAGAGTTCGGTGTCGTGGCCGAGCCAGGCCGCGACCAGCCAGGAGGCGTCGAGGCGGCCGAGGAATTCCTCGGCGTCCTCGGGCGGGCCATGGGGGGTGTCGACGGCGAGGTGGACGACGGCGGCGATGGCGTGGCGCATCTTGGCATCCATGCCGATAGCGTCGTGCAGCAGCAGACTTTCCAGTGCCGAGCGCAGTTCCATCGAGGGATCGAGTGCTAGTTCGTGCATGACGAGCCTTTCCTGTGGTTCGGTCTGCTGGTCGAGGCCGCCGGTGATCGCCCGAAGTGCCGGAATCGTCTGTGGCGTTTCCGGATCGACCAGACCGGTCAACGGCTCCGACGACCAGTCGAGCCTGCCGAACGCCTGGCACCAGTCCAGTGCCGGATTGTCGTCGGTGACAACCAGATCCAGTGCGAGCCCGGCCATCGACGCGGTGCAGGCCAGGGTGATGGCGTCGAGCCCCTCCTCGCTGACCGCCAGGTGCAACGTCACCTTCTCGACCCCGGTGTCCTCGCGTGCTCGCCCCGCGAGCCAGATCGCGCGGCCCGCGGCCCCCATCGTGGCCGCTAGTTGGTCGCCGCGCGGATGGTCGGCGTCGGCGTCGATGAACGGGCCGTACCAGATCGCCCTGCCCTCCGCATCGCAGACCGCGAATGTCGCCGAGACACTGTCGCCCGCGGCGGCCAGACTTATATGAGCGTCCAGCCCCTGCTCCGTCACCCTCATCAAAATCCCCATTTTCCGATTCGAGCCGAATATCGGTACGCCCCCTATCCAATCGGCCATGAACACACATGTCCACAGGGCGCGCACAAATATTTGTCCCCGGTGAGGTACATACACTCGCCAGTGAATTCACAGGACCGGCGCTACCCCGGACGGGAGTACCGCATTCAGTCCGCAACCAGGCGAAAACAACCGGATGGCTTGTATGTTTCGACAATGCCCTTCGTACACTCCGATTCTGTGAACGTCCATTTCCGCACCGATGCCGTCCACGGGCCGACGCTGCTGCTGGCCCATGGATTCCTCATGGACGAATCGATGTTCGACGCGATCCGGAAAGTCTTGGCGCACACCGATATCAATGTCGTGGCCTGGGATGCCCGGGGTCACGGCCGCACCGGATACGGCGACGACCCGCGCTTCGACTACTGGGATCTGGCCACCGACGGCCTGCGTGTTCTCGACGCGCTGGGCATCGAGCACGCGATTGTCGGCGGCATGAGCCAGGGCGGATACACCGCATTGCGAATGGCTTTGCTGGCTCCCGAACGCGTGACCGGACTGGCACTGCTCGATACCGAGGCCGACGCGTGCACCAGGGACGAGGAAACCTATTACGAGAACTTCTTCGACGAATGGTGTGGGGCGGGTCCATTGCGGCCGCTGGCCGAAGACCTCGCACCACGATTGATCGGCGGCACCGACCCGCAGATCTGGCAGACCTGGATCACCCGCTGGCTGGCCGGCGATCGCAGCGCCATTCGCCCGGCGGCAGACTGCCTGATCGGCCGCGATTCGGTCCATGGGCGGCTCGGTGAGATCACCGTGCCCGCGCTCGTGCTGCGCGGCGAACACGATCACAACAGCACCGCGGACAAGTGCGCGCGGTTGGCCGCCGGGCTGTCGGGGGCGGGCGAGGTACGCACGGTGGCAGGCGCGGGACACGGCTGCGCGCTGACCCATCCCGAGCAGGTCGCCGCGGCGCTGGCCGCACTGGTCACGGCCTGCACCCCGTACGCCGTCGAGCCGGTGGCGGTCGCCGGGATCTAACGGTCGGGACCGCGAACACCCAGGTAGTACTGAATGCGGCCGGGGTAGGCGACGGAGTCGAGCCGGAACAGCTGGACGTCGACGGTGTAGTTCTCGCCGGTGTGCAGATCGCACAGCCGCATGGCGGTGTGCTCGCGGCCGTAGACGGTGTCGCCATCGTCCCAGATGCGGCGGAAGTCTCGATACTGCGCCAATTCGTCGAGCAATTCGGTGGCCCAGTCGCCGCCGCCCTGCTGGCCGATCAGACCGCGCAGCCAGTGCACGGTGAGCGTGGACTCCGTCTCCCATTCGACCATTACTTTGCGCGACAACGGGTTGCCGAAGAACCAGCGCAGAATATTGACATCCTCGACCAGTCCGGGAAACGCGCGATCATAGGATTCGTTGACCGCCAGCACGTTCCAGCGGGTGTCGACGTACGCCGCGAGATCGGGTTCCTGGAGCGCCAATGTTCGGCGCATCTCGGTGCTGATCTCGGCTCGCAGATCCTCGACGGTCGGGTTGTCGACCGGGGCGAGCCCGGCAAGATCGAAAAGATGCCTGCGCTCGATATCGGTCACCGGCGCGATCCGGTCGAGGTAGCGCACGAGCGCCTCGATCACCGCGTGCGTGGGCCGGTCCCGGTCCCCACTCTCCAAATGGGTGATGTAACTGGAGCTGACTCCCGCCGCGAAGGCGAGCTTTTCCCTCGAAATCCGCCGATCGTCGCGAAGTCGCCGCAGCAACCCGCCGAGCGTCGGCGGTTTCGGCGGCCCGTCAGGCCCGTCGAACGATGGCTTCGGTATCACCCCAACCCTCCCTGTCTGCACGGGCTCATCCTGGATGACTATTCAACCTCGAGCCAACCGCCGACCGGAAAAGATGCCGTTTCTTTATATTGGCGCCCCGTCATTTGGGTAGTTACCGGCGGGCAACTGTGTGCGTGGTCACGAAATGCGGTGTGCCGAACCGAATTAAAAGGATTCTGATTCGTTCCGTTCAGCAGTGCTATAAGATTCCGCACCGCTCGTCCACGACCGTCACGATCCCCACCCCGCCTCCGACCGGACGGCCCCGGTCACCGCGGATCGCCCCGGAAACGCCTCCCGCCGAGCGCGGCGCCCGTAGGGCACCGGTGGATTCAGCCGCCACCGCCGACCGTCCCGAGCGCCGCGTCGCGGTGGGCCCGACCCGGCCATAGTTGTGTGTGGCGTCACATCAGCGCTGTTCAGCGGGCACACCGGGTGTGTAAACAAATGTAAACCGCGGGAGAACCAGTCGTTTCCGAAGCATCACCGCCCGCCTGTCGACGCACCCCCCGATCACCGCGTTCGGCCAGCTCGCGGCCCGTTCACCCTGGTGAGCCCTCGATCGCGGGCGTCGTCGCGAACCTCCCCCGTGACCACGACATTGCGCCGACCTCACAGCTCACCGCGGCCCGAATCCGGATGTGAAAAGTTCGTTTTGCCGAAGGAGCCCGCCTCCTTACAGTTTTCCCCAACAGCCCGATTTCACAGCTCGAAGGGGGCGTCGTGGTTAATTCGCGCACGCAAGGTCCGTCGCCCGCCGATTTCGGCGACACATTGCTGAACCTCGGTAAGTATTTCCAGCGGGGCGAGGTATCGCCCGACAACCGGTCCGTCTACAAGGTCGGTGGTCGCGATGCCGACGAGTTCTACCGCGACCGCTGGTCGCACGACAAGGTGGTGCGCTCCACCCACGGCGTGAACTGCACCGGCTCGTGCTCCTGGAAGATCTACGTCAAGGACGGCGTGATCACCTGGGAGTCCCAGCAGACCGACTACCCGTCGGTGGGTTCGGACAAGCCCGAGTACGAGCCGCGCGGCTGCCCCCGTGGCGCGTCTTTCTCCTGGTACACCTACTCCCCGGCCCGCGTGCGCTACCCGTATGTGCGTGGCACGCTGCTCGACCTGTACCGCAAGGCCAAGGCCGAGCTCAAGGACCCGGTGCTGGCGTGGGAGTCCATCGTCGAGGACCCGGTCAAGGCCAAGGCCTACAAGACCGCGCGCGGCAAGGGTGGTTTCGTCCGCGCCGAATGGTGGGAAGCCGCCGAAATCGCCGCCGCCGCGCATGTTTACACGATCAAGCAGTACGGCCCCGACCGGGTGGCCGGCTTCTCGCCGATCCCGGCGATGTCGATGGTCAGCCATGCCACGGGCGCGCGCTTCGTGTCGCTGATCGGCGGCTACATGCTGTCGTTCTACGACTGGTACGCCGACCTGCCGGTGGCCTCGCCGCAGGTCTTCGGTGACCAGACCGACGTGCCGGAGTCGGCCGACTGGTTCGACGCGGGCTACCTCATCATGTGGGGCTCCAACGTCCCGGTGACCCGCACCCCCGACGCGCACTACATGACCGAGGCGCGCTACCGCGGCCAGAAGGTCGTGGTGGTCTCCCCCGACTACGCCGACAACACCAAGTTCGCCGACGAATGGGTGGCCGCGCGGCCCGGTACCGATGCCGCGCTGGCGATGTCGATGGGCCACGTGGTGCTCAAGGAGTTCTTCATCGAGAAGCAGACTCCGATGTTCACCGACTACATCAAGTCCTTCACCGATCTGCCGTACCTGATCTGCCTCGACGAGGCGGCAGATCAGGACGGCGCCCTTCCCGGCAAGTTCCTCACCGCCGCCGATCTCGGGCATACCGGCGAAGGCGTCGAACACAAGCCGGTCCTGCTCGACCAGGCGGGCAACCCGGTGGTGCCCAACGGCTCGCTGGGGCACCGCTTCGGCGAGGGCGACGCGGGCAAGTGGAACCTCGACCTCGAGGGTGTCGACCCACTGCTCACGCTGCTCGGTCATTCCGACGACGCACCGGCCACGATCGCGCTGCCGCGTTTCGACACCGACGTCGCCGGGTCGATCATTCGTGGTGTTCCGACGAAGATCGTCGCGGGCAAGCGCGTCACCACAGTCTTCGACCTGCTGCTCGCCCAGTACGGTGTCGGCCGCGACGGTCTGCCGGGCGAGTGGGCGAAGGGTTATGACGACGCCGAGTCGCCGTACACCCCGGCCTGGCAGGAGGCCATCACCGGCGTTCCCGCCGTGCAGGCCGCTCGCATCGGACGCGAATTCGCCGACAACGCCGAACGTTCCGGCGGTCGCTCGATGATCCTGATGGGCGCGGGCACCAACCACTGGTTCCACTCCGATCAGATCTACCGTGCCTTCTTCACCCTCACGCTGCTCACCGGCTGTCAGGGTAAGAACGGTGGTGGCTGGGCCCACTACGTCGGCCAGGAGAAGTGCCGTCCCGTCACCGGTTGGGCCACCTTGGCGTCGGCGAGTGACTGGCAGCGCCCGCCGCGTCAGATGCAGGGCACCGTGTTCTGGTACCTCACCAATGATCAGTGGCGCTACGACCCGTTCACCTCGGACTCGTTCGCCTCGCCGCTGGGCAAGGGCAAGTTCGCCGGTCGCACCGCGGCCGACAACATCGCCCTGGCGAGTCGTCTCGGCTGGATGCCCAGCTACCCGACGTTCAACCGCAACCCCCTCGACCTCGCCGACGAGGCTGCCGAAGCGGGCAAGACCCCCGCCGAGCACGTCGTCGACGGTTTGAAATCCGGCGACCTGCGCTTCGCCTGTGAGGACCCCGACGCACCGGAGAACTTCCCGCGCGTGCTCACCGTGTGGCGCGCGAACCTGCTCGGTTCCTCGGGCAAGGGCAACGAGTACTTCCAGAAGCATCTGCTCGGCTGCGGCTCCAACCTGCAGACCACCGATGCGACCGGGGTGCGCCCGCAGGAACTGGAATGGCGCGAGGAAGGCGCTGAGGGCAAGCTGGATCTGCTGCTCGCACTGGACTTCCGGATGACCAGCACCACGCTGTTCGCCGACATCGTGCTCCCCGCCGCCACCTGGTACGAGAAGCACGACCTGTCCTCGACCGACATGCACCCGTTCGTGCACGCGTTCTCCCCCGCCATCTCCCCGCCGTGGGAGGCCAAGACCGACTTCGAGGCGTTCCACCGGATCGCGCGTGGTTTCTCCTGGCTGGCCGAAAAGCATCTGGGCACCCGCAAGGACATCGTCGCGGTGCCGTTGCAGCACGACTCCCCCGATGCGCTCGCGCAGGCCGGCGGCAAGGTGCTGGACTGGAAAGCCGGTGAGTGCGAACCGATTCCGGGCAAGACCATGCCCAAGATCGTGGAGATCGAACGCGACTACACCAAGATCGCGGAGAAGCTGGCCGCGCTCGGGCCGCTGGTGGAGAAGCTCGGTCTGACGACCAAGGGCGTCACCACCTTCCCCGAGGAAGAAGTGGCGTACCTGGCCGGACAGAACGGCACCATCGTCTCCGGCATAGCCGCGGGCAGGCCGTCGCTGGCCAAGGACACCCACGCCGCCGAGGCCATCCTGTCGCTGTCGGGCACCACCAACGGCCGCCTGGCCGTCGAAGGGTTCGAGGCGCTCGAGCGGCGTACCGGCACCGAACTGGTCGACCTCGCGAAAGAGGCCGAGGGCAAGCGGATCACCTTCGCCGACACCCAGGCTCGCCCGGTGCCGGTGATCACCTCGGCGGAATGGTCGGGCTCGGAATCCGGGGGACGCCGGTACTCGCCGTTCACCATCAATGTCGAGCGGCACAAGCCGTGGCACACCCTCACCGGTCGCCAGCACTTCTACCTCGACCACGACTGGATGATCGAACTCGGCGAGCAACTGCCGATCTTCCGTCCACCGCTCGACATGTCGGCGCTGTTCGCGGAGCCGAGCATCGGCAACGTGAGCGGCAACGGACTGACGGTGCGGTACCTGACCCCGCACTCCAAGTGGTCGATCCACTCCGCCTACCAGGACAACCTGCACATGCTGACGCTCTCGCGCGGCGGTCAGACGATCTGGATGTCGGACGTCGACGCGAAGAAGATCGGGGTGGCGGACAACGATTGGATCGAGGCGATCAACCGCAACGGCGTGGTCGTGGCCCGCGCGATCGTCTCGCACCGCATGCCAGAGGGCACGGTCTTCATGTACCACGCCCAGGACCGCGCGGTCGACGTGCCGCGCATCGAAGGCGCCGAGGACACCACCAAGGAGGCCAAGGGCAAGCGCGGCGGTATCCACAACGCGCTCACCCGGGTGCTGATCAAGCCCTCGCACCTGATCGGCGGCTACGCCCAGCAGTCCTTCGCCCTGAACTACCACGGCCCCACCGGAAACCAGCGTGACGAAGTCACGACAATCCGTCGCCGCAACCAGAACGTGGAGTACTGACATGCGCGTTATGGCTCAACTCGCCATGGTCATGAACCTGGACAAGTGCATCGGCTGCCACACCTGCTCGGTCACCTGCAAGCAGGCCTGGACCAACCGTGGTGGTACCGAGTACGTCTGGTTCAACAATGTGGAAACCCGTCCGGGACAGGGTTATCCGCGCCAGTACGAGGACCAGGAGAAGTGGAAGGGCGGCTGGACGCTCAACAAGCGCGGCAAGCTGACCCTGAAGTCGGGCTCGCGGTTCAAGCGCCTGATGAACATCTTCGCCAACCCGGATCTGCCCACGGTCGCCGACTACTACGAGCCGTGGAGCTACGACTACGACAACCTGCTGTCGTCGCCGCCCATGGACACCACCCCGGTGGCGCGGCCCAAGTCGCTGATCACCGGCGAGGACACCAAGGTCACCTGGGGCGCGAACTGGGACGACGATCTGGGTTCGGGTCCGGAGCAGGTCGCCAAGGACCCCTTGCTCGGCAAGCTCGAGACCAAGGTGAAACTGGAGTTCGAAGAGACCTTCATGTTCTACCTGCCGCGCATCTGCGAGCACTGCCTGAACCCCTCGTGCGCCGCGTCGTGCCCCTCCGGCGCGATCTACAAGCGCGAGGAAGACGGCATCGTGCTCGTCGACCAGGACAAGTGCCGTGGTTGGCGCCAGTGCATCACCGGCTGCCCGTACAAGAAGATCTACTTCAATCACAAGACGGGCAAGGCGGAGAAGTGCACCTTCTGCTACCCGCGCGTGGAGGTCGGCATCCCGACCGTGTGCTCGGAGACCTGCGTCGGGCGGCTGCGCTACATCGGCGTGATGCTCTACGACGCCGACGCGGTGCTCGAAGCGGCCCAGGTCACCGATCCGCAGGACCTCTACACCTCGCAGCTGGGCGTGTTCCTCAACCCGCACGACCCGCGCGTGATCGCCGAAGCCGAGAAGGCCGGGATCTCCCCGGAATGGATTCAGGCCGCCCAGGATTCGCCGGTCTACAAGCTGATCGTGGACTACCAGCTGGCGCTGCCGCTGCATCCGGAATACCGCACCATGCCGATGGTCTGGTATGTGCCGCCGCTGTCGCCGGTGGTGGACGTGCTCAGCGAGACCGGCCACGACGGCGAGGACGCGGGCAACCTGTTCGGCGCCATCGACGCGCTGCGCATCCCGATCGAGTACCTGGCCGAGCTGTTCACCGCCGGTGAGATCGGCCCGGTGCGCTCGTCGCTGCAACGGCTGGCCGGGATGCGGGCGTTCATGCGGTCGGTCAACCTCGGCGAGGAACCCGAGGCCGGTATCGCGCCGTCGATCGGGCTCGAGCCCGAGGAGATCGAGGCCATGTACCGGCTGCTCGCCATCGCCAAGTACGAGCACCGGTACGTGATCCCGATGGGCGCGACATCCAAGGCGCACGAACTGGATTCGCTGGCCACCGGGTGCAGTCTCGACACCGACGGCGGACCGGGCATGACCGCGTTCGACCAGGTCGTCGAGAAGTTCTCGCTCTCCGACACCAATCAGGCCGCGCCGGAGGAGAAGTCGGGCCGGATCAACCTGCTCAACTGGGACGGGCGCAGCACCAGTGGACTCGTGCCGACCACGAACGGCAACGGGGGTACCGGCAACGGCGCCGGTAACGGCAACGGCAGCAACGGCGCTGCCGTCGCCGACTCGCCCGTGAGCGGTGTCGCGCCATGAGTCTGCTCTCCATCCGCAAACGGCCCGAACCGGTGACGGCGATGCCCGAGCACGACCGCAGGGTCGTGTGGCGGCTGGCCGCGCTGCTGCTGGACTACCCGGGCGAGCAGACCTTCGCGATGCTCGACCAATTGTCCGGCGCCGCAGCGCAATTGCCCGACGAGGTGCAGGCGCACTTCGCCGCGCTGCTGGCCTATCTGCGCGACACCCCGGCGATCGAGGTGGCGCAGAGCTACGTCGAGACCTTCGACATGCGCCGCCGCGCCAGCCTGCACCTGACGTTCTACGCCTTCGGCGACACCCGCAAACGCGGCATGGCACTGCTGCGGTTCAAGCACGCCTACCGCCAGGCCGGGGTGGAACTCGGCGACGAGGAACTGCCCGACCACCTGCCGGTGCTGCTGGAATTCGCCGCCACCATCGACCCGATCGGCGGCGAACGCCTGCTCGGCGAGCACGTCCCGGTCATGGAGCTGCTGCGACTGTCGCTGGGCGACAACAACTCTCCCTACAGCGGCGTCCTCGCCGCGGTGCTCACCACCTTGCCGCCGGTGACCACCGCCGACCGCAGGCGCATCGCCGAACTCGCCGCCCAGGGTCCGCCCGAGGAAGAGGTCGGCCTAGAACCCTTCGCCATGGACCCCGCCCTCTTCGAAGCAACAGAAGGCCGCCGATGAACGCAACCATCCCCCTGCCCGAAGGCCTGTGGCTGATCCTGCCCTATATCGCGGCGACGTCCTTTGTGCTGGGCCATGTCTGGCGCTACCGCTTCGACCAGTTCGGCTGGACCACCCGGTCTTCGCAGATCTATGAGTCCAAGCTGCTGCAACTGGGCAGCCCGCTGTTCCACTTCGGCATGCTCGGGGTGTTCGGCGGGCACGTGATGGGTCTGCTGATTCCCGAATCCTGGACCTCGGCGATCGGCATCTCCGAGCACGCGTACCACATCGTCGCGGTCGGCGCGGGGTCGATCGCGGGCCTGATGGTCGTGCTCGGCGTGGCCATCCTGTGCTACCGCCGCATCGCCATCCCCGCCGTGCGCAAGAACACCAGCCGCAACGACGTCATGATGTACACGCTGCTGACCTTGGCCCTGGTCACCGGTCTGCTCAACACCTGGGGTTCCAACCTGCTGTGGGGCACCTACAACTACCGCACCACGGTCTCCCCCTGGTTCCGCAGCCTGTTCTCGATCAACCCCGAACCGGGTCTGATGGTCGGCGTCCCCTGGACCTTCCAACTCCACGGCCTCGTCGTTCTCGCACTGATCGCGGCCTGGCCCTACACCCGGCTGGTCCACATGTTCAGCGCCCCCATCGGCTACCTCACCCGCCCCTACATCGTCTACCGCCGCAAGGAAGTGGACACCAAGGACAAGACCCGCTTCGCGAAAGCTTGGGACGCCCCGGTCACACCCGACCGCTGGTAGTTCACAGCGCCCGTGTCACCGGCCCGCCCGCTCTCCACGCAGGCGGGCCGTTTGTCGTTTCCGCCCACTCAGCGGGAGATCCCCCATTGCCCGCAGGACTGTAACGTGTTTCACTTTTGCACATGAGCGATGTCCTCGCACCCGCCACTCTCGGTCCGCTCACCCTGCGTAACCGGGTGATCAAGGCCGCCACCTTCGAGGGGCGGACACCCGACGCACTCGTCACCGACGACCTGGTGGAGTTCCACCGGGAGGTCGCCGAAGGCGGGGTGGGGATGACGACGGTCGCCTACTGCGCGGTCGCGCCGGGCGGGCGAACCGACCGGCATCAGATCTGGATGCGCGACGAGGCCGTTCCCGGCCTGCGCAGGCTCACCGACGCGGTGCACGCCGAGGGCGCGGCGGTGAGCGCGCAACTGGGGCACGCCGGACCGGTCGCGAACGCCAAATCGAATCAGGCGCCCGCGCTGGCGCCGAGCCGGATGTTCAATCCGCTCGGGATGCGGTTCACGAAGGTGCCGGACGCGCTCGGGATCGCCGAGGTCGTCGCGGCGCACGCGCGGGCGGCGCGATTCGCCCGCGAGTCCGGGTTCGACGCCGTCGAGGTGCATCTCGGGCACAACTATCTGGCGAGCTCGTTCCTGAGTCCGATGCTCAATCGGCGCAAGGACGATTACGGTGGGTCGCTGGTCAACCGGGCGCGGGTGGCCAGGGAACTGGTCAAGGCCGTGCGTGACGCCGTCGGCGACACGATGGCCGTGACGGCCAAGCTCACCATGGAAGACGGTGTGCGCGGCGGGTTCTCGATCGAGGAGTCGCTACAGGTGGCGACCTGGTTGCAGGACGACGGCGCGATCGACGCCCTCGAACTCACCGCGGGCAGCTCCCTGCTCAATCCGATGGCGATCTTCCGCGGTGACGCGCCGCGCAAGAACTTCGCGAAGACGCTGCCGGTGCCGACGCGGTGGGGATTCCAGCTCGTCGGCAAGGGCTTCCTGCGCGAATACCCGTACCGCCCGGCCTATCTCGCCGACAAGGCGCGCCGGTTCCGCGAGGAGCTGACGCTGCCGATCATCCTGCTCGGCGGCATCACCGACCGCCCGACCGCACAGCAGGCCATCGACGACGGTTTCGATTTCGTCGCCATGGGCCGCGCCCTCCTGCGCGAACCGGACCTGATCCGCCGCTGGCACACCGATGCGACGACCCGTTCCCTGTGCACGCACTGCAACGAATGCGTGCCGACCATCTACTCACGCACGGAATGCGTGCTCCGCACCTAGCCCACGACGCGAGCTAGGCGAGGGCTTTGCGCACCGCGTCGAACCAGGCCTGGGTGCCGACGAGGCCCTTCTCGTTGTCCTTGCGGCCACCGACGAAGCCGAACAGGTCGGCGGCGTAGCGGCTCAGGACGGTGCTCTCGTTCTCCTCGAGTTCGGCGAGAACGTCGGCGTCGCCCAGCACATAGGCGACCACAGCCACCTGACCGGCGGGCCATTCGGCGCGGTGGTCGGCCCAGCCGTCGCCGCGCACGGCGCGTGCTTTGGCGAGCAGGTCCTCGCGGAGGGCGTCGCGGTCGGCGTCGGTGGGATGACGCGGTTTACCCCAGGCGATCCGTTTCGCGTCCGACATATCGAGTCCTCTCGCTGATGTGAGGTAGTCCAGCGGCGACGACCGGGTTCGGGTCGACCGCCGCCCGGTCATCAGGTGAGGGTCGCAGATCGGGGCTGGGTCGTCGCGCACCGGGTCAGGGTGCGCGACGAGTCAGCGGCGAGTACCCGGACGCGCGGCGAGCGCCGGGCGGCGGTCCTACTCCGCGCGCAGGAAGGCTCCCACTCGTTCGGTGCCGAGTACGGGATCCGCTTCGCCCTCGCCGAAGACGTAGCGGCCGTTGACGAAGACCGCGGTGACCGTGTCGTCGTTGCGGTTGACCATGCGCGACAGGTTGCCGAAGATCGCGAGGGGACTCTCCGCGTAGGCATCCAGGGTTTCGTCCAGGTGGGCGGGGTCGATGACGACCGCGTCGGCGCGATCACCCACGCGCAGGTGGCCGGTGTCCAGGCCGTACCAGTCGGCCAGTTCGCCGGTGAGGCGGTGCACCGCGTGCTCGACCGTCATGAACGGCTTGTCGCTGGTCGCGGCGTCGTTGACGCGACGGAGCAGGCGCAGACCGAAGTTGTAGAAGGCCATATTGCGCAGGTGCGCGCCCGCGTCGGAGAAGCCGAGCTGGACCGACGGGTCGGCGGCCAGGACGTCGGCCACCTCGGGTCGGTGGTTGGAGATGGTGGTGCGCCAGCGCAGCTTGTCGCCGTGTTCGACGACGAGGTCGAGGAACGCGTCGACCGGATGCAGACCCCCACGGTCGACACCGACCTCACCGAAGGTCTTGCCGATGACGGTCTCGTCGGGGCATTCGACGATGTCGGCGTCGAAGAAGTCGCGGTGCCACGCGCGCGGGCCGTACTTGTTGTCGTAGTCCTTGCGGAAGGTGCGGCGATACTCCTCGTCCTGCATGAGGTGACGCTGCTCGTCGATGTGGTCGGACAGGTGCAGAGCCGCCGCGCCGGAACCGAACTCCTCGAACACCGGCAGCGAGATGCCGTCGGAGTACACCTCGAACGGCACCGGCAGATGCTGCCAGCGGAAATTGCCGTCGAGCCCGTTGATGATCTTGCCGACGGCCGGGAACATCTTGGACGCGCCCGGCACCGCCTTCACATCGGCCGCCGACAGGAGGCTCACCTTGAGCGCGTTGCGCCACAGACCGATGCTCGACACCGCCATCGACACCAGGCTCTTGGGGTTGGTGATGTCGGGTCCGCCCTGCAACGCGCGACCGCGCTTGCGCAGGATCGTGTTGAGCCGGTGGCGTTCCTTGCTCTTGGCGTAGGTGGACGGCAGCGTCCGCGAACGGCAGGTCTCGCCGTCGAGCTTGTCGAAAAGCAGCTGCTGCGAAGACATTCCGACGAAGCCGACGTCGAGCGCGTCGGTGAGCATGCGCTCGATCTCGGCCAGCTCCGCCTCGGACGGTTTCACGTCCTTGCGGGTGGAGCGGTCCAGCCCCATCACCGCGGCCCGGATATCGGAGTGGCCGATGAAGCCGGCCAGGTTGGGCCCGAGCGGCAACTGTTCGAGCGCGTCGACGTATTCGCCTGCGGTACTCCAGGTCTGGACGTCGTTCATCGCGCCGACCACGTACTGACGCGGGATGGCCTCGACCCTGCCGAACAGGTCGCCCGCGGTCTCGCCGTCGACGTGCACGGTCGAGAGCGAACACGAGCCGAGCAGCACGGTGGTGACGCCGTGCCGCACCGACTCCGACAGCGACGGGTCGAGCAGGACTTCGACGTCGTAGTGGGTGTGGATGTCGATGATGCCGGGGATCACCCATTTGCCGGTCGCGTCGACGACGCGGGAACAGCCGGTCTCGTCGAGCGGGGTCTCCGAGATCTCGGCGATCTTGCCGTCGGTGATGCCGAGGTGACGAACCGCGGACGGGGCGCCGGTGCCGTCGAACCAACGGGCACCCTTGATGATGCTGTCGAACATGGTGTGACCCCTCTTAGATCGCGAGCTCGCGCCTGGTGACTTTACCGGTCGCGTTGCGCGGCAGCGCGTCCGAAGTGATCCGCCACCGGGCGGGCACCTTGAAATAGGCGAGGCGATCGGCGACGAAGGCGCTCAGTTCCGCCGGGTCCACCGCCCCTGGTTCGGCGACGACGATCGCCGCCACTTCCTGGCCGAGATCGGGGTGGGCGACGCCGAAGACCGCGCAGTCGCTGACGGCCGGATGTTCGACGAGCACGTTCTCGATCTCGGTGGGATACACGTTCTCGCCGCCGCGCAGGATCAGGTCGGTGCGCCTGCCCGACACGGTGAGTCTGCCGTTGTCCATCGTGCCGAAATCACCGGAGCGCAACCAGCGTTGGTCGTCGATCGAGGCCGCTGTCGCCGCGTCGTCGTTCCAGTAGCCGAGCATGACGTAGGGACTGCGGATGCAGATCTCGCCCTCCTCACCCTCGCCGAGCGCGTTGCCCTCGGCGTCGCGGATCTCCACTGCCACCCCGATGATCGGCCTGCCGACCGAGGCGTCGTCCGCGGCCAGGTCCAGCGGGGTGGCGACCGTCGCCGCGGTGCCGCTCTCGGTGAGGCCGTAGCTGGTGGTCAGCGAGAACTGCAGGGCCGGGATCTTCTCGCGCAGGCTGGCGAGCAGCGCGGGCGAGGACGGCGCGGAGTTCAGCGAGAGCGCGCTCAGCGAGGACAGATCGTGCTGGGCCACATCGTGTTCCAGCAGGCGCGACGCCATGGTCGGCACCGCGGCCCAGTTGGTGACCTTCTCGCGCTCGACCAGGCTCAGGACGCGGCCGACCTCGAACGCCCCGTGGGGGAACACCGCCGCCGCACCGGTCAGCAAGCGCGGGATGACGAGGTTGTGCAGGCTGGCGATGTGGAACAGCGGCGCGGTGACCAGGTAGCGGCGATCGCTGGGAGCATCCCCGGGCTCCTGACCCATGAACGCGGCCATCATGGCGTCGGTGAAACGGTGGTAGTCACTGATCGCCACCATGTTTCGCTGCGAATGGACAACACCCTTGGGCCTGCCGCTGGTCCCGCTGGTGTAGAGGATCACGGCCGGATCGTCTTCGTCGACCGGTGTGCTGGGGATCTCGCCGCCGCCGAACTCGGCGATCAGGGCGGGCAGATCCTCGTCCATGGTCAGGACGGGCAGGTCGGTGCCGGTCTCGGCCAGCAGCGCAGCCCTTTTCGCGTCGGCGACGACGACGGTCGGAGTGGTGTGGCCGAGCCCGTAGGCGATCTCCGGCGGCGCCCACCAGGCGTTGTAGCCGACCGGGATCGCGCCGAGACACTGCGCGGCCCAGAACGCGATCACCCAGTCCGGGCCGTTGGCGGCCAGGATGCCCACGCGATCGCCCTTGCCGACGCCGTACCTGGCGGCCAGGGCGGTGGCCAGCGCACCCGCGGCCGCGGCGTGCTCGGTGAAGGAGATCCGGCGGTCCTCGGTGACGAGGTAGTCGCGCTCGCCCCACTTGCGCGAGTGCTCCAATAGTTCGCGCAGGTTGGCACGGCGATGGGCGAGGACCGGAATCGGCACGCCGAGAACGGGTTCGACGGTCATCTCGAACGGCGCGCCCAGCGCGGTCAGGCCCGCAGCCACCTTGGCCACGAATTCCTGTGGGTCTACAGCGTTGGTCATGTTCTTCTCCATCAAGGAATGAGGACGGCGCGGCCGCGGATCGCGCCGGAGTCGAGTCGGTCGAAGGCGGTGCGGGCATCGGCCAGGTCGAACCGCTCGACCTGAGCGCGGAGCTTGCCCGCGGCGGCCAAGGCCACAGAATCTATGAGGTCGGACCTGGTGCCGCCGTAGGACTTTCGTACCGTGGCACCCCAGGGCAGACCGGGTCCGCCCGCCGGGCCCGAGTCGATGCCGGTGGCGCCGCCGCCGAGACCCACCAGCCGGACAGCACCGTTAGGGGCTACGGATTCGACGGCGACCTTGACGGTGGGGTCGGTGCCGACGAAGTCGAACACCGCCTCCGCACCGCGTCCGCCGGTGAGCTCCAAGATCGTGGCCGCGGTGTTCTCGTCGGCCTTGAGCACGATGTCGGCGCCGCATTCGGTGGCCAGGGCGAGCTTGTCGGCGTCCACGTCGACGGCGATCACGGTGGTTTCGGTGAGTGCCTTCAACAACTGCACCGCCACGTGACCCAGTCCACCGATCCCGATGGCGACCGCGGTGGCGCCGGGCCACAGCTGGTCCATGGCGCCGCGAATGGCGTGCATCGGCGTCAGGGCCGCGTCAGCGAGCGGCGCGGCGTGGGCGAAGTCGAGTTCGTCGGCGATCGGCACGAACGAGCGCACCGGGATGCGGACGTACTCGGCCATGCCACCGTCGGGGCCGAGGCCGGGGCACGGCGGCATCGCGGTGCGACCGGCGGCCAGGCAGACATTCTCGTTGCCGCGCAGGCACTCCCGGCATTCACCGCACGACCAGCACAGGTACACGATCCCGCGTTCGCCGACGCTGCGACCTTCCACCCCCGAGCCGACCGCCTCGATGGTGCCCGCGATCTCGTGGCCCAACGTCAAGGGCTTCTCGCTCATCGGGAACGGCAGGCTCAGCACGAACGAATCCGAATGGCAGATCCCCGCCGCGCCGACCCGCAGCAGCAGATCGCCGGGGCCGAGTTCGGGTACGGGCACCGTCCGTAGTTCGAGAGTGCCCGGCGCCGTCAACTGCATCGCGCGCATGGTCATCGGGCGTCTCCTACCGCGTCGAAGGTGGCCTTCAGATAGCTGTCGCACCGATCGGAACCGATCAGTCCGGTCGCCATGCGATTCATGGTGTAGGCGAAGGTGATTCGGCGATCCAGGTCGTTGACGACCATCGAGCCGCCGTACCCGGCCCACCAGCAGACCCGCCCGTCGGGGATGTGCGGGAACGTCTCCGGTCGTGGCAGCCCGTAGCCGATGCCGAAACGCAGCGGAGCCAGCAGCGCCAGGTCGATGCCGTCGGCCTGCTCGCGGAAGATCAGCTCGATTGTCGCGGGCGAGAGGAACTGCCTGCCGCTCAGCTCGCCGCCGTTGGCGATCAGCGACTGGATGCGGGCCACCGAGCGCGCGTTGCCGTGCCCGTTGGTGCCGCCGATCTCGGCCTCTCGCCAGGCCGGCGTGGCGGTTTCGGAGACCTCGAGCCAGGGACTGGTGAGCGTCTTGATCAGGACACTGTCCTGATCGAGGATCGACAGGTCGAAGTCCGGCAGCTCCGGCGGGACCAGGGTGGCGATCCGGTCGGCGTGCTCGGGACCGGTGCCGATGTGGAAATCGGCGCCCAAGGGCCCGGCCAGCTCGTCGGCGAAGAACGTGCCGAGCGAACGACCGGTGATGCGGCGCACGAGTTCGCCGACGAGATGGCCGTAGTTGATGGCGTGATAGCCCGAGGCGGTGCCCGGCTCCCACCAGGGCGCCTGCGTCGCCAGCCGGGCGGCGGCGGCATCGGTGTCGTAGATGTCGGACAGTTCGATCGGCTTGTCCCAGCCCGAGACGCCGGAGGTGTGCGAGAGCAGGTGCCGAACTTCGATGTCGGCCTTGCCGTTCGCCGCGAATTCGGGCCAGTAGTGGGCCACCCGCTGGTCGACATCGAGTTCACCACGGTCGACCAGCAGCAGGGCACACAGCGCCGTCATCGTCTTGGTGACCGAGAAGACGTTCACCAAGGTGTCGGCCGCCCACGCGGTGGTCTGCTCCGGGTCGGCGTAGCCACCCCACAGATCGAGCACCGGATCGCCGTCGACGGTGACGCACAGGGCGGCGCCCAGTTCGGCGCCGGAGGCGAGGTGTTCGTCGAAGGCCGCACGCACACCGGCGAATTCGTCACGGCAGAAGCCCGAAGAAGTGCTCATCGCGCCACCTCGGCGGTCACCCGAGCGGGCACCGGCAACGTATTGCCCGCGGCGGCGGCACGTTTCGCGCCGCGCTCGAGCTCCTTGGTCATCGAGCGCACGTACGGCTCGAATTCGGTCTGGATGGTGTGGCGGGGCGAATCGTAATAGCGTCCGGTGCGTTTGGCCTCCTGCGCGCCGAGCACCTCGTCGATCTGCTCGCGCGGGGGCAGGTGATAGCGGCCGGTCAGGTAAGCCGCCACCAGCTTGCTCTGCTGCTCGGCGAAGTTCACCAGCGTCGGCATCGGCTGGGCCAGACCGAGATAGAACAGGTTGTCCACGCCGGGCTTCATCATCATCTGGTACAGCGGGAACCGATTGGCCGCATCGGGTACCAACTCGGCGTCGGCGAAGAACGGAAAACTGATGTGGTAGCCGGTGGCACACACGATCACGTCGACCTGCTCGGTGGTGCCGTCGGCGAAATACACGGTGTCGCCGTCCAATCGGGTGATCGCGGGCTTGCACTCCACGTCACCGCAGCCGGCCCGGTGCAGGAATTCCTCACTCGCCGACGGATGCGCCTCGAACGGCTCGTGATCCGGCGTCGGCAGTCCATAGGTCGACATCTCGCCGCGGTTCTTGCGCACGAAGCGCTGTTTGAGTTTGAGCGCGATCCTGTCGGGAATCCACGCGGGCATCGACGCACGGTCGCCCACTTGCCCGTTGACGTACTTGGGCAGCACCCACACGCCGCGACGGGCGGAGACGAACAGCTTCGAGGCGATGAATCGCTGGGACAGTTCCGAGGCGATATCGAGCCCGGAGTTGCCCATGCCCACCACGACGATCCGCTTGCCGCGCATGTCGATCGGGTCGAACGGGTCGTTGTAGGCGTGGCTGTGCATGAGCACGCCGTCGAATTCGCCGGGGTAGTCCGGGAATCGGGGGTTCCAGTGGTGGCCGTTGCACACGATCAGCGCGTCGTAGATTTCGGTGTCGCCCGCCGCTGTCGTGACCCGCCACAGGCCCGCGTCGTCACGCTCGGCCGAGGTGACCAGGCTGTTGAACCGAATACTGTCGCGCAGGCCGAAGTGGTCGACGTAGTCCTTGAAGTACTGCAGCAGCTGCGAGTGATGCGGGAAGTGCGGCCAATCCGCCGGGGCCGGGAAGTCCTCGAACTGCAGGCGGTACTTCGAGGTATCGATGTGCAGGCTCTGATAGCACGCCGACATGCCGTTGGGATTCTTGAAGTACCAGTTGCCACCGACCTCGTCGGACGCCTCGTAGCAGTCGAACGGAATTCCGTTCTCGGCAAGCCGTTTGGCGGCGGTGATACCCGAAGGTCCGGCGCCGATGACGCAGACCTTGGGTAATTCGCGTGTATCCATGCACAACTCCTCCAGCGGCCTCGGTCATCGATGACCATGCCGTGACGTGGACCACAGGATAACGTCTCACTAGACATCATGTCCAGTGAATGGGCTGATCGTCTAAGATGACCTCATGACGACCGAACCCGCCCGCCGTGGCTCGCTCCGCGAGGAACAGAAGCGCCTGACGAAGGCCCGGATCGTCGAGACCGCACGCACCCTGTTCGAGACGCAGGGCTACTCCGATGTCCGCGTCGACGACATCGCCGCCGCCGTCGGCTGCAGCCGGGCGACCTTCTACCTGCACTTCACGAGCAAAGGCGAGGTGCTGCGCGCCATCGCCCAGGAAGGCACCCTCGCCAGCGTCCGGGATTTCTACGCCGACCTGGACCGGGTGCTCACCATCGGCTCCCGAGAGTCGTTCGCGGACTGGATGACTCGCGCGATCGACTGGTTCTTCACGAACAAGGACATGCTCCCGGCCTGGGACGAAGCCACCGCGCTCGAACCGGAATTCCGCGCGGTGGCGCGCGAGGGCATCATGACCCTGGCCGACACCATGCCCGCCTATCTCGCCCGCTGGCCCGAGCACCGCCGCGACGAGGCCCGGCTGCGGATCGAACTGCTCGTCGCCCAGCTCGAGCGGTTCTTCACCCGCTGGGCGATGCAGGGCACCATCGACGTCTCGGCCACGCAGGCCGCGGCGGTGCTCACCGATGTCTGGTTTCCGGCCCTCCAGGCGCCGGACTGAGATCAGAGCAGGCCGAGCACGCGAGCCTGGGCGATCGCTTCGGCGCGCGCGTTCACCGCGAGCTTCTGGTAGATGCCGCGCAGGTGCGTTTTGACGGTGTTCACCGAGACGCCGAGGTCGGTGGCGATATTGCCCGCGGTCATGCCAGAGGGAAGTTGGCGCAGCACCACCAGTTCGGTGTCGGTGAGCTGCGGTGCGCCCGCGGTGGCGCCGCGGTGGGCACGGATCCGGTCCACGAGCGCCGCGTACTGGCCGAAGCGCGCGCCGATCCGGGCGAGCAGTTCAGCGGCCTCCGGCACGTCGAGGAACGGGCGCGTCAGTTGTTCGGCCGCCGCCTGCGCGAGAGCCTGTTCGCAGGCATCGTCGACCTTGCGGGGACGATCGAGGCGGTCGGCGGCGACCGCGACCAGCAGCCACGCCGCGACCAGCGAGCGCGAGGAACAGCGCGGGGTGGCGAGCAGGGGTTCCAGCACCGTCAGCACGACGGCCGGGCGATGGGCGTAGAGCGCCAGTCCCGCTTCGGCGACAGCCATCTCGGGAGTCCGGCCGAGCACGCGCGTCGCGTGGTCGACCAACTGCTGCGCGTCGGCCCTGGCCTGCACGCGCAGCAGCAGCCACAGCACGTCGGTGACCAGTTCACCGGTGCCGTACAGCGTCGGCGATTCGTCGAGCAGGCGGTGCAGTTGCTTGGCGAGTGCGACCCCGGCGGCCGACCGATCCGCGGCGTCGGCGAACATCAGCACCCCGGTCATGATCGCTACCTGACGCACCGGCGCGGGCACCACGGTCTCGTCGGCCGCGACCCAGGGCAGACCCGGCAGCGGCCGCTCGAAATCCGCGCCCTGCTGGTAGGCGCCATAGGCCGCGAGCACCCTGGCCGGAGCGGCATCGGCCGAGCCTGCCAGTTCGTAGCGTTCGGCGCAGTCGATCGCCTGGACCGCCAGCGCGCGTAATTCACCGAGCCGGCCCGCCATCCCGGCCGCCCCGGCCGTCGCGGTTCTGGCACGGACCGCGACGCGACCCAGTCCGGCCTGCTCGGAGTGCACGATCGCGTGGCGCACAGACGCCGCGCCGCTGTCGATCTCGCCCCCGTAGATCTCGGCGATGCCGCAGTGCAGCGCGGCGTAGCAGTCGAGGTCGGGCTGACCGGTCACCGGCGGCAGCGGCCAGCGCATCGAGGACGAATCACCCACCAGGACAGCCACTCCCGCGCTCACAGCGCGGTCGAGAGCGGCCACCCACTCGGCGGGCACCACCGGCGCGGCCGATTCGGGGCCCACATGGGCGGCTTCGAGATAGACCTCCGCGGCGGCGATATCGCCCGACTCCACCGCGACGGCCGCGCGCAGCAGGCGAACGAAAGTGTCGTGTTCGGGGAGGTTTTCGAGGGCGGCGAGCAGGGCGTGACCCGTGCCGTCCAAGACCATGCGCAACCCCCAGTCGCGCAGGAAGGGCACCAGCCCGGGGGTGCCGGGCTCGGCCAGGACATGGCCGAGCGCGGGCCCCGGGATCGCGGCCGCGGTGAACCAGGCCGCCACCCGGCGATGACAGTCGGGCAGGCGCTCCGGCCTGGTGTACGCGGCCTCGGCGAGCAGGTAGGCGCGCAGGAGCGGATGGTAGGTGTGCCAGAGTTCGCCCGCGTGGGCGACGGTGTGCAGCGGGAAGTTCGCGCGCAGCAGTTCGTCGAGGATGCGGGCGGCGTCGTCACCGACCAGATCCTCGGCCATCGGCAGGCAGAATTGCTCGGGAACCGCGGTGGCGAGCAGGAATTCGAGCGTGGGCGCGGGCAGGGCGGCGAGCAGTTCGGCGACCAGGAAGTCGGCGACGGCGTGTGAGGGGCGGGCCAGCGCGGCGAGGGCGGTGTCGCGGTCGGTGCCGCCGGCCGACAGGCAGATCGCCGCGATGCGGACCAGCGCGGCCCAGCCACGGGTCAGGTTCTGGACCACGGCGAGTTCGGCGTCGTCGAGCCGGCACCCGTGCTGGGCGAGCAGTTGAGCGACCCGATCCGGGGACAACGCGAGTTCGGGCACTCCGATCCGGGTGAGCCTGCCCGCCAGGTCGAGGGCGTGCCACCGCAGCGGCGGGTCGAATCGGCTCGCGATCACCGCGGTGACCTGGCCGGGCAGGTGTGTGAGCAGGTATTCGAGGCCGGCGAGTTGCAGCGGGTCGGTGAGCAGGTGGGCGTTGTCGATCACCAGCACGGTCGGCTCGACGCCGGCCAGCGCGGCGACGAGGTCCACGGCGCGGTCCATCGGCGTGTGCAGCATCCCGGTCGGGACGAAATCCGCGATCGGCTCGAGTGTTCGGGCGATGTCGGCCAGCAGATCGGATCCGTGCTGTTCGGCGACGGTCGACCACGCGACCCGTGCCGAGCACCGGCGGCGCACCCAGTCGACCAGCACGACGGTTTTCCCACTGCCCGCGGGCCCGCACAGCAGCACCGTCTGCCCGGCGCCGGCCTGCGCACGATCCAGGCGCGCGAACGCCTCGTTGCATCGAACCGGGGCGAAGGACAGCTCGGGAAGACCGGCGGGCCGACCCGACACAGCTATCACCGAGCCGCCACCGTGAAAGTCCAGAGAACCCGACGACGAAGCCATCTTCACCCTCCTGAACACGCTGTTCACCGCGCGGCGGCCGACCTCCGCCGAGATCGACGGTAGGCGAATCAGCGGCTGCGCGGTTGCTGGCGAGAGGAAGTGAGGGCGCTCGTTATCAGATCGACGTCGACTCGTCGGCGGATGCTCAGTCGGGCAACTGGGACATACTCAGCAGCGTGAGGCCGAGGGTGTCGATGCGGGCCATCACGCCACGCATGGCCGTACTGTCGGCGACCAGACCGAAGAGGGTGGTGGTTCCGGTGGGCGAATGCGAGCTGGGGCGCAGCTCGGGGAAGGCCGCCAGGACACGCTCGGACAGCTCGCCCTCGATGACGAACTGATAGCGCAGCGGGCCCGACGTCGACATGGTTCCAGCGTCGCGGCCGGTCGCCGAGGGCGCCTCATCCGCTCCGGGTGAATTCGGTCGCCACCTGCGACGTCACCGGCCGAAACATTTTTAAACATGGTTATTTCAGTTTCTGGGACGCGGTGCCGCTCCGGTGGCTAATGTCGCGCTCAACATCAGCGCGAACAGGAGAACATCATGAAGATCTACCAGGCGCGGCGTGCCGGTTTCGGACTCACGGCATTCACCGCGGTGGCCGCGGCCGCCGTGCTGGCAGCACCCCAGGCATCCGCGCTCGTGCAGGGGATCGCGGTGAGCGGCAGCACGCACTACGTGGATACCGCCTACACCGTGACCGCCGATGTCACGGCCACCTCGTTCCTGTTCAAGGTGACCTTCACCGACAACGGCACCCAGATCGGCGAGCCGGTCTCGGTGGCCGACGGCAAGGCCACCATCACCTGGACGCCGAAGACCACCGGCGCGCACGAGATCAAGGCGGTGCAGGAGCTCATCAGCTCGAAGACCGTCACGATCACCGTCGCCCCGAAGCCGACCAACCCCGGCGGCGGCACGAGTACCGGGTCCGCTGATCTGGGTGGGCTGCTGTCGGGCTCGGCCGGCTAGCCCACCCGCGACGACGGCCGCCGCGAACCTCTCCCCGCGGCGGCCGTTCGCGCGTTCAGGCCTGGTCGTAGGCCTGTTGCAGGGCGGCGATGTCGAGCTTGGACATCGAGCGCAGCGCCGTGCCGACGGCGATGACGCGATCGGTCTCGCCACCCATCAACTTGGGCAGCACCGCCGGGACGACCTGCCAGGACACCCCGAAGCGGTCGGTGAGCCACCCGCACGGGCCGGGCGCGCCGCCGCCACTCGTCAACGCCTCCCAGAGCCGATCGATCTCGTCCTGGGTATCCACGATCACCTGCAGCGAGGCGGCATCACTGTGCGGGTGGCCCGGGCCGCCGTTCATCAGCGTGACGGCCTGGCCGTCGAGGTCGAGGGTGACGATGAAGGCCGAACCGTCGCCCTGGCGGGTGACCTCGACGACGCGCGAGTTCGGGACGGTCGCGGCATAGAGTTCGCCCGCCGCTTCGGCGTCGGCATCGAACCAGAGGAATGTGTTGACGGACATGATGTGCTCCTTGGGGTGAGTGGCTTGCTTCACCCACTGGTCGGAGCCGCACACCACCCTTCGACACATCCACCGAACTTATTTTCGTGGCAAGGTCTGCGCGAACCCCACTCCGCGTTCGACCCATTCCCGCAGTGCGGTGTCGTCGTCGACCGTCTCGGGGGCCACGTGCAGCCAGCCGTGCAGTTCGCGCCCGCCCATCACCATCGGCGTGATCGTCGATCCGTCGAGCAGGGCATCGCCTTCGGCCGGGGCGACCCGCACCAGCAGCCCGCCCTTGCCGCTGGCGGCCACGGCCATGTTGCCGCCGATCAGGAAGGCGAGACCGCCGAACATCTTCCGCTCGTCGAGATCGGGCCGTGGGTAGACGATCTCCCGGATCCGCTCGGCGAGTTCCTCGTCGTATGCCATCGACTCAGTGTGCGCCGAGCCACCGACAAGAAGGCTCAGATGCCGAGGGCGGCGGCGAACATCGGCCAGGAATCGTGAACGTCGTCCTGCCAGTACGGCCAGGCATGGGTGCCCCCGGCGCGGAAGCGGACGTCCGCGGGGATACCGAGCTGGGCCAGGCGTCCCGCGAGTGGGGTCGAGCAGCTGCCGACCACGGCTTCCATGGTGCCGCCGACCAGCACCCGGTCGAGCAGGACGCCGACGTTGCCCGCGATGCTCGGATCATTGAAGGCCTCGTGCGGGCCGGGGGCGCCGTTGCCCGAGGACAGGTAGATGGCGGTGCCGCGCAGGCGGTCGGCGTGCAGGGTCGGGTCGTTGGCCGCCCACGCCGGGTCGCCGGGGGCGCCCCACATGTTGGTCGCGTCGGCGCCGAACGTGGCCAGCTGGGACCGGACCAGCGTCTCGGCGAGCGGATTACTGGTCTGCGTGCACCCGCTGAAGGCGCCGACCGCGCGATACAGGCCGGGCGCCGCGATCGCCAGGTTCAAGGCCGAGGTGGCCGACATCGACAGGCCCGCGACGCCGTTGGCGCCGGTCATGCCGAAGCGATCGTTGAGCAGCGGGGGAAGTTCGTCGGTCAGGAAGGTAGACCACTTGTTGCGACCCAGCGCACCGTCGTCGCGCTGCCAGTCGGTGTACATGCTGGCGCGGCCACCGATCGGGACGATCACGTTCACCGGCTTGTCGGCGAAGAAGTCGACCACATCGGTGCGCCGCATCCACGGCCCGCCGCCCTCGCCACCGTCGACCGCGTTCAGCAGATACAGCGCGGGCGCACCGGACCCGGGATGCGACATCCAGAGGGTGATCGGGCGGTTCATCGCCGCGGAGTACACGACCACCTCGAATTGCCGGCCGCCGAGCGGGCGAACATCGAGGATCCCCGATTCCGCCGACGCCGCGGGCGAGACGACGATTCCACAGCCGAGCAGGACGAGCAGACAGCACACAAGCCGACGCATGCGACGTAGTGTGCCGCATGACCCCGCTAATGTCCGGCATTGGGCGGTTCGTGTCCCTATTGTGCGTGTTCATCCGGAAAATGCGCCCGCAGCCCGGTGATCGAGGCGGGTCCCGCGTCGGGGACGTGCATCCGGTCCGCAATCGCGGCACGGAGCTTGCGCGGGAGTCCGGGCGCGTGCCGGGCGAGGTAGGCCGAGAGCCATTGCGGTTCGCCGACGAGGAACGGGAAATCGGTGTTCATCATCGGGCGGATCACCAGCATCGGCAGCGGCGCGTGCAGCGGGCGGTAGTCGCGATTCCACAGGCCCGCCACCGGGCAGCCGGGATAGAACTGGCCGAGCATGGCGCCCGCGCGCACGATGTCGCTCTTTCGCGTGGCGTGGGCGGCGTCGATGCGGGTGGTGTCGTCGAGGTCGGGGAAGACGGTCAGGACGGCCGGGGTGTGGTCGAGGGTGCGGTAGAGGTCGAAGGCGTCGTCGACGGCCTCGGCGATCGAGCCGGTGTCGGCCAGTTCGGCGATCCACAGGGTGTGTTGTGCGGCAGCGGGTTTGACGAACGGGCAGACGGGGCCCGGCCTGCCCTGGGCGGGATCCGGTCGCATCAGGGTGCCGGCGAACCACTCCAACAACGGCGCCGTTCGAGGATGTTCGGCGGACCAGCGGACGGGGTCGTCGTAGACGCACCACCAGGTGGCGGTGGTGCGCCTGCCGGTCGTCGAGCGCAGGGTGGTCATGGTGTGGCTGTCGCGGTTTCGGCCGCACGCAGGTGGCGGTCGAGGATCGGGCCGATGTGGGCGACGACGTCGGCGTTGGTGAGCTGGGCGTGGGTGGTGTCGACCGGATGTTCGATGAGACGACCCGTGACGAAAGGACGCCACATCTGGGCGTCGAGGAAGGCGGTCATGCCCTGGGTGGCGCAGAAGTAGAGGAGGTCGCCGTCGAACCGGTCGGGGCGGTAGCCGTGTGAGAGACGAACACCGTCGGCGTAGGCCTCGTGCAGTCGGGTCAGCTGGGCAGCGGCGAGTCCGGACCCGAGAGTTGCTCCGGCGGAGGCCAATTCGGCGGCGGCTTGCTCCGCCGAGAGGTCGGGAAGGGCGTCTGCGTCGTCGGGTTCGTCGCCGAGCAGGTGGGTGAGGAGGTCGCGCATGCGGGGGCGCGGGGGTGGGTCGGCGTGATCGGGGATGACGACACTGTCGAGCATGGCGAGGGTGGCCACGTCGCGACCTCCGGCGCGCAGCCGGACGGCGGTGGCGTGGGCGAGTTGGCCGCCGAGGGACCAGCCGAGGAGGTGGAGGGGGCCGTCGGGTTGCAGGCGGGTGATCTCGGTGGCGTAGGTCCTCGCGAGGAAGTCGACGGTCAGGGCGTCGGGTCGCGCGGTCACGTGCGCACCTGATGCGGCCTGGCCCGACCGTGTTCCGGACAAGGTCGGTGCCTGCAATCCGTACACAGGACGGTCCGTGATGTGGCGTGCCAGGCCGGTGTAGCACCAGGCGAGCGGGACGGCGGAGTGGACACAGAACAGCGGTGGACGGGTTCCGCCGGTGCGCAGGGGCAGCACGGTGGCGAGGGCGTCGGCGCCCGGGTCGGCGTCGGCGCGGTAGGTCTCGATGCGGTGGGCGAGGGCGGCGACGGTCGGTGCGGTGTAGAGCCAGCGGACCGTGATCGGGGTGTCCGTCGACTGGGCCAGCTGCGCCGAAACACTCACGCCGGTCAGCGAATTGCCGCCGATCGCGAAGAAGTCGTCGTCGGCGCCGACCGTGTCGAGATGGCAGGCGGTGGCGAAAGTGGTGGCGATCAGGTGTTGGAGCGGGGTTTGCGGCGATCGGTAAGGAGTGGAGGACGGCGTGGGAAGTGCCGCGCGGTCGAGTTTGCCGTTGGCTGTCAGTGGGAGGCGGTCGAGGGTGACCAACGCGGCGGGGACCATGGCCGCGGGCAGGACCGTGCGTAAACGAGCGAGGGTTGCGGTGGCATCGAATGTGATATCCGAGGAGAACACATGTTCCGGCCCACAGCGGGCCAGGGCCGGGGCACCGTCGAAGGTGGCGTCCGGCGCCGACGGATCGGCCGAGCCGCAGACCGGGACCGAGGCACCGTCGGCTGCGGTGCCCGACGCGGAGAGATCGGCCGAGCCACGGACCGGGACGGAGGCACTGCCGGCCGCGATGTTCGGCGCGAAGGGGTGCTGCGGACCGGCGCGGACGGACGCTCGGGTCGGGACGACGTAGCCGATGAGACGGGCGGCGGGGGTGCCCGCGTCGGCGATGTCGACTGCGGCGTGGGCGATGGCAGGGTCGGCGAGCAGGGCTGCTTCGACTTCGGCCGGTTCGATGCGGCGGCCGCGGACGGCCAGCTGGGAATCGATGCGGCCGAGGAACTCGTAGCCGCCGCCGGGGCGTGGTCCGACGAGATCGCCGGTGCGGTAGACACGTTCGCCGCCGCCTCTGGGATCTGCCACGAAACGGGCCGCGGTGGTCGCGGGATCGCCGAGGTAACCCTGCGCTACGCACGGTCCACCGAGGTACAGCTCGGCCCGCGCACCGGCGGGGACAGCTCGCAGGCGTGGATCCAGGAGCAGCGCGACCACTGTCGGTAGCGGTGCGCCGATCGTCACGGGCTCCCCCGCTACCAGGGGCGCCGATTGGGTGGCCATCACCGTGGCCTCGGTGGGGCCGTAGCCGTTGTACAAGCGGACTCGGGATGCCCAGGTGGCGACCAGTTCCGGCGGACAGGTCTCGCCGCCGACGACCACCACCGTCAGACTCGGCACGTCGGCGGGGCGCAGTGTCGCCAGCACGGCGGGCGTGGTGAGCAGATGTGTGACGCGATGCTGGGCGATCAGCCCGGTCAGCTCCGCGCCCGCGACCACCGTGGGCGGTTCGATCACCAGACGCGCGCCCGCGGCGAACGCGGCGAGGAGTTCGAGCAGGTGCGCGTCGAAGGCGGGTGAATGCGCGTGCAGCACTATCGAATCCGGCGTGGTGCGGTAGCGGTCGAGTAGGTGGCCGGTCAAGGGAGCGAGGCCGCGATGCGTCACCGCGACGCCTTTGGGCGCCCCGGTTGTCCCCGAAGTATGGATCAGGTAGGCGAGGTGCGCGCAGGTCAGCCGGTCGCGACGATCCGCGTCGGTGACCGGGTCCGATCGCTGATCGGCCACGTGGGCCAGGGTTTCCGCGTCATCGAGCAGCAGCCAGGTGACCCCGGCTGAATCGCCGGATCGCCCGGGGCGAGCAGCCCGTGTCGTCAATCCCAGCACCGCACCGGATCCGGCGATGATCCGGGCGACCCGCTCACCCGGATCACCCACATCGATCGGTGTCAGGCAGGCACCGGCCGCCGCGATCGCGCGCACTGCCAGCACCGACTCGAGCGACCTCGGAATCGCGGTCAGTACCGGACTCCCCGGCGTGGCCCCGTACGCGATGAGTACCCTGGCCCACCGCGCCGCAGACTCGCCGAGCTCCCGATAGGTCATCGACCGGCCATCATCCACCACCGCGACGGTGTCTGCCCCATCGAATCCGCCGAACAGTTCCGGCAACGTCGAAGTCGTTGCCGCGCAAGCGACCCGGTGCGAGAGGGTCGGGACCGATTCCGCGACAGGCCGGAGCAGCGGTCGCTGCGCGAGGTCACCCGTGTCCTCGCTGTCGCCTAGTTTCACGGCTGCGTCCTCGGCGGGGGATCGCGAAGGGCGTGGGGTGGTGAATTCAGTGGTCAGGTCGCGGATCTGCCGGGCGGGTTCGGCGGCCAGGAAGGTGGTGAACCAGTCGAGGAACAGGCGGTGGTACCAGGACAGGGTGGCGGCGTCGTAGCGGGCCGGGTTGGCTTGGAAGTCGATCGTCGCGGTGGTGTCGTCGGGACCGAGTTGATAGCCGTTGACGAGGAGGTCTTCGACGGGGCCGAGGCTCAGCAGGTGGGCCCGGCCGTCAGCCGCACCGAGGGTCAGCGGAGCGGTGAAACCGAGGAGATTGATCACGGGGCCGAATCCGCCTCGGGCCAAGTGGGTTTCGCCACGGTCGCGTTGAATGTCCTCATAGCGGTAGCACTGGTGACGCAGGGCCCCGATCACCCGCAGGCGCACCTGATCGATCAGTTCTTCGACTGTCGCCGTACCGAGGTCGCGCAGCCGCAAGGGCACGACATTGGAGACCGACCCGGCCGAGCGTCGCAGGGCAGCGGTGGGCCGAGCGGCCACGGGCAGCGAGAGGACGATCTGATCGGAGCCCGACATTCTGGCGAGGAACGCGGCGAAGGCAGCGGCGGTCAGCTCCGGAAAGCTGGCCGCGTAACGCCGGCGCGCGGCGGCCAGCAGATTCGCGGTGCGCTCGTCGAGGCAGGCCGACACCCGGTACGGACAGGCCGACGCGGGCGCGGCGATACCGGCCATCCCGATCGGATCCGGCAGCCCCGCAGTCTCTTTCGCCCAGAACGCCCGATCCGCCACCGCGCGAGAGGAATGCCGATAGACCCGATCCGCCTCGACCAGGTCCTCGATCGACAACACCTCGGCCCGGTCGAGATCTCGTTCCCGCGAATAGTTTTCGGCAGCCAGCCGGAGCAGCGCCGCCGCACCGACACCATCGAGCACCAGATGATGACTGCGCAGGTAGAGAAAACATCGCTCGGGTCCCACCCGGTACAGCGTCGCGACAGTGATCGCGTCCGTGCACAGATCCAGCCGAGCCCGCCGATCCGCCTCCATCCGCGACAGCGCTTCGACCACCGCCGCACCATGATCCACACCGCCACCCGGCGGCCCCTTCGCAGCAGCGGTGAGATCGACCTCGGCGAGTTCGCCGAAGACGGCCGGGTCGAGGAGTTGGTGCGGTGTGCCGTCGACGAGGCGTATGCGCACATGCGGTGACTCCAGCCGCACCGCCGCCGAGCGGATCGCGGTGCGCAGGCGCGCGATGTCCAGTGGCCCACGCAGATCCAGATACAGGGCGATCGTGGCGGGCACACCGGGTGCGAGCTGATGAGCTACCCACCAGCGTAATTGCCCGGGAGACAAGGGAATCGGCACAGCTTCTGCCGCCATCACGGCATCTACCGCGCCGATACCATCCTCGCCTTGCCGCACCGGGCCTCCCGGGATTCGGAGCAACCGTTGACTGATTCCCCGGCAAACCTACGGCATCTACCCCGCGTCGGGCACGGATAGCCGTGCGGCCGCGTCGGCGGCGACCACCTCGGCGAGCACCTCGTCCAGCTTCGACGCGGTGGTGCCGAAGGTGGTCCGCAGCGCCGAATCGTCGACGACGAACTCGCGATGGGACATGTGTTTCGTCTCGAACAGTTCGGTCCAGAACGGGTCCTGCTGGGCGAATTCGGTGATCTCCGCGTCGGTGAGCACCGCGAGTTCGGGTGTCGCGACGCCGGCCAGCTCGGCGAGCCGGTTCGCGATCTCGCGCACGGTCGTGGTGATCACCGGGGCGTGCCAGGCCCTCCCCCACGATCGGTCGTCACGCGCGACCGCCACCAGCGCGGCCGCGGCATCACCGATCGCGGTGTAGGAGTGCGGGAGGTCGAGTTCCTGCGGGACCTTGGCCGGGGTGTTCGCCAGAACCGCGGCCTGGACGAACAGGGTGAAGACCGAGACAGCGGCCGCGCCGAGGAATTGGCCCGCGCGCACTTCGGTGACGCGCAGCCGGCCTGCCTCGTGCGCGGCGAGCGCATCGGCCCACATCCTGGCCCTGACCGCGCCCTTGCTGCCGGTCGCGGCGAGCGGAGTGTGCTCGGACACCACACCGTCGACCGGACCGTAGCCGTACAGGTTCCCCAGCATGACCAGGTCGGCGCCGACGGTTTCGGTGGCCGACAGGATCGAGCCGAACAGGGGCGGAACCGTTTCCGGCCAGGTGTGATACGCGGGCATCGCCATGTTGAAGACGGTGCTCGCACCGGTCGCGATCTCGATCAGAGCGGTGGTATCGAGCGCGTCGAGGGCGATCAATTCCACGTCGGGATGGGTGGGGCCGAGCCCGGTCCGGCTCACCATTCGTACGCGATCCCCGGCGTCGACCAGCGACAGCGCGGTGGCGGTGGCGGTGCCGCCATGGCCGATCAAAACATGAGTGGACATGTGAATTCCCTTTCACGACAACATATTTCGATGCGAGCGACGCGGTCGTGCCCGCGCCTTCCACGATGCCGCTCGCGAGACGGCTAAACTAGTGGCCGCACTGCCAGCTATCCCAAGGATCAGGCCATGAAGACCATTGCCGTGGTTGCTGTCCCACCGGTGAAGTCCTTCGATCTGTCGATGCCGGAAACGCTGATGGGCTCGATCACGGTCGACGGCGAGCCCGGTTATCGCGTGGTGGTCTGCACCGCCGTGCCGGGGGCGCTGCCCTCGATGTCGCCCGGCGGGTTCGACGTCGTGATCCGGCACGGGCTCGAGGTACTCGACACCGCCGACGCGGTGATCGTGCCGAGCACCGGCAGTCGCGCCGACGCGGATCCGGTGACGCTGAAGGCGCTGCGCGCGGCCGTCGACCGCGGCATCCTGGTCACCTCGATCTGCAGCGGCGCGTTCGTGCTCGCCCAAGCCGGACTGCTCGACGGGCGCACCGCGACCACGCACTGGGCACTGGCCGAGGAGCTGGCCCGCGACCATCCGCTCGTCCAGGTGCGCAGCGACGCACTGTTCATCGAGGACGGACCGGTGACCACCGCGGCAGGCGCGGCAGCCGGAATCGACCTGTGCCTGCACCTGATTCGCGCCGACTACGGCGCCACCGTGGCGAACGCCGCCGCGCGGGCCGCGGTGGTGACGCCCGTGCGGCCCGGCGGACAGGCCCAGTTCGTCGACACGCCACTACCCGCCGACGACGACCTGTCCCTCTCCGCCACCCGGACGTGGGCGCTACGACGCCTCGACACCCCGGTGTCACTGCGCGAGCTGGCCGAACACGCACGAATCAGCGTGCGCACCCTGAGCCGCCGATTCCACGAGGAGACCGGCCTCAGCCCGCAGAAATGGCTGCTGAGTCAGCGCATCCACCGCGCCAGGGAACTACTGGAATCGACGACCTTGCCGATCGAACAGGTCGCGCGGCACAGCGGCATCGGCTCGGCGGAGTCGTTGCGCCAGCACATGGTTCGCCAGGTCGGCGTCTCCCCGAGTACCTACCGCGCGAATTTTCAGTACGGCGCGATAGGCGGATAGCCGGGGTAGGGCTGGTAGCCCTGCGGCGCCGGAGCCGCGAAGAAGGGCGAGGAAGTCCGGTTCCACAGCAGGATCACCGCGGCGAGCCCGATCGCCAGGGTGACCGTGCTGAACACCAGCGCGATCCCCGCCGTCGAGGTGATAAACGCCGTCACCGTGCCTGCGGCATAGAGCAGCGCGTTGATCCCGAACAACACCGTCCCCGTGATCCGGCCCCAGTTCTTTCCCGCCCGGCAGACGAACGCCATCCACACCCACAGCCCCACAGTCACCAGCGAACTCAGGAGGGCCCCGCCGACGCTCGCGTACACCAGAAGATCGAGGTCGTCGCCCCGCAACACCCCACCCGAAGCGTCGAGCGCGGCACTGCGTGTCTCGTCGAGCATGGTGAGCGAGTAGGCCATGCCGAGCAGCGTGACCACCGCCCCCGCCAGCATCACGTAGAACGCGATCTGCACACTCTGCGGAACAACCCGAGGCCCGGCGTCCACCGGCGCACTACCCGGCCCGGGATATGGGGCACCCGGCCCATAGGGCGGCGGCGACGCGTAGGGCGGCGGCGATCCCACCGCACCCGGCACCGGGCCGTACGCCGGCGGCTGCGGAACGGCCGAGCTCGGCGGTGGCGGATAGGTGCCGGGAACCAGTGGATTCACGGGCCCACGCGCCGCCGACTCGTCCGGATACGCCGTCAGCCCGTCATCCTGCGATGAATAGCCCTGACCTGCGGACGAATCTGACATCGAGCGGTGCCCCCTTGTTGTGAAGTCGGCCCAACTCTAGTCGCAGCCGCCCGCACCGGCTGCCTGTGCGATCGGCGTCAGCGAACGCCGACCAGTTCCCTGGCCGCGCTCCGGTACCGATCGACGATCAACCGGACAACCCCCGGATGCACACCGATCGGCTCGGCCACCCCATCGGCACCGGCATCGTGCAACCGCTGATGAAACAGCCCGTGCGCCAGCAGATACGACGCGATGAACACCCGTTGCGCACCCGATTCGCGCAGCGCGGCAACGACTTCGGGCACGCGCGGCGTCCCGGTCGCCACATACGCGATCTTCACCGGCGCGTCCAGCTGCTCGGCCAGCATGCCCGCAGCCCGCCGAACATCCTGGCGCGCACGCGAATCCGAAGAACCCGCGGCCGCGAACACCACCGCGTCACCGGGCTTCCACCCGGCCGCGCGCAACCGCACCGCCATGATCCGGGTCAACGCCGGATCCGGTCCCATCGCTTCGGTCACGGCCACCGCGCAGTGCCCACTCTCGGCAACCTCACGCGGAACGTCCTGGTACACGTGATAGCCGGAGGCGAGGAACGCCGGAACAACGACAGCGGGCCCATCGAGATCCCGCAGCACCTCCGACGGCGACGGACCGAGCACGTCGACGAATGCTGTCCGCAGCGCGGTATTCGGCGCCGAGACGCCGAGTTCGGCGGCCACCGCGTCGGCCAGCGCGGCGATCATCTCCACCCCGCGCGCACTGCGAGTGCCGTGCGCGACCAGCACCAGAGCCGGATCACCCGGCTGCCCGGCGCTCACCACACCCCGATCGCTTGAGCCGGCCGGGGCGAGCGGGCGGGCGTTCCGATCCCCGCGGCGTGCGGTGCCTGAACAGCCGCGCGCACGGGCGGCGTATCGGAGCAGTCGGCCGCGTCCAGCGCCAGCCGGTACCCGCGCTTCACCACGGTCTGAATCGCCTTGGGAGTGCCCAAGCCGGCCCGCAATCGCGCGATCGCGGTCTCCACCGCATGGGTGTCGTCACCACCACCCGGCAACGCGGCCAGCAGGTCTTCGCGCGACACGACCCGACCGGGCTGACGAGCCAGCGATCGCATCAACGCCATCGGGGCGGGCGCCAGCTGGCGCACCTCACCGTCGACGACAACACATCCACCACGCACGCTGATCAGATGACCGGCGGCGTAGATGCGGCTGGCGCGACGCGGAAGTTCTTCTGCCACATGGCGAGCCAGCGCGCCCAGCCGGGCGCGACCGGGCATCGTCGTCGGCACGCCGAGTTCTTCCAGCGGGGCCGCGGTGATCGGCCCGACACAGGCGGCGAGCACCCGGCCGCGGAACGCGTGCAGCACCGACTCCAGGAGTCCGGTTTCCTTGGCGCGCATCAGCAGTGACGCCACGGCGGGCGCACTGGTGAAGGTGACGCAGTCCAGGCTGCCGGAGATGATCGATTCGATCATGTTGTCCATCGGCCCACGATCGGCCGGCGGCTCCCATCGGTACACCGGGACCGGGACCACGTCGGCGCCCGCGCAGCGCAGCACCTCACAGAAGTCGGGAACCGGCTCCCATTCGGTGGTCGCGCCGTGCAGCTGCACCGCGATACGGACGCCTTCGACGCCCTCGGCGAGCAGATGGTCGAGCACCTCGGCCGAGGACTCCGAGGCAGGCGACCATTCCTCACGCAGCTCGGCGGCGCGGATCGCGCCCTTGGCCTTGGGGCCGCGGGCCAGCATCCGGGTGGACGCGAGGGTGTCGCGCAGGACCTCGGCCAGGCCCCAGCCCTCCGCCGCTTCCATCCAGCCGCGGAAACCGATGCCGGTGGTGGCTACGGTGATCTGCGGCGGATCGGCGATCAGCAGTTCGGTGACCCGTTCGAGCTCGGTGTCATCGGCCAGCGGGATGATACGAATGGCGGGGGCGGACACCACGCTCGCGCCCTTGCGGGTGAGCAGAGTGCTGAATTCCTCGGCGCGGCGAGCCGCGGTGACGCCGATGGTGAAGCCGGCAAGGCACGGGCCACTGTCGGTGGGAGAGGTCATGGGGTCTGCACCGGCTCGTTGGAGACCGCGACGACGCCGCCGTCGAGTTGGACGGCGTACACCGGCAGGGACTGGGACTCGTCGTCGAGACAACGGCCGTCGATCAGCGAGAAGGCCTGCTTGAGCAGCGGCGACGCGACGACGGGGACACCGCCGCGATCACCGATGATGCCGCGCGACATCACCGCGGCCCGGCCGAACGGATCGATGTTGCCGACGGCGGCGAGCGTGCCGTCGGTGAGTAGGAACAGAGCCGCCTGACGGCCGCCCTTCAGCAGGACAGCCACGCCGCGCCCCGGGATCAGGAAATCGAGCCGGCAAGCCTGGGTCCAGGTCACGGTCTCAGTGGTGATGGTGGGTGTGTCGATAACGGTCATCGGTTCCTCCTCCGAACGCCTTACCTATTGGTACAGGCGCCCTGTTTCCGCAGCGTTAAGGGCTTATTTCCCGGCCGGTGCTGTGTCCGAAGCAACACCGACGGGCATGCCGGGAAGACCGAGGAGCACTGGTACCTTGCGTTCGCCGCTGTCGTCGAACGAAATCGTCGGATCGGCTTCGTCAGGGGCATTGACGAAGGAGACGAAGCGCGAAAGCTTGTTCTCGTCCTCGAGCACGGCCGCCCACTCGTCCTTGTAGCCCTCGACGTGCTTGGCCATGGCGGCCTCGAGGTCACCGGCGATGCCGAGGCTGTCGTCACAGACGACGGCCTTGAGGTAGTCGAAGCCACCCTCGAGGGCCTCCTGCCACGGCGCGGTGCGCTGCAGGCGGTCGGCGGTGCGGATGTAGAACATCAGGTAGCGGTCGATGTAGCTGATCAGGGTCTCGTCGTCGAGGTCACCGGCCAGCAGCACCGCGTGCTTGGGGGTCAGACCGCCGTTGCCGCCGACGTAGAGGTTCCAGCCGTGCTCGGTGGCGATCACGCCGACGTCCTTGCCACGGGCCTCGGCGCACTCACGCGCGCAACCCGACACGGCCAGCTTGATCTTGTGCGGCGAACGAAGGCCGCGGTAGCGCTTCTCCAGCAGCACGGCCATGCCGACCGAGTCCTGCTGGCCGTAGCGGCACCAGGTGGAACCGACGCAGCTCTTCACGGTGCGCAGCGACTTGCCGTAGGCGTGGCCGGACTCCATGCCGACGTCGACCAGGCGCTTCCAGATCAGCGGCAGCTGCTCCACGCGGGCGCCGAACAGGTCGATGCGCTGACCACCGGTGACCTTGACGTAGAGGCCGAACTCCTTGGCCACCTCGCCGATCACGATCAGCTGGTCGGCGGTCACCTCGCCACCGGGCATCCGCGGGACGACCGAGTAGGTGCCGTTCTTCTGCAGGTTGGCCAGGAAGTGGTCGTTGGTGTCCTGCAGCGCGGCCTGCTCGCCCTCGAGGATGTGCTCGCTCGAGGTCGAGGCCAGGATCGAGGCGACGGTCGGCTTGCAGATATCGCAGCCCGAGCCCTTGCCGTGCTTGGCGATCAGCTCGGAGAAGGTGCGGATGCCGGTGACGGCGACCACGTCGTAGAGCTCGGCCCGCGACTGGGTGAAGTGCTCACACAGCGACTTCGACAGCGCCACGCCGGACTGCTCGAGCAGCTTCTTGATCATCGGCACACAGCCACCGCAGGAGGTACCCGCGTTGGTGCAGCTCTTGACGGCCGGGATGTCGCAGGCGCCCTCGGCGATCGCGCCGCAGATGGCGCCCTTGCTGACGTTGTTGCAGGAGCAGATCTGGGCGTCGTCGGGCAGTGCGTCGGCACCGAGTTCGGCGCCGGCCGGGGAGATCAGCGCGGCGGCGTCGGCGGGCAGCGGGCGCCCGACCAGCGGGCGCAGGGCCGCGTACTGGCTGGCATCACCGACCAGGATGCCGCCGAGCAGGGTCTGCGCGTCGTCGGAGACGACCAGCTTGGCGTAGGTGCCCTTGGCCGCGTCGTGCAGCACGACCTCGAGGGCGCCCTCGGTGGTGCCGTGCGCGTCACCGAAGGACGCCACGTCGACGCCCATCAGCTTCAACTTGGTGGACATGTCGGCGCCGGGGAACTCGCCCGCCCCGCCCAGCAGGCGGTCGGCGACGATCTCGGCGGTGGTGTAACCGGGAGCGACCAGGCCGTAGCAGACGCCCTCGATCGCGGCGCACTCACCGATCGCGTAGACGCTCGGGTCGGAGGTCTGCAGGGTGAGGTCGGTGAGGATGCCGCCGCGGGCGCCGATCTCCAGGCCGGAGGCCTTGGCGAGGGCGTCCTGCGGGCGGACACCGGCGGAGAACACCACCAGCGAGGCCTTGATCTCGGCCTCGTCGGACAGGTGCACGGTGACCTTGTCGGCGCCCTCTTCCTCGATCGAGACGATCTTGGCGGTGCCGACACCGGTGTGCACGTTGAGGCCGATATCGGTGACGAGCTTCTCCAGGATCGCGCCACCACCGGCGTCGACCTGGGCGGGCATCAGGCGACCGTTGTATTCGATGACGTGCGGGGTCATGCCGAGCAGGCGCAGCGCGTTGGCCGCCTCCAGGCCGAGCAGACCGCCGCCGACGACCACACCGTGCGCGCCGGGACCGGCCGCTTCGGCGGCGGCGCGGATGCCGTCGAGGTCGTCGATGGTGCGGTAGACGAAGCACTCGGGCAGGTCGTGGCCGGGGACCGGCGGCACGAACGGGTAGGAACCGGTCGCCATGACCAGGGCGTCGTAGGCGATGACGTCACCGTTGGTGCTGGTGACGGTCTTGGCCGCGAGGTCGATGGACTCGCCGCGCTGGCCGAGCCGCAGGTCGACCAGGTCGTCGCCGTCGTACATGTTGCCGGGCAGGGCCAGGTCGTCGGCGTTCCAGTTGCCGACGTAGTAGGACAGGCCGACGCGGTCGTACGCGGGCAGCTTCTCCTCCGACAGGATGATGACCTGCCACTGGCCTGCCTCGTCGCGCGAACGAAGGGCTTCGACGAAACGGTGTCCGACCATGCCGTGGCCGACCACGACCGCTGTTTTACGAGTGCTGTTCATGAGAGTGACCTCCTTGGTAGTGGTCGGTTGTCAGCGAGCCGACGAATTGGCCGACGAAGCGTTGGTTTCGGCCTCGAGGACCATGTGCTCGGCCTCGACCACCACTGCGGAGTCGGAGGTGAGACGGGGACGGCGCAGGAAGACCGTCCAGGTAACGGCGGCGCAGACCACGTAGAAGGCGAGGAACACCCAGAACGCGGTGGTGGCCGAAGCGGTGCTGGCGTAGGAGCTGCGCAGCACCATGTTGATGCCGACGCCGCCGAGGGCGCCGATGGCGCCGACGAAGCCGATCAGGGCGCCGGAGGTGTTCTGCGACCAGGCCGCCTGCTCGACCCGCGAGACCGGCAGGCTCTTGGACTTGGCCTCGAACACCGACGGGATGATCTTGGTGACGGCTCCGTTGCCGAAACCGGACAGGACGAACAGGGCGATGAAGCCCGCGACCAGCAGGGTCATGGTGGCACCGGTGGCAACACCCTTGTTGCCGTCGGCCATCGTCGAGGCGGTGATCACGAGCAGCGCCGCGAGCATCATGGCGCTGAAGGTGGCGATGGTGACCTTGCTGCCACCGATCCGGTCGGCCATCTTGCCGCCGTAGGGGCGGGCCAGCGAACCGAGCAGCGGGCCGATGAAGGCGATCGACGCGGCGTGGATGGCGGCCTGAGCGGCGGTGTCGCCACCGGCCTTGAAGCTGATCTGCAGGATCTGGGCGAAGGCGAAGCTGTAACCGATGAACGAGCCGAACGTGCCGATGTAGAGGAAGGCGATCGCCCAGGACTGCGGCACCCGCAGGGCCTTGACCATGTAGGACAGGTCGGCCTTCTGGTTGGTCAGGTTGTCCATGTAGAACGCGGCGCCCACGGCGGTGACACCGACCAGGACGAGGTAGACGGCACAGATCACCGTGGCGTAGTCGCCGCCGAGGGTGACCAGCACCAGCAGGCCGAGCAGCTGGATCACCGGGACGCCGATGTTGCCGCCACCGGCGTTCATGCCCAGTGCCCAGCCCTTGAGGCGCTGCGGGTAGAAGGCGTTGATGTTGGTCATCGACGACGCGAAGTTGCCGCCACCGAAGCCGGCGAACGCGGCCACGATCAGGAACGTGGTGTACGACGTGCCGGGCTGGTTGACGAAGTACGCGGTCAGCGCCAGCGGGACGAGCAGCATGAACGCGGAGAAGATCGTCCAGTTGCGGCCGCCGAAGCGGGCGGTGGCGACGGTGTAGGGGATGCGAAGGAACGCGCCGACCAGGGTGGGCATGGCGACGAGGAAGAACTTGCCCGCCGCGTCGATGCCGTACTTGTCGGTGGGCATGAACAGCACCATCACCGACCAGATCGACCACACCGAGAATCCGATGTGCTCGGCGATCACAGACCAGATCAGGTTGCGCTTGGCGACATCCTTGCCACCGGCTTCCCAGGCCGCGACGTCCTCGGCATCCCAGTCGTCGATGTCGTGGTTCCGCTTCAGCGTGCTCAAGATTGGGCCTCCCAAAAGTGCGATGGCCCAACGGTAGGAAATGGGTATTGCCGAAATGCTGCGGGAAATGTCGCTTGAATCAACGGTTTCTCACCTTCCCCCGATCAGGGAGGTGAGATCAGCCCTTTTGTTTCCGGCATGTGTCGCAACGATTTCCGCGCGTAAGGAAGCAGCAAGAAATCATCGGAAACGCCCGTGAGGGTGTGATCTACACAGCATTACTCCGTACGCACCGGTTCGCAACTCGAACGGTGAGATCAATTCCAGCTGTCTTCGAGCATGCGCGGCTTGCAGGCTTGCCAGGCGCCCGCGAGGAGCACACCGAGGGCGACGAACAGCATGGCGAACGGGACGAGCCAGCCGCCGGTCCAGGTGTGCAGCATGCCGAACAGCAGCGGGCCGGTGCAGGCGATCGCGTACCCGACCCCCTGGGTGAAGCCGGACAGGGCCGCCGAGCCATGGGGGGTGCGGGTGCGCAGGTTGATCAGCGTCAGCGCCATCGGGAAGGTGGACGGGCCGAGACCCAGCAGCACAACCCACAGCAGGGGCGCCTGCATCGGCGCCACCAGCAGGCCGATGAAAGCGGTCGCGAACAGCACCATGCAGCCGACGACGACGGGGAACGGATTGCGCATCCGCGAGACCACGGTGGGCGCGCCCAGCGCCGGGATCAGCCCGATCAGCGCGAACAAGCCGACCATGCTGCCGCCGAAACCGGCGCTCGCGCCCGCGTCGGACAGGATCTTGGGCAGCCAGGCGAACATGGCGTAGGTGGTCAGCGAGGTCATGCCGAACATGCCCGCCATCCCCCACGCCACCGGCGAACGCCAGACTCTGCCGGTCTCGGGCGCCTCGGCGGGCAGCGCGGTGGTGTCGACCGTGTCGCGACCACGCCGATCACGCAGCACGACGAACCACGGGATCGCGGCGGCGAAACCGACCAGCGCCCACACCCCCATCGAGATCCGCCAGCCGTGCGCCTGCGCCACCGGCACGGCGATGAACGCCGGAATGACGGTGCTGAGCTGCACCATCACGATATAGAGCGAGCTGATCGCGGCCAGATGATCGCCGAAATACCGCTTCACCAGCGGCGGAATCACCACATTGCCGATGCCCATACCGAGCAGCGCCACCCCGGAGAACGCCAGCAGTCCACCGGTCCCGGTGGCGAACACCCGCACCAGCGACCCGGCGCCGGCCAGCAGCATCGCCACGAACACGGTCCGCTCGAGCCCGAACCGGCGCACGAACAGCGGCGCGATGAGCCCGGCGAGACCGAACATCGCGGTCGGCAACATGCCGAACACCCCGACGATCCCCGTGCCGTACCCGACCTCGGCGCCGATCGTCTCGGCGAGCGGACTGAACGCGGTGACAGCGGCGCGCAAGGTGAGCGCCGACATGATGATGGCCGCCAGAACGAGCAGCCGACCTTCGATCAGCGACCGCTCGGTGATCTCGGGAGACGGGTCGACGCGACCACGCCGGTCGTCCTCGAGGGTCGACCCGGCGCCGGAAGCTGGCTGGAAATCACGGAGCGGCGGCACCCGGAAATCATAGGATGACCCGATGACTACTGCCAAGCGACTGTGAGCGATCTCCCGCGAGAACACGGGAACTCGCCGGAACGGGCTGACGCACCGCCGGCCGCCCGCGCTGGTCGAGTCCGGCCTGAAGTCCCGGCGAGGCGGAACAGCCCAGTACCCTTGCTGACGTGCAACCCGTCCGGCGTACCAGCCTCATCGCCCAGGTCACCGAACAGCTTCGGGCCGAGATCCGTTCCGGCCGTTGGCCAGTGGGCCAACGGATCCCCACCGAACCAGAGCTCACCGAGCTCACCGGGACCGGCCGCAATACCGTCCGCGAAGCCGTCCAGGCGCTCGTGCACGCGGGCATGCTCGAACGCCGCCAGGGTTCGGGCACCTATGTGATCGCCACCTCCGAGGTCGGCGGCACGCTGGGCAAGTACTTCGCCGACGCGCACGAACGCGACATCCTCGAACTGCGCCAAGCTCTCGACACCACGGCGGCGGGCCTGGCCGCGCGCCGCCGCGACGACGCCGATATCGCCACTCTCCAGCGCTTGCTCGCCGAACGCAGCAACCGGAATTGGGCCGAGGCCGACCCGGTGGCCATCGCCGCCGACGTCGAATTGCACCGCGCGATCGTCGTCGCCAGCCACAACGCGGTATATCTGGAGTTCTACGATTCGCTGCTGCCGATCATCGAGCAGGTGATCCACGCGCGGACCGCGAAATCCGACGACGCGTACGACACCGAGCACGCCGAACTGGTCCAGGCCGTCATCGACGGTGACGCCGAGCGGGCCGTGCAGGCGGCCAACTGCTTCCTCGGCTCACTCATCGCCGAATATCCGGACCGCTGAGCAGCGCAGAGAGACGCTTCCTAAATCCAGGTAACCGGGCTGTCACCACCAGCGAATTCGCACGGTGAGCCCTAGTTGCCTGGAACGTCACCTGAGGCCATTGTCACGCAACAACCGGCTCCTACCTTTATCTCGACACCGCAGGGAGCATCGTCGAACACCAGACGAGCTGCTCCTATCGAGCCCGATCGAGAGGAAGCCGATGACCGCGATAGCCGCCACCGGCCATGAGACGGAAGCCCCGTCCTTCGAATACCAGAAGAAGGGCCGCTGGATCTCCCATTGGGATCCCGACAACAAGGGGTTCTGGGAATCCGGCGGCGCGAAGACCGCCAAGAAGAATCTGTACTTCTCCGTATTCGCCGAAAATCTCGGCTTCAGCATGTGGGTCATCTGGGGCTCCATCGTCACCGCGATGGGCCCGGCCGGCTTCGAGTTCCTGCAGGGTCTGGGCAAGGGCAACGCGGTCGCCGTGAGCAACGCGCTGCTGCTCACCTCGATCCCGACCTTGGTCGGCGCGGCCCTGCGCATTCCGTACACCTTCGCGGTACCGCGGTTCGGTGGGCGCGCGTTCACCGCGTTCAGCGCCGCGATGCTGTTCCTCCCCGCGCTCGGCATCCTCTACTTCGTCAACCAGCCGAGCACGCCCATGTGGGTGTTCCTGGTGCTGGCCTCCCTCGCCGGTGTCGGTGGCGGCAACTTCTCCTCGTCGATGTCGAACATCTCGTTCTTCTTCCCCGAGGGCAAGAAGGGCGCCGCGCTCGGCCTCAACGCCGCGGGCGGCAACCTCGGTGTCGCGCAGACCCAGCTGATCGTGCCGCTGCTGATCACCTTCGGCACCCACATCATGGCCAAGGACGCGGGCGGCTACCGCTTCGGCATCACCCTCGCCGTGCTGTTCTGGCTGCCGTTCATCGCGGTCGCGACCCTCGGCGCGCTGTACTTCATGGACTCGCTGGCCGAGGCCAAGTCCGACGGCAAGTCCTACAAGCTGGCGCTGACCAACCGGCACACGTGGATCATGTCGTTCCTCTACATCGGCACGTTCGGCTCGTTCATCGGCTTCTCGTTCGCCTTCCCGACACTGATCAAGGCCACCTTCCCCGACCTCGCCAAGATCGGCTGGATCACCACCCTGGGTAACCTGGCCTTCCTCGGCGCCCTGGTCGGTTCGTTCAGCCGCCCGTTCGGTGGTTGGGTCTCCGACAAGATCGGCGGCGGCGCCAAGATCACGGTGTTCGTCTTCGGCGGGATGTCGATCGCGGTGGCCTGCATCGTGGCCGCCGTCGACATGAAGAGCTTCCCGCTCTACCTGACCGCGTTCCTGGCCCTGTTCATCCTGGCCGGTATCGGCAACGGCTCCACCTACCGGATGATCCCGTCGATCTTCAACGCCACCGCCAAGAAGTACGCCTCCGAGCACGGCATGGACCTGACCGAGGCGGCCACCTCCGCCAAGCGTCAGGCCGGCGCCGCGATCGGTGTCATCGGCGCGGTCGGCGCCGCGGGTGGATTCGTCGTCCAGCAGGCCCTTCGCCTGTCCAACGTCCACCTCAAGACCATGGCCCCCGCCTTCTGGGCCTACGCCGCCGTCTTCCTCGTGATGGCCGCCGTCACCTGGTGGTGCTACCTGCGCACCTCCTTCGCCACCGACAAGGTTCCCTCCCTGGCCTACGCCAGCGTCTGATCCATCCCCACCCACCCGAAGCCACGTTCGGTCCCCTCCCGAACGTGGCTTTCGGCTGCAGCGGGCCGTCTTGCCGACGAACCGAAAGATGCTGCGCCAGTTCGCAATACACATCCTCGAGCGTTGCTCGAAACATATTACGGCTCAACCGAGGACAAGGACGCGGTCCACCGTTCACACTGAGGTGCAGTTGTACGGAGGGGCACCGATGAGAATCCGACCGCGGCAACAACTTCTGGATCTCTGGCGCGCACACCTGCGCACCTCGTTCCGCGATGACTGGTGGGTCTGGGGCGGACGTGACGGACGCAATTCGATCAGCGACGCCGAACAGCTGATGTGCCTGCTGTATCCGTCGACCGAGCTGGCGAGTTTCGCCCTCGACCCGGACAGCATCGCGACCAACTACTGGCCACAGTCATCGGCGCGACCGTACTGCGCCGTGAACGTCCTGGGCCACTCGCCTTTTCACCGCGTCGCGCGACTGGCGTCGACTGTCACCTCGGTTGGGGTACGACCGCGACTGTACGCGCGGTGGGGACGGTCGAGTCGACCGCGGTTCTGGTGGGCGGCCGGGTGACGCAACTGTCATCGCACACCACCGTGGTCCGGGGTCAGCAGAAAAGGCGCAGGCCGTGGCCGCATTACCTCAGCCGGGTCGGGGTGACAGAGGTCATCGGCGGGCTGCCCGACCACACGGTCACCGACAAGAAATTGGCCGCAGGCTATTTCGTACAGCGGGGCCCGAATATCCTCGACCTCGCATCGATCTGTGCCAGGCATCTCGATGACGTCCGATCCTCACGGCTATTGGATCAACGGCCACCACTGCGGGCGCCGACCACGCGACTGCGGTGGACCGCCATTGTGGGCGGCAGCGCCGGACCCGCTGTGTCGCTGCGTCTCGAGGACGACCTGAACAGAGCCCTACAGGTCACCGTGCGGGAAGCTACGAATCTGCCTGACGCCCTGCGCTTCTGCCAGGACGTAGCCGTACACGACTGGTTACTGACCGTCATCGATGCGAAAGTGCGGGCGGCCGAAGGATTCGATAACGGACGCAGGTCGCAGTGCTCGCGCCCGTGTTCGAACATCTCGCGCACCTATGGATGCCGGGCGCCCAGGTTCCCGCCGCGATGCGAGCACCGTGGCGGGATCTGCAGGCAGCGGCCGGCTTCTCCAAACAGTGGGCCGCCCGCGTCGAGCAAGTGAAGCGCCGGATCGATGTGGCAACGTACTACGCCGCGCGGGCCGAAAACCTGCCTCGTCCCTGGTGACAACCCGGGACCAGCAGCGCATAGAACACCGACATCGACATTGCGCCCAACCACGCCTCGGCTGCGAAAAGCCCCGTCCCTGCGGCGCCGTGCCGATCCGCCCGTGGACCGTCGTCCACACCAGATCACGGATCTCCCGCGAGACTCGTTGCGCAACAAACTATTTTGCCTGCCGTCTACGCCGCAGTTTGGTGCGGACTCCATATGTCTTCCGCTGCAAGGGAGTTGCTCTACTCTGGATGGTGGGCGCATCAGGCAACGGGGGTCGCGTTTTGGACAGTTCGAGCGAGAACGGCGCCGCCGAGCCCGATTTCCGCCCCGCCGACGTCGATGATCTGACGGCGATCGCAGCGCTGGAATCCCAGGAGTTCTCCTCGCTGTCCTACCCGTACTTCGTGTTACGGCAATTGTTCGAGGTGCACGGATCACACTGGGTAGTAGCGGAAATCGAGCGCGAGATCTGCGGATACGCGCTCGTCGCGGTCGATCAGGAAGGGTCCGCCTGGGTGATCGGCCTCGCGGTCGCGGGTAGCCATCAGGGTCTCGGACTGGGTAGAGAGTTGCTGGTGCGCGCGGTCGAGCGCTGCCGTGGTGCGCGGATCGACACGGTCTTCATCACGGTGCGCCCCTCGAACACCCCTGCGGTCAACCTGTACAAGAAGTCTGGATTCGTCTGGGTCGACCACGACGAACACTACTTCGGCCCAGAAGAACCGCGAGACCTCCTCGTGCATCGACTGGACGATTCCGCGGGGTATTGGTGGGATGCCGGACCGCAGGACCGTCGATGGTCCAAGGGTGACGGGCCGCGGGGATAGCTTGTGTTCAGGGAGGATGACCCTACTGACCAGCTGTCACCGTTCGTCGCCTCGAAGATCACTCTCATCGAACGCCACGCCGATGCCTATCTGGAGACCCTGGCAGCGCCGGAGAGCGGCAGCGAGCAGGACAATCTGGATCAGCTCGATCGCCGGGTCGAACGTGTCCTGGCCGAATACGATCCCCCTTCGACTCGGCGTGCGGGCGACAGTCTGGTTTTCGCTCGTGTATATGCACCGATCGACGATATTCTCGAGCACCCGACCCCCTCGGACCACACGCTGCGGGTGCTGGCGATGGCGATGCTGGCCGCGGAAATCGAGGCAAGAGGACCGCTTCGGCTGAGCCGAAGGCAGAACCGCATGCTGGCATTGATCTACGAGGATCTCGGAGCGCGATTACTCGACGTCGACCTGCCCGCCCATGCCTGCGTAGCCTTTCGGCAGGCACGTGATCTTCATGCGATCAATGCCGACCTCGACGATCAGGACCGGTGCGGGCTCGCATTGGCCCGAGCCCGCACTCGAGCGCAACGTCGGGGAATGCGTCGCGCGCCGGGCTTCGTCGCAAACATTCTGTGCGGCTATGGGTATCGACCATTCAGGCTGCTGGGCTGGATCGCCTGCGAACTGGCGCTGTTCGCGGGCGCCCTGATGCTGGTGACCGATGTTGCGGCTACCACAGCGGCACATCTGTCCCTGATCGAATTCCTCAACCCACTCGGACTCGGTGACCTCGACGCCATGGACCTCGAACCAACGGCGCGGGTGCTGTTGATCGTCGAGTCCTACCTCGGCAGCGTGACAACCTCGGTCTTCTTCGCTCTGCTCGTGCGACGATGGTTCCGGCTCTAGTCGCTACCACTGACGCACTTGCGCGGAGGTTCGGTGCAGCGCGGCCAAGGTCGCGACGGCGACGCGGTCGCGCAATTGTCCGATCCTGGCATTCCATTGACGGGAGAAGCCGGGATCATTCTCCAGTTGCTCCCACAGACAGCGGAGCAACGGTGGGGTGTGAGCACTGGGCATCCACAGATGGGCGAGATGCTGCAGTGCCGGCGCCAGCACCGATTCCGGTGTGCTGCCTGAGGTTTGGGCGAACTCAGCATCCTCGATGACATCGATGACAGCGGTGAGCAACCAATCGTGCACTGCCAGATCCTGGCAGTATCGACGAACCTCGGGCAGGTCGTCGGCGGAACCGACCGTCACCAACGCGGTGCGGGTTCGATCCTGATGCAAGCCGAAGAGCACCGATGCCTGCGCCCCGGGCACGACGCGGGCGGCCCACCGCAGCCGTGTGGGTTCGACCAACAGCGGTGGCTGCCGGTCGAGCCGAACATCGCTGTGCACCTTCGTCAGCAGTCGAGTGCTGATGGCAGTGATATCCAGGACCGGGTCGGCGGCGCGGGCAGTGCTGAGAAAGCCGACCACCAGACGATCGGCAATCGTGGCCGATGCCCCCGTCAACAGTTCGACAGTGCCCACACGACCTAGATAGTGCGCCCACGTCTGCCGCCGCCCCGACGATGTCGCGGCGGGCGCGACAATGGCGTGCGCTGAGCTCTGCAGCACCCGGCCGCCGATGACCAGCGCGTTCGTGGCGACCGTACCGACACCGCGGGATCGGACATGCGGTACCAACTGACAGTCGATGCCGACCGCGAGACGCGGAGATTCGGCCCAATCCAAGGGACGTTCGCGAGACAGACCCGGTCGACCCAACACCACGTCGAGAAGGTCGACCGCCGCATCGCGGCTCAGCGCGGCGGAGTTCGGCAGCAGGCAGGTGCGCACTTCACCCAACGCCACCAAGGGGCGCCCGTCTATCGGCATGGGAAAAGTGTAGGCAACCGGAGGACATTATACGCCATTGACACCTGAATGTCTTGTGTCAGTTACCCATCAGGACCCGTCGAACAGCACGTGCCCGATCCGTTCGCTCACCCGCCCGGGCAGGGCAAGGCCTTCGCCGCGCGCCCGATCGACAACCGAACTCACCACTCGCTCATCGAGATCGAGGTGATCGAGAATCACCCGAACCGCGTGTTCGATGCCGATATACCGCTGCGGCATCAGCGACAAGGAGCGATACGCGGTGAACGGCTGCGCGTTCGGATTCAGTTGCATCACCGCGGGCAAGTCCCGCCAGTCGCTCGGCCACACGAATCCTTCGACGTCGGGATGCACGGCGACCGGCGTCACCGCTACCTCGTCCTGATACCGAAGCATGCCGAGACGAAGCAGATGCCACACAGAGGCCAGGAACGGACAGGACCAGAGTCGCCCATCCGCCGAATCCGAATCCGCACGCCACATCTCGATATCGGCGAAAATAGACAGACTTCGCTGCCGCCCGAATTCCCGCGGTGGCATGTAAGGGCGGATATCCATCGCAGGACCCGCTTCACTCTCACTGGAACGGCGACCATTGGCCAGCCAGCCGAGATCTTGCGCAGGGGGACGCTGACCGGTGGTGTGCTCGATCGGCTCCTCCACCAACATGTCGGCAACAGCCTTCGCCAGCGGGATCACTTCACCCACCCGCGGTGCCTCATGGCAGCCGGCCTCGCGCGCGAGGTAGTCGATCGGCACACCACATCCGGCGGCCGCGCTTCGCAGCTTGGGGATAATCTCCCGTGGGTCGGTATCGGCGCGAAAGTAGTCATCCAGCAGGAAACATGTGCTCACCCGAAACGGAACCTCCCCTCCCTTGCGCGACCATGCCACGGATTCGAGAGCCACCAAGGCATCGAGCATCGCCCTGACCCGTTCGAATTGGGCTTCGATCCGCTCGACTCCGTTGAGCAGATCCTCCATATAGAAGTGCCCGACTTCGATCGACAGGTGAGACATATCGGTGCCTGGCACCGTGGCCATCTCCCCGGCCTCGACGTAGCCTGTGAATTCCTCGCTCGTGTGCATCAGACCTCCTGCCATTCGTCTCTACTCACCAGCTTTCGCGCCAGTTCCTGGAACGCGGTCACCGTGGCGGCATTGGCGATCCCGGCGCTGACGTCGACGTCGAGAATCAGCTGCTCGCGCCACTGCAGCACGGGTTCGACCGGGGTGGCGCCGATCAGCACCGTCTCACCGATCCGCTCCGTCGACGCCAGCGCACGCAGCGCGGATTCCTGCTTGTTCTGCCACGCTGCCTGCGGTGCGGTAGCAGCCGAGGTCGGGGTGTTCAACTGTGGTACCGCCGTGCGAACGAAGCGCATATTGCGGCGCAATTCCTCCGCGTCGTGACCGGCGGCCGCACCGCCGCGCAGCAACCCGTTCGGACCGAGCATCAAGCCGCCCGCAGCGAGAATGTGCTGGCGTGTCCACCGATGAAAGACCAACCACCGCACCGTTGTCGCCCGCATCTGCGGCGTAGCGGCGGCTCGCAGCGCCAGCTCGAGCGCCACCGATCTGCCTGCGCTCAGATCCACGATCACTACCTTGTTGGCGGCGGCGAGCCCGAGCAACAATTCGACGCACCGGGTGACGATCCCGGGGTAGTCCGCCAACTTGGTCAGCTCACCGCCACCCTCGTCGCCGGGCAGCAATGTCAGCTTCGCCAACCTGGTCCGGTGTTTGCGGAGGTCCTGACGATCGGTCTGCTTGTGCACATCGACGCTGTGCACAACGCTGTTACGCCCGGTCAAAAAGGAATGGGTCCCGGTACCCGGCGCTGTTCCCCGCTCGATGGTGCCGATCTCGAACACCGCGCCCGCAGTCGGCGATCCGAAGTCGAAATCGACATACACGGTGCTCCTTCCACTGGCACACAGGCGATGGGCGATATTGCAACTGGTGACGGACCGCCCTGTTCCGCCTTTGTCTGAAGTCGCGAACACGATCATCGGTCAGCTGCTCCTGGTCGCGTCTTGGGTCGCGAACGCCAACCGGTTCAGCGCTACCAGCGCCGCCGAGGCGAGTGTGAACGCGGTACCGGGCTGCACGTTCACCAGTTTCCTGGCGCGTTCGAGCTTGTCCTCGACGTCATCGAGTTCGATCCGGTTGGGTGATTTGTCCTCGATGCTGACGTTGAGCATTCCCTGGTTGAGCAGATGTTCGGCCTCGTTGAGCAACTCGACAGCGCGAGTCACCATCGCGGGTGAACGCAGTGGCGCTTCCCGATAGGTCCTGTCGGCCGCGACCAGACATTCCACGATGCGCTCAGTCATGTACCAGGAGGGTGCGGTCACCGGTTTTGTTGTGTCCGTACCGAATACGGCACCGGGGTCGTCCCACAGCCCTGTCGCCGGACCTTCCTGGATCATCCTCCGGTCGAGGTGGTCCATGATCGCCTTGGCCAATTCCATCAGCTGATCACGTGCGGTGATGTTGCCGGACAACCGAGCCGCCTGCAGACTTCTTTTCAGCAACACCGCGGCGAAATCCGAGACCGCCCACGCCAATCTCGGACCGTTGTCGACCTTTTCACTGCCGCGCAGCACCATCCGAACGCCGGGATCGTGCAGTTCGACAGCGGGATCGCCACTGGTCGCGCGCCGAAGGATCCGTCCACGTCTGGCCAGCTCGTCGAAGATGTCTACAGCCCGGGTGAGATCGTCATCGGATGCTGTGCGGGCGACGAGTTCCTGGATCAGCACCGCCGAGACGATGAGACTGAAGTAGTCCGATTCCTCACCGTCGGAGGTCCGCCACGGAATGTCTTCCAATGGCCAACGGCCGGAACCGAATCGAGCGACCGTTGCCCAATAGCGCTGGGTCAGATCCCAGCGGATCCGCAACGCCTCGGCCAGTCGATACTGGTCGTCGTTGAAGAGGTCGAGTTCACGGGTGCGCTGTGAGAGGACGTCGTTGATGCCGTCCAACGCGATCACGGTGAAATACAGGTACGGGCGGGCCTCGGCGACACCATCACCTGTGCCGTTCGCCGCGTCGATGAATTCGACGTCGTCTGCGCCGGCCACGATTCCCCAGCTCCAGCCGCATTCGAACAACATTCCCTCGTCGTCCAGCGCGGCGCCCGGGGCTTTGCCGAGCTTGACATCGGTGCGCAGCCTGGTCCGAACCCGCTCCAGGCTCGTCGCGAACTCCTCGACTACGGCCCGATCCGGCAGGTCCTGCTGGTTGAGCATTCTGAGCATGGCCTTGCCCTCGTCTGAGGTCGGTGCCACGGCATTGACGACGAAGCTGCGCACCAGTCCGGTCATCGCCGCCGTCAAGCGAGCGCTCAATTTCTCGGTAGTCGCCGTGACGCGGTCGATCTCGCCACGCCGCTCCGCGCGGATCCAATTCTCGAAGACCCGAAGAAAGCCCAGGCCCGCGATGCACAGCGTCACCGACATGGAGTATCCGTCCACCACTTCGATCTTCTGCTGATCGTCGGTGGGCGGTCGATCGGGTTCGGTGGACTGCAGATAACTCCCTGCGTCGAAGAGCGGTTCACCGGTCTTCACGTCGGTGTTGCGAATCAGGTAGTCCTCCATCACCTCGAGGACTTTCAGCCCGATCACCTTCGGTCCACCCAGCGGCGAGAGCACCCCCTTGACATCGTCGGACATGTCGTCGGGGCGATCGAGCGTGAATCCGACGATCTCAGTGGCCGGATACAGCAGGCAGAGCAACTGTTCGGAGTCGCTGATCGAATTGGCGCCACGAATACCGCCCCACTGCCAGGCACCGTCGTCGTAGCACGACCCGACAAGCGCACGCCAGATCTCCAGAATCTGTTTCCTGGGCTGAATCCTCATCTGCCGCCGACCTCATTCAGTCATCGAAGCCCCCTGGCCCATGGGAGATCCCCACAGGTAGCGGCTTGAATTTACCTCGACCGGAAGCGAGAAGCTACCGAATCCGATTGTCCGGCACTACATCTCAACCGGATGGTCGGTGGGATAAATCCGACATCACAATGCGAGTCGCACCATATCCGCTGTTCTCGCCAACCCAGGGAACGCTTCGGGGGTCGAACGCGGGTGCAGGGCGTGGACGGCCAGGCGGAAGATCAACGCCCGTAACAGCATCTGGGGCCATTCGGGCAGGGTGGCCCAGCGGTCGAGTAAGCCGTCATCGCCCCCACCCCACGCCAGCGCGTCGACCACGACGACCCCCGCGGCCCAGGTGGCGGGGCGCCAGTAGGGGGTGATGTCGGTGAGGCCGGGGGTGTGGGCGCCGGTGAACAGAACCGTGCCGAAGAGGTCGCCGTGGACGAGTTGGTCGGGGCTGCGGACGGGTTTGCGCAGCGTGGCGAGCTGGCCGATCAGTTCGAGGGAACGCTGGCCGTCGGGGGTGGCAGCGATGGGGACACCGCCCGCGCGCAGGGTGCGCAGCGGGACCGATTCCCAGGCTGCCCGGTCGGCGGCGACGAACACGTCCACGTCGACCCACGGGGCGACGGGCGGCTGGACCAGGAAGCGGGGGCGTTCCAATTCCGCTGTCGCCTTGTGCAACCGCAGGGAGACCGAGACGACCTCGTCGTGGCGGGGCTCGGGGGCGCCGTCCACGAAGGTGTCGGCACGCCAACCGGAGACTACATAGCGTCCGTCGGTGGCGCGGACGGGGCGGGCCACCCGCAGCCCGTCGACCGCCAGGTGTTCGCGTACTTTCGCCGACCACGCGGCCCTGGCGTGATCGGCGACGGGGCTGAGCACCACGTCGCCCATGCGCCAGCCACCGTCCCAGTCTCCGAGGGAAACCGGCGTCACTTCGCGAAGCCCGAATGTGGCTCGCACATGCTCGGGAGGTTCGACTGAGGTCACGGCCGTACCGTAACCCCGTGATCACCGCAGGCGACCCAAGGCACGCTGTGATAGTCCACTTTGCGACCTCACCGCAATATGCGATGAGGTCGCAAACCGGCAGCTATCGGGTCAGTAGACCGGAAGCGACGGATCCACCTGCTTGGCCCAGGCCACCACGCCGCCCTGCAGATGCGTCGCGTCGGCGAAACCGGCGCGCTTCAACGCGGCCAGCGCCTCCGCCGACCGGATGCCGGTCTTGCAGTGCAGCACGATCGGCTTGTTCTGCGGCAGTTCGGACAGGGCCTCGCCGGACAGGATGCGGTCCTTGGGGATCAGGGTCGCGCCCGCGATGTGGACGATGTCCCACTCCACCGGCTCGCGCACGTCGATCAGCTCGACCTTGTCGGCATCGAGGAGATCCTTGAGCTCGGCGGCGGTGATGGTCGACCCGGCCGCGGCCGCGGTGCCTTCCTCCGACACCACACCGCAGAACGCGTCGTAGTCGATCAGTTCGGTGATCGGCTCACGCTGCGGATCGCGGCGCAGCTTGATGGTGCGGTAGTTCATGTCCAGTGCGTCGTAGACCATCAGGCGGCCGAGCAGCGTCTCACCGATGCCGGTGATCAGCTTGATCGCCTCGGTCACCATCACCGATCCGATCGACGCGCACAGCACGCCCAGCACGCCACCCTCGGCGCAGGAGGGGACCATTCCCGGCGGCGGGGCCTCCGGGTACAGGTCGCGGTAGTTGATGCCGCGCCCGTCGGGGGCGTCTTCCCAGAACACCGAGACCTGGCCCTCGAAGCGGTAGATCGAGCCCCACACGTAGGGCTTGCCCGCGAGGACGGCGGCGTCGTTGACGAGGTAGCGGGTGGCGAAGTTGTCGGTGCCGTCGACGATCAGGTCGTACTCGGCGAACAGCTCCACGGCGTTCTCGGGCTCCAGGCGGATCTTGTGCAGCCGCACGTCGATCCCGGAGTTGATCTCCAGGATGGAATCGCGGGCGCTGTCGGCCTTGGGACGGCCGATATCGGATTCGCCGTGGATGATCTGGCGCTGCAGGTTGGAGGCGTCGACCTCGTCGAACTCGACGATGCCGAGCGTGCCGACACCGGCCGCGGCCAGATAGAGCAGGGCAGGCGAGCCGAGGCCGCCCGCGCCGATCACGAGGACCTTGGCGTTCTTCAACCGCTTCTGACCGTCGACACCGAGATCGGGGATGATCAGGTGCCTGCTGTAGCGAGCGATTTCGTCCTTGGTCAGTTCCGCGGCCGGTTCAACCAGCGGCGGCAACGTCCCTGTGAGAGACACGTGAGAACTCCTGTATCTGAAGGCGGCTGGGCCTGGTGGCCGTTCTGCTGTCTACAACAAGACCCGCCGCGCTGTTCTTCCCGTCCATGGTCCCGCATGGGCGAGGCCACTAGCCGCGCGGGTACGGCCAGGGGTTGAAGCGGCAGGTCTTGCCGTCGGCGGGGACCACGCCGTGGGGGTCGAGCAGGGCGATGTCGTTGTTCTTGGTGCCGAAGGTCTGCTGCATCATGATCGGCGCGAGGCCGCCGTCGGTCTCGCACGGCTGATGGCCGTGATAGCCGATGGCGTGGCCGACCTCGTGGTTGATCTGGTACTGCCGGTAGGAACCGATGTCGCCGTCGAAGGCCAGCGCGCCGCGGACCCAGCGGACCTCCGAGAGCACGACCCGGTCGAGGTCGGCGTTGTAGCACGACGAGTCGATCGGGATCTCGAAGCCGCACGCGGCGCGGGTGCTTTCGCGAGAGGTGAGCGAGAGCCGGAAGTCGGCCGGGCCCGCGTCGATGCGCTGGAAGCCGAACTTGGGGTCGTTGGTCCAGCTCTTCGGGTTGGCCAGGGTGGTCTCCACCATCTTCGCCACGGCGGCGTCGCCACCGAACGGTGCGGTGTCGATGCCGTCCTCGACTTCGACGGTGTAGCGGAACACGCGCTCGGTGCCGGCGCCGACCTGGGCGCTGGTGCCCGGCACCACATGCCAGGTGCCCGCCGCGCGCTCGACGTAGTCGCCGCCCTCCGGCAGCGCGCCCAGCGGCAGATCGGCGGGGAACTTGCCGTCGCCGGGGGGTGCGCCGATGATGCCGGACTGCGCCACCTTGGGACTCAGCGCGCCGAAGCCGGGATCGCTCGGCGGCGGGATCGGTCCCGTGCGCACCGCGTCGACGACGACCAGCACGGTGATGGCGAGCAGCACCGGCAGCGCGTAGGCACGCCACCCGTAGGCGGACACGAATCGACCGAGCGCGCTCTGCTTCTTCGCCTCCCGCTGCGGGCTGCGCGGGCGGCCGTTGTCGTGGTCGGTGGGATCCCAGCGGGCACGCAACGGCTGGCGGGATCGGTCGGCGGGCTGATAGAGCCCGAGCGGGTCGTAGACCTGCAACTCCCGCCCCTCCTGCGCCGACGTGACAGCACCGGACTCGGAGGGTTGCGTGGAGCGAGCGACATCGCGCCCGCCGTCGGCATGGTCATCCGTCCGGTCGGTCACCCCATCAGATTCTCACAGTGCGCAAATCCGCCGTACGGGCGGCCGGAGGAGATCGCGCGGTTACGGCCCGGCGAACTCCGTGGACTGGTACTACATTTCCAGGGCGAGACGCAGGGCGAACACCGTGCGAGTATCGTTCGTGGGATACCCGACCGCACACCCGGCGGCCTGGGGAATCGACTATAGAGAGCCGAGATGACTGACCTCGTGGACCGCATGCCCTCGCGCCGATCGGTGCCGGAGACGGTCCCGGCCAAACGCGGCACCCGCCTGCCTCGCGACGAGCGCCGCCAGCAGCTGCTGCTCGCCGCCAGCGAGGTCTTCGTCCAGCGCGGCTACCACGCGGCGGGCATGGACGAGATCTCCCAGGTAGCCGGGGTCAGCAAGCCGGTGCTGTACCAGCACTTCGCCAGCAAGCTGGAGCTGTACCTGGCGGTGCTGCAGAACTACGTCGACATCCTGGTGTCGAGCGTGCGCCAGGCGCTGCGCTCCACCACCGACAACAAGCAGCGCGTGCGGGCCGCCGTCGCCGCGTACTTCGATTTCGTCGACAACGAGATGCAGGGCTTCCGCCTCGTCTTCGAATCCGACCTCACCAGCGAACCGCAGGTGCAGCGCCGGGTCGAGCAGGCCACCGAGGCCTGTGTCGACGCGGTGTTCGATCTGGTCGCCCACGACTCGGGTCTCGACCCGTATCGCGCGCGCATCCTTGCCGTCGGCCTCGTCGGCGCCAGCCAGTTCTCGGCGCGCTACTGGCTCGAAGCCGACCGCCCGGTCCCCAAGGACGAAGCCGTCGACACCACGGTGTCGCTGGCCTGGGGTGGCCTCAAGCACGTGCCGCTGACCGCCGCCCAGCGTGCCTACTCCCAGGACCTCTGAGTCCGCAACGACGAAAAATGCCCCGCCATCGGAAATGGCGGGGCATTTTTGTGTTCGCAGCTCAGATCGTGGCGAAGCCGACTCGGCCGACGGCCGGGGAACCGATTTCCACGTAGGCGACCTTCGCGGCCTGGATCAGGAACTTGCGGCCCTTCTCGTCGGTGAGTGACACGACACCGGCGGAGCCGCTCAGCGCATCGGACACCAGCGCCTCGATCTCATCAGGGCTCTGCGCACTGTTGATCACGAGCTCGCGCGGGCTATCCGAAATACCGATCTTGACCTCCACGGCCAACCTCCGAACGTAAGAGTCCTGTGTTGTCAGGTCCCAGGCTAGTGCAGCCCGAACACCACCGCTCCCACACCTGGTGCGCTGTCAGCGAACGGGATCAGGCGGGCTCGATCAGTTCGATCTCGAGTTCGATCTTCACGGTGTCCGACAGCATGCCCGGCATAGCGACGCCGACGCCGAAGTCGGTGCGCTTGATGGCGCCGGTGGCGGAGAAACCCGCGTGCCGGGTGCCGTCGGGGAAGTCGGCGATGCCGCCCCATTCGACGTCGAGGGTCAGCGGCTGGGTGATCGCGCCCAGGGTGGCCTCGCCGGTGACGGTGAAGGTTTCGGCGACCCGGACCGGCTGGGTGGCGCGGAAGCTCAGGGTCGGGCGGTTGGCGACGTCGAGGAAGTCGGCCTGGCGGATGTGAGCGTCGCGGTCGGCGTTGCTGGTGTCGAAGGAATCGAGTTCGATGGTGGCGCCGAGGGTGGCCGCGCCCGTTTCGTCCACGACGAACTCGGTCTGGAAGCGGGTGAATCCGCCGCGCACCTTGGCGATCCCGAGGTGGCGAATGGTGAACGCGACCGAGGAGTGGGCGGTGTCGAGGGCCCAGGACCCGGTCTTCAGCTGCTGGGTCTGTGTCGAGGAAGTCATGCCTCCACCCTGACCGGACTGCGGTCCGTTAACCAGACCGCGGTTATCCTGGTCCTGGCAGGGCGTGGCTGACAACGCCATGACCGGGCACCATCGAGACATGGTAGGCGCAGATATGGCAGATCATCCCGGCGCTCGTTCGGCATTCGCGGAACTTCTCGTCGCCCGTCGAGCCGAGCTGAATCCAGCCGACGTGGGCCTGCCCGGCGGCGGCAGGCGTCGCACCCCTGGTCTTCGACGTGAAGAGGTCGCGGTACTGGCCGGTGTCAGTGCCGACTATCTGGCCCGGCTCGAGCAGGGCCGCGACACCAATCCGTCGATGGCGGTCGTCGACGCACTCGCCACCGCCCTGCGGTTCAACGACACCGAGCGTGGCCATTTCGCCTGGCTGGCCCTGACCACCAGCAGCGACGCCCGGTGCCCGAGTACCGCTTTCGATCCCGCGCTCGATCAGGTGCCCCCCGCCCTGCGCGGCGTGCTCGACTCGCTCGACCCCACCCCGGCGTTCGCTCTCGGACCCCGCGCCACCGTGCTCGCCTGGAACAACGCGTGGTCGGACCTGGCCGCCCCGCTCGGCCTGCTCGACAATCCCGACCTGGTCAACCTGGCCCTGTGGACGTTCCGCCATCCGCTCGCCCGCACCACGGTCACCGACTGGGCCCAGTTCGCCGACCAACTCGCCGACCAGCTCGCCAGAACGCGCCTGCGTCGCCCCGATGACGAACGCGTCGCCGAACTCATCGCCGACCTGTGCGAGGAACCCGAGTTCGCCCGCCGCTGGCAACCCCATCGCCTCGCGGAGGATCTGCCCACCCTGCTCGGCTTCGAACATCCCACCCGAGGCACCATCACCTACACGGTGCAGACGCTGGCGGCCGACAACGATCAACAGGTCGTGATCTGGCTACCCCGCGAAACCGTCTCCCGCACACCGGAATTGCGCCTCGTCCAGCACCACGCGATCGGCGGCTGATCACCCCCGGTCAAGCCGGGTACCCGAGGGCCGAACAGCTACAGGCCGAGTTCTGCCATGCGGGCCGCGTGCCGCTGCTGCATGCGGTCGAACAGGGTCGCGATGCCGTTGAGATCGCCGGTGGCGGCGAGGACCAGTTCGGCCAGCTCGTCGCGCTGGGCCATCACGAACTGCGCCTGTGTGATCGCCTCGCCGAGCAGCCTGCGCCCCCACAGCGTGAGGCGGTCGCGCTCGGAGCGGCTAGCCGCCACCGCGCTGCGGACCTCGTCGACCACGAACTGCGAGTGACCGGTCTCGGCGAGGACATCGCGCACCACATCGGAGACCTCGGTGGGTAGCGCGCCCGCGATCTCGGTGTAGAAGTCGGCGGCCAGGCCGTCGGCGACGTAGAACTTCACCATCGACTCGAGCCAGGTCGACGGGTCGGTGGAGGCGTGGTACGAGTCCAGCGCGCCCTGGTACTGCGCCATCGCGGCCTCGGCGTCGGCGCCGCGCTCGGTGAGCGCCGCTTCCAGGGTCTCGAAGTGCGCGAGCTCGGCGGCGGCCATCTTGGCGACGCCGATCCGGCCGCGCAGCGACGGCGCCTGCTTCGCCTCTTCGGCGAGCCGGTAGAACGCGGACAGCTCGCCGTAGGCGAGGACCGCGAACAGCTCCGTCACCCCCGCGTGGTCCGCGGCGAGCGGCTCGGTCGAGAAGAATTCCGGCGCGGCAGAGGTCTGGGCTCCCATGGCTGTCAACAATAGTCCCGATCGGTGCTCAGTCGCGTTCGGCCAGGAATTTGTCGAGGTGTGTCCAGGTCGTCTCGCGGGCCTCCGGTCCCGTGAGAATGCCGAGGTGACTGCCCGGAACGACCTCGTAGGTGACCGATGACGAGCCCGACAGCGTGCGCAAACCGGCCTCGACAGCGGCCTTGGGGGTGATCACGTCGGACTTGCCGCCGATCAGCAGCACGGGCACGCGCACGTCGGCGAGTTCGATGGTCCGGTCGCGCAGTTCGAGCCTGCCGTTGCCGATGTCGTTGGCCAGCATCATCCGGCCCCACAGCTGGTTGTAGAAGCGGCCGGGGTAGCCGGGCATGGCAGCCTGGAAACGGTCGATGGATTCCATCTTGGCCAGGGTCCCGGTGTTCGCGATATTGCTGGCGATGAACCTCGGACGCGCCAGTTCACGGTCGTAGGCGGCGAGCCGGTAGGCCAGTTTGGTCAGCGGTGCCGGAATGCCGCCCGCGGCACGGACAACCGTGGTGGAGCCCCAGCCGCCGGTGAGGCCGGCGACCGCGCGCAGCTGCGGAATTCCGAGCATCTTGTCGTAGTCGAGCGGCGGGCCTACACCGGTGACCGAGCGGATCGGCAGTTCCGGGTTCGCGGCTGCGGTGAGCAGCGAGAACATGCCGCCGACGGACCAGCCGATCAGGTCGACCGGGGCGCCGCCGCGATCGGCGCTCACGCGCAGGATCGCCTCGGGCAGGATGTCGAGGACCCAGTCCTCGAAGCCCATCCGGCGATCGGCGAAGGAGATGTCGCCGTAGTCGATCAGGTAGGGCGCACGTCCGGTCTCCACCAGGTACCGGGCCAGGCTCTGGTCGCGACGCAGGTCGAAGCAGGTGGCGGGCGCGGCCAGTGGCGGCACCAGCAACACCGCGGAATCGCTTGCCGCAGACTGGAATTCGGTATCGTAGCGACGCAGCAGACGATGCGGCTCGTCCCACAGCACGGTCGAGGGCGCCGGGTCGACGGGCTCGATGCCTGCGCCGAAGCTCAGCGCCCACGCGTTGCGCGCGGCAGTGGTGACGGTGTCGGTGATACTCACGACTAGAAATGTCTCACACACAGTACCGCCGGTACCAGTGAGCTCGATTACACCGGTGGACACGCGCGAAATCCGGCACCGATGAATTGCGCTGCGACACACCACCGGTGCTGAGGTAATCCCGTGGCGAGCCCGTTTTCGCGCGGCATTCAACCACGTCGAAATTCGGATTCCGCAGAATATCACGCTACAATCTCCGTGGACAACGCTAGTTTCGACGCCCGGACATACTCCGCGGCGTGGCACTCCACCGGCGCACAGCGCGGGCGGACAGCGGCGTTGCCCAGACAGCAATGTCGAAGAAAATGTGCGCGCAACGAATCCGCATCACCGCAGCGCCGCGCCGATGACACCGTCTCGACGACCACGCATAACGCCTGGTCGGCGATGGTTATCCGGCGCCGGCCCGGTGAATATCACAGGCGGGTATGTGGTCGTCGCGGGCCGACCGGCCCGCCCCACCTCGTGCGTGCGAGATGCAATGACGAGGAAGGCACGAACACTGAGCAAGATCACTGTCGAACAGGAACCCGGTTTGGCCGACACACTCCTGACGGCCGAACTGGACAACACCCACATCCCGCCGAGTTTCGCCGAATTGGGCGTGCGCGAAGAAATCGTGCGCGCACTCGGTGAGATCGGGATCGAACGCACCTTCGCGATTCAGGAACTGACCCTGCCGCTGGCACTGGCCGGCGAGGATCTCATCGGCCAGGCCCGCACCGGCATGGGCAAGACCTTCGGTTTCGGCGTGCCGCTGCTGCACCGCATCGCCACCGCCGACACCGGCACCACCCCGCTCGACGGCACCCCGCGCGCGCTGGTGATCGTGCCGACGCGCGAGCTGTGCATCCAGGTCACCAAGGACCTGGAGAACGCGAGCAAGTACCTGACCAACCACCAGGGTTCGCTGAAGGTCGCCGCCATCTACGGTGGCCGCCCGTACGACACCCAGATCGCCGCACTGCGCGACGGCGTCGACGTGGTCGTCGGCACCCCCGGTCGCCTGCTGGATCTGGCGAACCAGAACCACCTGATCCTGGGCAAGATCGGCGTGCTCGTCCTCGACGAGGCCGACGAGATGCTCGACCTGGGCTTCCTGCCCGATATCGAGCGCATCCTGTCGATGGTGCCGGACAAGCGTCAGACGATGCTGTTCTCGGCCACCATGCCCGGCCCGATCATCACCCTCGCCCGCACCTTCCTGACCAGGCCGACCCACATCCGCGCCGAGCTCGCCAACGACTCCGCCGTGCACGATCGCACCGCGCAGTTCGTCTACCGGGCCCACGCGATGGACAAGGCCGAACTGGTCGCGCGCGTGCTGCAGGCGGAGTCCCGCGGCGCGACGATGATCTTCACCCGCACCAAGCGCACCGCGCAGAAGGTGGCCGACGATCTCGCCGAGCGTGGTTTCAATGTCGGCGCCGTGCACGGCGACCTCGGTCAGATCGCCCGCGAGAAGGCGCTGACCAAGTTCCGCAAGGGCGCCATCGACGTGCTCGTCGCCACCGATGTCGCCGCGCGCGGTATCGACATCGACGACGTCACCCACGTCATCAACTACCAGTGCCCCGAGGACGAGAAGACCTACGTGCACCGGATCGGCCGCACCGGCCGCGCCGGCCGCACCGGTGTCGCGATCACCCTCATCGACTGGGACGAACTGCACCGCTGGGAGTCGATCAACAAGGCGCTCGGCCTGAACATGGCCGACCCCGCCGAGACCTACTCGCGCTCCCCCCACCTCTACAGCGACCTCGGCATCCCCGAGGGCATCACCGGCGTGATCCGCAAGCCCGCGGCCCCCACCCGTGACGACGACGCCGTAGTCGAGGAGCGCACCGAGCGCCCCAAGTCCTCCCGCAGCCGCCGCCGCACCCGCGGTGGCAAGGCCGACACCGAGGGCACCGAGTCGACCACGACCACCGAGTCGGCCGACAACGCCGACGAAGCGGCCGACGGCGACAAGCCCGCCCGCCGCAGGCGCCGCCGCCGCAAGCCCGCCGAGGCAGGCGAAGCAGCGACCACCGAGTCGAGCGAGCCCGCCACCGACGCCCCCGAATCGGCCCCGGCCGACAACGACGGCGACGACACGGCCAAGCCGGCCCGCCGCAGGCGCCGCCGCAAGCCCGCGGAACCCACCGCGTCCGACGCGGCCGCCACCGTAGACGCCTGACCCGACCCCGGGGAGGGCGATTCACCCCGCCCTCCCACGGCCACAGCCATGGCACCCCAAATCCGCCATGACAGCACTCCCAGCCCCGCCCCCGCGACCCGTAGGGAGCGGCGGCCACGCAGTGGCCTGTCCGCGGCCGGGCCGCCGGTCAGGCGCCGGGGCTTAGGCGACGAAGGAGCAAGCC
>NZ_JBSGVG010000010.1:0-227526 GCF_053608345.1 Nocardia sp. NPDC055050
GGAGCAAGCACCGGTGCCTAACCGGCGGCCCCTCAGGGCCGCGACTCGAGCGCGCCAGCGCTCCAACAAACACAGCCTCAACCCTGCCTGGGACTACCGAACAAGTGATCCCGAACGATCTACCCCAGAACCACGTTCCGGCGCTTGGCCAGCAGCTTGTAGAGCGTCTGCTGGATGGTCTCGCGGACCTGGTCGGTGACCTCGAACATCGTCATCGGGTCGTCGGCCTCTTCCGGCTCGAACGCCGTGGTCGCGATCGGCTCACCGAATTCGATGTACCACTTCGACGGCATCGGCACCGCGCCCAGCGGCCCCAGATGCGGGAACAGCGGCGTCACCGGGAAGTACGGCAGCCCGAGCAGGCGTGCCAGCGGCTTGATATCGGCGAGTTTGGGGTAGATCTCCTCGGAACCGACGATCGAGACCGGAATGATCGGCACCCCGGCCCGCACCGCCGCCGACACGAATCCGCCGCGCCCGAACCGTTGCAGCTTGTACCGGTCGGCGTAGTTCTTTCCGACGCCCTTGAACCCTTCCGGGAACACGCCGGCGATGTGCCCGGCGCGCAGCAGCCGCTCGGCATCGGGATGGCAGGCCAGCGTGTGCCCGGCCTTGCGTGCCAGCGCGCCGAGCAACGGCATCTCGAAGATGAGGTCGGCGGCCAGCAGCCGCAGCGCCCGCTGATGCGGATGCTTGTCGTGCACGGCCAGCTGCAGCATCAGCCCGTCGATCGGCACGGTGCCCGCGTGATTGGCGACCAGCAGCGCGCCACCCACGGCGGGGATGTTCTCGATCCCCGCGACCTCGACCCGGAACCAGTAGTCCGACAGCGGCCGGAGCGCGGGCAGGATCACCGATTCGAGCAGGTGCCGGTCGTAGCCGAACTCGTCGACCTGGTAGTCCCCGGTGAGCCTGCGGCGCGCGAACTCGGCGGTCCGTTCGATCTGCTCGCCGACGGCATCGCGCACGATGTCGGTCAGCGACTTCGGCGGGCGGGCGGGCATTCCCGGTCGACGCTCACTGAGGGAGGTGACCGGCATCGCCTGCGTCGGCTGGTCCGGCCATCGCCGGGTCTGCGGTCGCTGCCGGGTCTCGACATTCACGTCGAGACGAATGACTTTCGCTCCCTCGTTCATGTACGCGCTCCTGTACCGGCCCCGATGAGGCCGAGCAGTTTGTGTTCCGCGGCGTCGATCCAGGCCGGATCGAAGACGGGCCGCAACGCTGCGCCCGCGATGAAGTCATCGAATGCCTGGACCGTGGTCCAGCGTGGGGTGAAGCCGAGTTCGGTTCGCATACGGGTGGTGTCGAGCCCGCAGCCGAAGTAGAAATAGTCGGGTTGTTCGCCACTGAATCCGCGCATGATCGGGCCCATCAGCGAGCGACCGACCGTGCGGAAGACGAAAAAGGGAACCGGCGCGACGATGCGCCCGGCACGGCGGATCGCCTGCGACATGGCCAGCGCGCCGTCACCGGCGATATTGACCGTGCCACCGTGTGCGCGCTGCGCCGCGTGCACCAGCACCGCGACCGCGTCTTCCTCGTGCAGCAATTGCAGTCGGGCTTCGCGACCGAGAACGGTCGGGGTGATCGGCGAACGCAGATATTGCACGCCCCGATCGGCCAGGCGAGGACCGACGATCGGCGCGAAACGCAGAATCGATGCGGAAATATCGGGCCTGCGCCGCGCCATTCCACGCACCAGCGCCTCGATATCGATCATGTCGCGTGCGAACCACCCCGCGGGCGGAGTGCGCGCGCCCATTTCCTCGGTGAATTTCGCCGGATCCTTGGCACTGCAGCCGTACACCGCCGACGACGATCGCACCACCACGCGGCGCACCGTCGGCGCTTTCTGACACACGGCGAGCAATTGCATCGCGCCCAGGACATTGAGGTCTTTCATCACCGCGCGACCGCCACCGGCGGGCGGACGGGTGAGCACAGCCGCGTGCACGACGGTATCGACGTCGTTGCCCTCGACGACTTTGCGAATCAGTGGATTCCGGATATCGGCACGCACGAACTCGGCACTACCCATTTTTCGCCGGAGCTCACGGCTGGGAGTGACGGTATCCACCGCGATGACACGTTCGACGCCGGGTTCGGCAGCCAAACGTGCCGCGACATTGCCACCGAAGAAGCGGCTGGCACCCGTGACCAGCACAACTCTCGGTGCGTGTCGTTCCCGTGTATCGGAACTCGAACCTGACCCCACTCAAAGCCCCCTGCTCATCGTGTTTCGCGTACCAGAGTAGCCGCATTCGCGCCACTCGCCGTCACGATCTACAAGCTTTTAACATCGGCGACCCGTCCTCGACCGATGAGCTTCACAAACCCGCGTATTTCACAGCGCGAGCCCGCCACCTGGAAGGTGACGGGCTCGTCGCGGTACGCAGGCTTACTTGCCGAGTTTGCGCCGCTGAACACGCGTGCGGCGAAGCAGCTTGCGGTGCTTCTTCTTCGACATACGCTTGCGGCGCTTCTTGATCACAGAACCCATAGGGTTTCCTCGCGTTCTCTCTACTCGGCATACACACGCGGTGTTCACGTGCGTCGTTTGGCGTCCGCGCCGCCGGGGCAACCGGACACCACGAACGGTGCCACCGGCAGGCGGACACGAACCAGTTGTCCATGCTACCGGGGCACCCGAGCAGCAACGAAACCGCCCTTGTACCTGGCCGAACTACGTCATCCGGCGTCGAAGTACGACGTCTCCAGGTAGTCGTGCACCGCCTTCGCGTGCACTCGGAACGAGCGTCCGACACGCACCGCGGGCAGTTCACCCGAGTGCACGAGCCGGTACACCGTCATTTTCGACACCCGCATGAGATCGGCGACTTCGGCGACGGTGAGAAACTGAGTGCCACCGCCGATCACCGTTTGCGGGGTGGCGCCGACCCGTGGAGCGGGCGAACCCGAACCACCGCCCGACGCCGATGGATTACTTGACATTCTGTTCGCAGACATCATGGCACCATTGACCTCCGGCACGCCCGCGCCGCCGGCTTCCCCACCAGCGGAACAGACACGCACGTGCTTCTACGAGCTTAGCGGGACCAGTGGGATTACTGCGACGGGTGTGAGAAATCGGTTTTCAAACCGGGTACCCGTTTGTCACTCGTTCGTTGCGCCCTGTTCGGCGGACCGCTGCTTGGCCGCGTGTAGCGCCTCGGTGAACGTCGAGCGCAGCGCACCACGTTCGAGTTCGCGCAGTGCCGCGGCGGTGGTACCACCGGGCGAGGTGACCGCGGCACGGAGCTCCGCCGCGCTCTGCCCGGTCTCGTCCAGCAGCGCCGCCGAACCGATCATGGTCTGCACGACCAGTTCGCTGGCCACCTCGCGGGTCAGGCCCAGGCCGACGCCCGCATCGATCATCGCCTCGACGACAAGGAAGAAATACGCCGGTCCCGAACCGGAAACCGCGGTGACCGCGTCCATCTGCGCCTCGGGCACCGTCACCACCTTGCCGACGGCTTCGAGCATCTCGCCGACCTGCTCGAGCTGCTCCGGCTTGGCGTAGCGACCGGGCGATTGCACACTCATACCCTGCCCGACCAGCATCGGCGTGTTCGGCATCACCCGCACCACCGGGAAACCGGCGGGCAGTTTCGACTCCAGCCGGGCGGTGGAGACACCGGCGGCCAGCGAGACGAGCACCTGATCGCGACCGTTGTCGAGGTCGGCCTTGGACAGATCGGTGAGCACCGAGTCGACCACGCCGGGCTTCACCGCGATCACCACGATGTCGGCGCCCTCGACGGCGTCGGCGACCGAACCGCTCACCCGCACCTTGAAGCGCTCGGCCAGCTGCGCGGCGCGCGCGGCGATCGGCTCGACCACGACCAGATCTTTGGTCGCCCGACCGGATTCCAGCAATCCGGCCACCAGCGCCTCACCGATCCGACCGCCACCGACCACCGCAATTCTCGTCATGAGGACAAGGTTAGTTGGCCCGGTGGCGTCAGCGTGCCGCCGGGATCAGGGCCAGCTGGCGACTCTGGGCGACGACCGCACCGGTCGAGTCGATGACCAGGTGGTCCTCGTCGAACATCCGCTCACCGACCTCACGGGCGGTCGCGATGACGCGCAGCCAGCCGGGCGCGGGGACGCGGCGCAGATAAGTGGTCATCTGCACGGTCGGCGACCAACCGAAGTGGCCGAGGTTCATCGGCACCGGCGGGCTGATGTCGGCGGCCATCATCGCGAAGGCGGCGCGGGCCCGCGGATCGGCTTCGTCGCCGTCGAACGGGCGGATCCACAGCCGCAGCCGGGGCGGGCCGGTCTCACCGCGCAGGAATTCACCCCAGGTCGGGTCGATCACCATGTGGGCGCCCTGGCTGACGTGCACGATCTTGCCCATGGGCGAATCGGCGGAGTAGCGGAACGCCTCGTCGACCGGCTCGGCGGGCATGTCGGTGTCGGGGCCGCTCCAGCGCGTCTCGGTGGAGTCGAGGTGGCCGAAGGTGAATGCGGTCCGGACGAGGGTGCGGCCGTTCTGGATCAGGTCCACGTCGGCCAGGCAGATCTGGCGGCCCTTCTTGCGGATGTGCACCGCGTATTCGACCTCACCGGGGTCGGGGGCGCCGAGGAAGTCGGTGCTGGCCGCGATGGGCGCCATCTGGGCGAGCGATTCGTCGGCCTCGGTGAGCCAGCGGGTCGCCGCGGCGGCGGTGGCCGCGACCATGGTGCCGCCGTGGACTTTGGGGCCGATGGTCCAGGTGGGCGCGATGACGCCGGCGTAGCGGCCGGTCTCGGCATCGGTGGTGGTGAGCTCGGTCAGGTCGAGGACCTGACTGAACGGCGCGTCGGTCGCGAGTTCTCGCGTCATCGTCACTCCTGGTCGGGGGGCCACAGCAGTTCGTACAGCGTACAAGCTTGGTGATGGCCGGTGTATTCCGCGCTGGGCAGGGGGTGGGGTTCGAGCAGGTGGTGACGCATCGAGGTTCGAGCAGGTGGTGACGTATCGGGATGCGAGCAGGTGACGTATCGGGATGCGAGCAGGTGACACATCGGGATGCGAGCAAGTGACGTATCGGGATGCGAGCAGGTGACACATCGCGATGCGAGCAAGTGACGCATCGGGGTTACCGAGTCCGGGATAGTTGGGGGCTGTGTTTTTGGAGCGCTGGCGCGCTCGAGCGGGGCCCTGGAGGCCCCGATCTTCCCTCCCTCCGGGTACTCCTTCGTCGCACCCTCCGGTCAGTCCAGATCGGGGCGGGCCCCTTGGGGTAGAGACACATCAGGACTACCCGGCCAGGGTGGTGGTGGTCGTTGGTGGTGACGGATCCGGCTGACTCCGTCTCGCGTTCCGTTATGGCAGGTCGGCGTGGCGAGGTTGGGGGTCGGGGGTGGCGCCGGTGAGGTGGCGGCGTGCGAAATCGAGGGTGCGCGCCAGCTGGGTGGAGCGTTCGGCGGTGGTTCGCGCGTTCTGGGTGTTGATCTCGGCGACCGCGTGGCCGCGAAAACCGGTGTGTATCAGGTGTTCACACAGTTGCGCGCAGGGCTGGGTGCCGTCGCCGGGCACCAGGTGCTCGTCGTGCGCGGCGCCGCGACCGTCGGCCAGGTGCAGGTGGACCAGGCCCTCGCCCATCCGGCGCGCCAGCTCGAGCGCGTCGGCGCCCGCGGTCGCGGTGTGCGAGAGGTCGAGGGTGTAGTGATCGAAGCCGGTGTCGGTCGGATCGAAGGACGGGCTGAACGCGCTCACCGCGCGGCCGGGGCCCGCGCGCCGTTCCAGTCTGCGCACCGCGCCGTCGCGGAACAGGGTGTCGGCCCGCATCGGGAACATGTTCTCCACGGCCACCTTGACCGGGTGATGCGCCTCGAGCTCACCGACCTGATCGGCGAAACCTCGCGCGTAGCGGCGCTGCCAGCGAAACGGCGGGTGCACCACCACGGTGTCGGCGCCGAGCGCCTCCGCGGTCCGCACGCTGCGTTCCAGCTTGGCCACCGGGTCGGCACCCCAGACCCGCTGGGAGATCAGCAGACACGGCGCGTGCACAGCCAGCACCGGGATGCCGTAGCGCTTCGCGTAGGACTGCACCGTCGCGATGTCCTGGCTGGCCGGCTCGGCCCAGACCATCAATTCCACACCGTCGTAACCCAATTCGGCGGCATAGCGGAACGCCGCCTGCGTGTTCTCCGGATACACCGAGGCCGTCGACAGCCCGATCGCGATGTCCGCCCGTGCGTTCCCCACAGCCCACTCCCTGTATTCAGCTGGTACTGAGGAGAAAGGCTAGCGGTCCCAGCGTCACGAAGACGCCCACGACGACGGCGATCACAGTGCTGTAGATGTCGTCGGTGCGGCGCAGGATGCGAACCAGCGCCACCAGACCGAGGATCACGACCGTCGCCAGCGCCAGCGCCACCAACGCCATCGACTCCCACAACGTCTCGAAACCCTTGAACAGCAACATTCCGGCGACCGCCGCGCCCGCGCTCTGCGCGCCCAGGATCATCCACTGGCGGCGGTTGGCGTTGTCGTCGCCGCCGCGCGCCATGCTCGATACGCGCGCGGCACGGCCGGCCACCGACCCGCCCGCTCGGTTACCCGACAATCTGCTCGCGGCTCGCGACTCGGCGACGCTGCCGGTCTTCGACTTGGCCCGGCTCGCCACCTTCGCCCTCGCCCGATCGGCCAGGGTCACGGCGGCAGCCTTGGTCGCGGCACGCCTGCTCGCCCTGGTCGGCTTGGGTTCGTAGTCGTCGTCGTAGTCGTCATCGTCGTCGAATGCCGCGTCGTCGTACTCGGATTCGGCGTAGTCGGCGTCGGAGTAGTCGTTGTCGACGTAATCGCGGTCGACGTAATCGGACTCGGCGTAGTCGTCGGTGTCCTCGTCGTCGGCCTGGTCGGCGCCGACTCGGTAGACGACCTCGGTGTGCGCGTCGGCGTCGGGGCCGCGTTCGGCGCGCTGGCGCAGCAGGTCCCCGGCCACCGACTGCCCGGACACCAGCGGCTGCTCCTGGCTGACCGGCGACCACGCGGCCGTCGGGAAACCACCGCTCTCCGGCGCGGGTGCGTTCTTGTCCGGACGATGCCTGCGCGCCGACCACGACGGCAGCCCGCCGGACTTCGGCTCGCCCCGCCGGCGATCCAGCGAGGGGCGCTGATCCGCGCCGCGGGCAGGCGGGGCGTCGGTGCCCGGCGCGAGGTTGTAGGCCTGGGTGGCTTCGGCGCCCGGCGGCGGATATCCGTTGAAGGCTTGCGCCGCGTCGACACGACCCGGCGCGGGCTGCCCGTTCAGGCCGGGGGCGCCGTTACGCCCCGCCCCGTTGAAACCTCGCGCGGGCTCGGCGCCCGGCCGCCCGTTGCCAGGCTGACCATCGAAAGACTCGCCCGGCCGCCCGTTGAAGCCCGACGCGGGCCTGCCGTCGAAAGACTCTCCCGGTCGGCCGTTGAAGCCCTGCCCTGGCCGGCTGTCGAAGGACCCGGTGCCCCGATGCTCGTCGAAGCCCGATCCGGCCTGATTGTCGAAACCGGGCCCGATATCGGGGAGCGCGTCCAATCCACGCGACTGCCCCGGCCTGCCCATGAAGGCCTGTGGCGCGTCGATGCCCGCCTCGTAGAGCGGCGCGTCGAACGACGGGCGGCCCGGCGCCGGGCTCGCCTCGATGGCTTCTTCCGCGGCTTCGGCGGCTCGCCTGCGCGCGGCCCGGCCGCCGGTGACCGGCGGCGGTTTCGGCGGCTCGGCGTACGGGGCGACCTCGGGCTCATCCGGTCGATGCCGTCTGCCCCCGCCGACCGCGGGCAGCGCACCGGAACCGAACATCTCGGCGATACCGGGATCGACCGGCTGCGTGGGACCGCCGGGAACACCGAGGCGACCCGGACCGCGTCCTCCCCCACGAGAACCGGCATCGCGCGCTTCGGCACGGAACGGCCCGAACGGATCGGACGACGGTCGCTGTTCGGCAAGTCCGAGTGGGTCGCGCGGATCGGGCGCGGAGTACCCCGCATCGGGGTCGAATCGGGTGATCGGGCCTGACATCGGCGAGAAGGCCGGTTCGGCCGGACCGGGCGGCGGGTAGGGCGCGGGCTGGTAACTCGCGGGCGGTTCGTAACTGGGCGCGGGCTCGGGGGCGTAGGTCGGCGGCGGGACATACGCGGGCGGGGGTTCCGGCGCGGGCGCGGCGTGCGAGTTCGGCTTGACCGCCGCGTTCTCACCGGTCAGATCGTTGACCGAGAGTCCGCGCCCGCTGCGCCGTCGTCGTCCACCGCCACCGGAGGTCGCGGGCGCGGCCCCTTGCGCGGCGTTGCGCGCCAGCAGCTCAGCCACCGATAGCTGTTTAGAATCCTCGCTACTCATGCCGACTCCACTTCCGCGACCGGCGTGACCGGCGGCACCGCGGCCGGTCCACCTCCGTTGGGCTCGGAGTCCAGTTTGCGCAAGATGAGGCCTTCGCGCAGCGCCCATGGGCAGATTTCGATGCTGTCGAGCGACAACGCCCGCATACTCGCCTCCGCGACCAATGCGCCGGCCACCAATTGCTGGGACCGATCCGAACTCACGCCTTCCAGTTCCGCGCGGTCCGACGCGGTCATCCGGGAGATGAACGCGATCAGCTGGCGCAGACCGGAGCTGGTCAGTGTACGTCGCACCCGCGGACCGGCCGCCGAGGGTGCCGCGCCGGTCAGCCGGGCCAGCGAACGGAATGTCTTCGAGGTGCCCACGGCCAGGTCGGGCCTGCCCGCGTCGATCATCGTCTTGGACGGGACGACCAGTTCGGCGTCGAGCCAGTCGCGCAGGACCGCGATCTTGCGCTTGCCCGGCGGGTCGTCGCGCAGCCACTCCCTGGTGAGCCTGCCCGCGCCGAGTTGCAGTGACAGCGCCACGTCGGGTTCCTCGTCGCCACCGTTGGACAGCTCCAGCGAGCCGCCGCCGATGTCGAGATTGATGATCCGGCCCGCGCTCCAGCCGAACCAGCGGCGCACCGCGAGAAACGTCAGCCTGGCCTCGTCGTCGCCGGAGAGCACTTGCAGATCGACTCCGGTCATCGCACGGACGCGGGCGAGCACTTCCTCGGAATTGGTTGCCTCGCGCAGGGCCGAGGTGGCGAACGGCATCAGCTCCACGCACTTGGAATTGCGTGCCAGATCAGCGAATTCGAGGATGGTCGCGATCAGCCGCGCCTCGCCCTCCTCGGTGATCCGGCCCACCGAATCCATGCTCTCGGACAGGCGCAACGCCGACTTCGTCGAGCTCATCGGCATCGGGTGGCCACCACGATGCGCGTCCACCACGAGCAGGTGGACGGTATTGCTTCCGACATCGAGAACACCAAGCCGCACACGAATACGGTACTTGGTGATCCGGTACAGCAGGCCAGGCGACTGAACTGTTAGCGTCACGAGTTGTGACCGAAGGCGCATCTGGCACCGCGGAGACCGGGCTCCGACCTGGGCGAAAGATCGACCCAACCCCGGAAGTCGAGCTCGATTTCCCACGGGAGTGGATCGAGTTCACCGATCCAGCAAACGACGAGCACCAGATCGTCGCCGATCTGACGTGGCTGCTGTCGCGCTGGACGTGCGTGTTCGGCACGCCCGCCTGCCAGGGCATCATCGCCGAACGCCCCGACGACGGCTGCTGCTCACACGGCGCTTTCCTGGCCGACAAGGACGACCGCAAGCGCCTCAGCGGTGCTGTGAAGATGCTCACACCCGACGACTGGCAGCTGATGGGCGAGGCCACCGAGAACGGCAAGGTCGTCAAGAAGGGTTACCTCGAACTCGACGAACTCGAGGACGAACCGGCCCTGCGCACCCGTCGCTTCGACGGCGCCTGCATCTTCCTCAACCGTCCCGGATTCGCGGCGGGCCCCGGCTGCGCGCTGCACATCATGGCCGTGCGCAAGGGCATCGAACCCCTGGAAGTGAAGCCGGACGTGTGCTGGCAGCTGCCGATCCGGCGCACCCAGGACTGGGTGGAACGCCCGGATGGCGAGCAGATCCTGCGCACCGTGGTCACCGAATACGACCGGCGCGGCTGGGGACCCGGCGGCCTGGATCTGGATTGGTACTGCACGGGCTCTCCCGACGCCCACGTCGGCGCGAAGCCGGTCTGGCAGTCCTACGGCCCGGAACTGCGTGAGCTGCTCGGTGCGCCCGCCTACGACGAACTCGCCAAGCACTGCCGCCGGCGCGAGGGCCTCGGCCTGGTCGCGGTGCATCCGGCGACGGTCGAAGCCGAGCGGATGAACCCCGAACCTCACAGATCGAATCACGCGGAGTGAAAGCCTCGTAACCATTCGGTTCATCTGTAGGTCGTGCATCCGTCACCGAACTCGGGTTGGATAGCTGTTCATGTCCAAGAAAGCGATCTACGCAGCGACCCTCGCGATCGGCGCGACCCTCTCCATGACCGGCCTGGCCAATGCCGAACCGAACGGTGATCCGGCCGCGTACGCGGACTTCACGGCCGACTTCGTGAACTACAACGACCCGGCCGCGATCGACGCCGCCAAGAACGGCAAATACATCATCATCAGCACGAAGGGCACCTCCTCGCCCATCGGCTGCCGCGGCAACGGCGCCGACGTGCCGATCTACGACTGCAAGCAGTTCGACGGCGTGGAAGTGGTCGCCCTGAAGAAGATCGACACCCCCCTCGGCACCGCCTGGAGCGTGCTCTGACCGCCTCTCCGCGACTCTTGGCCAGATCTAGGTGCGGGTGACCTATGTACGCGGCCGGCGGCAAGGCATCCAGTTCGTTGGCTCGTGCCCGGTGAGTTACCCATGTTCTCGCTAGATCAGTCATTCCGTCTATGAACGAAAAGGATCCCGTCGGTGTGCCGACGGGATCCTTTCGTTCTCGGGGTGGTGTCAAGCCTCGAGCTTGTAGCCGAGTCCTCGCACAGTCACCAGGTGTTCCGGCTTGGCCGGGTCTGCCTCGATCTTCGAGCGCAGGCGCTTGACGTGCACGTCGAGGGTCTTGGTGTCGCCCACGTAGTCGGCGCCCCAGACGCGGTCGATCAGCTGGCCGCGGGTCAGCACGCGGCCGGAGTTGCGGAGCAGGTACTCGAGGAGGTCGAACTCCTTGAGCGGCAGGGTGACCTGACCACCGTTGACGTGCACGGTGTGGCGGTCCACATCCATCCGCACCGGTCCAGCCTCGAGCACGCCGTTCTCGCTGCCGGAGTCCAGCTCGTCACCGGCGCCGCGGCGCAGCACGGCCCGGATCCGCGCGATCAGCTCGCGCGCCGAATACGGCTTGGTGACGTAGTCGTCGGCGCCCAGTTCCAGCCCGACGACCTTGTCGATCTCGCTGTCGCGGGCGGTCACCATGATCACCGGCACGCCGCTGCGCGTGCGCAACTGCTTGCACACGTCGGTGCCGCTCATGCCGGGCAGCATCAGGTCCAGTAGCACGATATCGGCGCCGGAGCGGTCGAATTCGGCCAGCGCGGACGGGCCGTCGCCGACGACGGTGACGTCGAAGCCTTCCTTGCGAAGCAGGAACGCCAGCGGCTCCGCCAGCGAATCCTCATCTTCGACGATCAACACACTCGTCATCTGCGTGCCTCCACACCGTTCGTTCGTCCCGCGAGAGTGCGCGGGACGGTGGTTTCTCTCGTGGTGGACTCCGGCGTCTGTTCCGCGTCCTCGTCCCCATCGGTTTCCAGATGGGCGGGGATGCGCAGCGTGAACGTCGAGCCGGTGCCCAGTTTGCTCCACAGGGTGATTTCGCCGTTGTGGTTGGCCGCCACGTGTTTCACGATGGCCAAGCCGAGCCCGGTGCCGCCGGTCGAGCGGGAGCGGGCCTTGTCGGAGCGGAAGAACCGCTCGAACACCCGTTCCTGGTCTTCCTTGGCGATCCCGATGCCACGATCGGTGACCGCCATCGCGACATGATCGCCGCGCAGCGACCGGCTCACCGACACATGCGAACCCTGTGGTGAATACGCGATCGCATTCTCCACCAGATTCGACAGCGCGGTCACCAGCAACGTTTCGTCGCCGAGCACTTCCAGCCCGCTGGGCCGGTCGGTGCTGACGGTGATGCCCGCGGCCTCGGCGGCGGTGCGCGAGCGGTCGACCGCCTGCTGCACCACCGTGTCGACGTCGACCACGGCCAGGTCGGGCAGTTTCTCGGCGCCCTGCAATCGCGACAGGGCGATCAGCTCGGTCACCATCTTGCCCAGGCGCCGCGATTCGCCCAGCACGCGCGAGCCGAAGTGGCGCACGGCCTCGGGGTCGTCGGCCGATTCCAGCATGGCCTCGGCCAGCAGGCTCATCGCGCCGACGGGGGTCTTGAGTTCGTGGCTGACGTTGGCGACGAAATCGCGCCGCGTCGCCTCCATGCGGGCCTGCTCGGAATCGTCGTCGGCGAACAGCACGACGAAGCTGGTTTCCTCGCGGGAGAGTTTGCGGGCCACACCACGCACGGCGATCCGGCCGCGGCCGGGTAGCGGGTTCTTGGCGGTGAGGTCGTATTCGGCGGATTCGCCGGTCGCGAGGACCTTCTCCACGGCGGCCCACGCGCGTTCGTCGAGCAACCGGTTACGGACCAGCCCGAGTTCCTCGGCGCGCGGATTCACCAGCACCACATCGCGGTATTCGTCGACCACCGCGATGCCGGACTCGGAGGCGAGCACGATCAGGTCGAGCACCTGCGACATCGTCAGCCCGGTGTCTTCCTGGGTGCGGGCGGCCTGCCTGGCATTGACGAACGGGATCAGCAGGCCACCGACTGCCAGCCCGACGACAGCCGCGAGGACTGCCAACAGCACGGCCTGCGGAACACTCACAAGATTGATCGTACGAGTGCGGACCGACATAACGTCGGCGGGTCGACGAAGTTTCGCGCAGGTCACAGGCACTTGGCATGGCGTTCTTTTGCCGTTCACCCAGCGGGCACCTGGACCTTCGCCGGGCGTGTCAGCCGGGCGGTTCGCCGTACATCGCGGTGGTCACCGCGGGCCCGTGTCGGTCGACCCATGCGCCGAGCGCATAAATCGGAACCAGCAGATCGCGGCCCGCTTCGGTGAGTTCGTACTCCACTCGCGGCGGCGCTTCGGCATACCGCCGCCTGCGTACGAGCGTCATCCGCTCCATCCGCCGCAACGTCTGGGTCAACATCTTCTGACTGATCCCACCGGCCCCCGTCAGAAGTTCGCTGTGACGTTGCGGACCATCGCGCAACAGGTACACCACCACCGGCAGCCACGAGTTCGCGAACAGGTCCACCGCCATTCGCGCGGGGCAGTCGGCCTCGTAGTCACCGTAGGGCGGGTATTGCACCGGTTCGGCGGCGGTCATGGGTACCAGCGTGCCACCGCCGAAAGGCACCCGCGGGTGCCTTTCGGCCTTTCTAGCGTCGGTGTGGCCGATGCCACCGGGCTCGGCACGAATCACGGGAGTTCTCATGCGTATCGGAATCATCGGCGCGGGCGCGATGGCGTCCGCTTTGGGTGGCGGCTGGGCCACGGCGGGCCACGAGGTGCGGATCGGGGCCCGCTCGGCCGACTCGGCGCAGGCACTCGCGTCCGAGATCAGCGCGATCAGCGGACCGGCTGCCGACCGGGCGAGCAGATCTCCGGTCGACGTGCGACCGGCGACGATCAGCGCGGCGATCGCCTTCGCCGAGGTAGTGCTGTTCGCGGTACCCGTGAGCGCGCTCACCGAACTGCTCACCACACACGGCGCCGAGCTGGCCGGAAAGATCGTCATCGACTGCACCAACGCGTTCCTGCCCGACGAATCGGCACCCGACGGCGTCACCGCGTTCGTCCTGAGCGAGGACGCGGTGGCCGAACGTATCGCCGCGGCCGCGCCGAAAGCCCACGTGGTCAAGGCCTTCAACCTCCTCGCCGCCGAGGTGTGGGCGGGCGCCGACCGAGTCTTCGACGGTGTGCGGTTGGCCGTCCCGATCTGCGGCGACGACGCGGCGGCGGTACAGACAGTGGCCCGGCTCGCCGAAGAACTGGCCCTGCAACCGTTTACCGCGGGCGGTCTGCACCGCGCCAGATATCTGGAGGCGACCTCGGTCTTCACCGTCGGCCTCTGGTTCGCCGGCCTCGATGCCCGCGCGATGTTGCCTCCACTGTCGGCGGCCTTCGCGGTCGCCGACGCCTGACACACGGTCGGGCCGGCGCAATCGTGGGGATGCGTCGTCATCCACACGATCACGCCGGCCTCGGCCGTGCCGGGACGTTCAGGCGGCGATCCCCAAACCCAGCGCCACGGCGACCGGCGCCAGGTACAGCACCGGGAACGCGACCGTCTTGTACGACCGCGCCCGCAATACCGTCACCACCGCACCCGCGAAGTACAGGATCAGCCCGATCGCGGCGAGAACCCCGATCACCGGCACGAACAGGCCGACCAGCAGCCCGATCGACCCGAGGGCCTTGGCGATGCCCAGCGGTGTCCACCAGGTCTGCGGTACGCCGTATTCCACCAGCGGCTCCACCACGAACGGTGCCCGGCGCACCAGCGAGAACGCCGAGAACCCCACCCACAGTGCGGCGACGACAGTGACGATGACGTAGGCGGTGTACATGGCGTAACTCCTTCGGCAGCCGCGTGTTTCGCGGTATCTACCGAGGTGACGACACAGCCCCCGCGAGTGTGACATCGCCCGGAAAACACGACGGCCCCACACCGTTGGACGGTGTGGGGCCGAAGCGCTGGGAGTTACTTGCCGCCCTGGCTGGCGACAGCGGCGGCACCGGCGGCGGCAGCGGCCGGGTCCAGATATTCGGCGGCCTTCACCGGGCGCATGTTCTCGTCCAGTTCGTAGACCAGCGGAATGCCGGTGGGGATGTTCAAGCCGGAGATGTCCTCATCGGAGATGCCGTCGAGGTGCTTGACCAGCGCGCGCAGCGAGTTGCCGTGCGCGGCGACCAGCACGGTCTTGCCGGTCAGCAACTCCTTGGAGATGGTGTCTTCCCAGTACGGGACCATCCGCTTGACGACGTCGAGCAGGCACTCGGTCTCGGGGACCTCGATGCCCGCGTAGCGCGGGTCGCCTTCCTGGCTGTACTCGTTGTCGGGCTGGATCGGCGGCGGCGGGGTGTCGTAGCTGCGGCGCCACAGCATGAACTGCTCCTGGCCGTACTGCTCGCGGACCTGCTCCTTGTTCTTGCCCTGCAGATCGCCGTAGTGGCGCTCGTTGAGGCGCCAGTCGCGCACGACCGGGATCCACAGCCGGTCGGCGGTGCCGAGCGCGTTGTCCGCGGTGCTGATCGCGCGGCGCAGCAGCGAGGTGTAGACGACATCGGGCAGGATGCCTGCTTCTTTGAGCAGCTCTCCGGCCCGCTTGCCCTCGGCGATGCCCTTGTCGGTGAGTTGGACGTCCACCCAACCGGTGAAGAGGTTGAGGGCATTCCATTCGCTCTCGCCGTGGCGCAGTAGCACGAGGGTGTAGGTCATAGGGGTCATTCTGACATTGCGGTGATGTCAGGCCCACTCCACCTCGTCGAAGCCGATGACGATCTCGTACGGCCCGCCCTTGACCAGCGCGTCGACCTGTAATCGTGACGCCACCGAGTCGACTTCGCGCACTACGGCGCACACTCCTTGGAACGGACCCTCCGGTATATGGACGACATCGCCCGGCACGTAGTCGGCAGCCACCTCATGGAGGCTACGCCCGCCGGTGACCAGGCCGAACGAACGCGCCGAGCACACTGTCGGCCGGACCGAAGAGTCCTCACATCGCCTCAATCCGCGGCGGCCTCGACCGCTAGCACCCCCGCACCGACCAGTGTGGCGCCTTCGCTCAACGTCGACAGTTCCACCGACAGTTCCTCGACGAACTCGAGCCGCGCATGCCGGGCGACGGCAGCGCGCAACGGTCCCCACAGCGGCTCCCCCGAATGCGCGAACCCGCCGCTGATCACCACCCGATCCACATCCAGTAGCACGGCGGCCGACGAGATTCCCGCACCGAGGCCGGTTCCCGCACGTGCCATGGCGGCGAGCGCGATCGGATCGCCACGATGCGCGGCCTCGGCGAGCTCCATCCCGCTCGCCCCGGCCCAGCCACGTGCCCGCGCCCAGCGCACCGACGACATTCCGCTCGCCACCGCTTCGACGCACCCGAATCCCCCACAGGGACAGGCGGTGTCATCCCCGGGCACCACGATGTGCCCGATGTGACCGGCGTTTCCCGTGCGCCCCACCACAACCCGACCGTCGGCGACGATCCCCCCACCGACTCCCGAGGACACCGTCATGGCCAGGCCGTTGTCCACCCCGCGCAACCCGCCCACCCGATGCTCGGCCAGCACCAGACAGGCGCCGTCGATGGCCAACCGCACCACCGCGTTCGGGAACAGCGCGCGCACGTGGTCGACGATCGCGAACCCGCCGCGCCACGCCGCCAGGTTCAACGGCCTGATCGTTCCCGCGGGCACATCGACCGGCCCCGCCGCTCCGATCCCGACCGCGCTCACCTCGTTGTCACCTGCCACAGCGACCAGAAGGTCTCGACACGCCGCCCACGGATCGTTCGAGGCGGCGGGGGCCCGGCGCACCCCGTGCAGCCGGTAGTGCGGGTCCACAAGTCCCGCAGCGAATTTCGTTGCCCCGATATCGAGCGCAAGCACCGCCATCACCACTCCTACCTCCCGTGCCGGGCCGCGTCGCCGCACACCTCGCCCGCACCTGATGTGAGTCATCACAACATGTGGCACGCGACACTTTGACTACTGGTCGGTACAAATCACAGGTTTTCGTTAGATACTTCGACACGGGTCGGGTCATCTCGTTGGGCAGCACTACTGTTGATGAAGGAAAGCTGTGTCGAAAATCGCTGTACTGGTGTTGAGTCTGCTATCTGTGGGCTTGTTCGCCGCGCCCGCGGGCGCGAACCCGCTGTATCCGACGCCTGATCCGGATCCGTTCTTCACCGCACCCGCCGACATCGCCGCGCTGGCACCCGGCGACGTTGTGCGGACCCGCCACATCGACACCTGGATGTACCCGGGCACCGAAGGCCACCAGGTCGCGTTCCGCTCCACCAATTCGGCGGGCAACGCGATCATGGGCATCACCACCGTGCTCATGCCGATCGGCGTGAAGAACCCGCCCCTGGTGTCGTACCAGGCGCTGATCAACTCCATCGGCACCCGCTGCAATCCGTCGCAGTCGCTGTTCAACGGCGAGCTGCAGGACGCGCCGGGCGCCATGCTGCCGCTGGCGCGCGGCTGGGCGATCTCGGTGCCCGATTACCTCGGCCCGACGGTGGCCTATGGTGCGGCCAAGCTCAGCGGCATGGTCACCCTCGACAGCGTGCGCGCGGTGCAGAAGGTCGCCGAGCTCGGCGTCGGCAACTCGCCGGTGGCGATCGCCGGCTACTCCGGCGGCGGCATGGCCACCGCGTGGGCGGGTGCGCTGCAGCCCACCTACGCACCGGAACTGAAGCTCGCGGCCGTGGTGTCCGGCGGCATCCCCGCCGACCTCGAATTGATGGCCGACGCACTGGGTTTCGCGCCGCACCCCGGCTTCGGCCTCGCCTTCGCCGCCGCGATGGGCATCGAGCGCGAGTACCCCGAGCAGGTGCCGGTGTCGGACCAGCTCAACGAGAACGGCCTGTGGTTCCGTGAATTCACCAAGGACGCGTGCCGTCGCTTCCTGCTGTTCCACGGTGCCCTGCGCAACGCCGAGCAGATGGCGGCGTCCAAGGAGCTGATGGGCAGCCAGGTGGCCCGTGGGGTGTTGCGCGAGAACAGCCTCGTGCACTTCCAGGGCGCGCCGACCGCACCCACCTACATCTGGCAGGGCAAGTACGACATCCTCACCCCGTACGCTCCGGTCGCCGAGACCATCGCCCGCTGGTGTGGTCAGGGTGCCCCGGTCCAGCTGAACACGGTCGAGATCTCCGAGCACATGACCGCCGCCGTGGCGGGTTTCCCGGACGCGTGGAACTACGTCGAGGCCCGCTTCCGCAACGAACCGGTCCCGACGAACTGCTGAGCTGAAAAACGATGCCGGACAGGAACTTTCCTGTCCGGCATCGTGGTGTTCTCAGACCTTGTCGGCGTCGTCGATGAGGTGCTCGAAGGCGCGCAGGTTCTTCAGCGACTCACCGCGCGAGACCCGCCACTTCCATTCCTTGCGAATGGATTCGGCGAACCCGAGCTCGAGCAGGATGTTGAAGTCGTTGTCGACCGCCTCGAGGATCTGACCGAAGATGCGGTCGAGTTCGTCGGCGGTGACCGACTCGGCGGACATCCGGCCCACCAGGTAGATGTCGCCGACATTGTCGAGGGTGTAGGCCACGCCGTAGAGGCGGCGGTTGCGGCGCAGCAGGTATTTGTAGACGCCTTCGAAGTTCTCGTCCGGCTTGCGGCACACGAACGATTCGATGCGGACACCGTGCTTGCCGACGGTCAGCATCACCGTGGTCTTCAGCTTGCGCTCGCCGGGCAGCACCACGATGAAGGTGTCGTCATCGTGGCGGGTGTACTCGATCTCGCGATCGCGCAGCGTGTCGTCCACTACCTGCGAAACGGCGCTCACCTGCGCACTCCCGTCCGGCGCCGCAACAGCGCCCGCGATCTGGCCTGCCTGGTCTCGCCCGCGTGCAGGGCGATGGGACCGCGTTCGGTGCGGAATCCGGCCATCGCGGCAGCGTAGCTGTCGAGCAGGCCGTCGGCGGTGTGCGCCCAGGAGAACCGGCTGGCGTGCTCCACGGCGGTGGCGCCCATGCGGGTGAGCCGGTCGGGATCGTCGAGCAGGGCGGCCAGCGCGTCGGCCCAGTCGGGGGTGCGATGCCCCGGCACGAGCAACCCGGATTCGTGGTTGCGGACCGCGGTGCCGAGACCGCCGACGTCGGCGGCGAGAACGGGGGTACCGCTGGCCTGCGCCTCGATGGCGACCAGGCCGAAGGATTCGTTGTAGCTGGGCACGGCCACCACATCGGCCGCGCGATACACCTGCACGAGCTTGTCGGCGGGCTGCGGCGGCAGGAACGTGACCCGTTCGGCGATGCCGAGGTCGGCGGCCAGTTCGATCAGCGCGTCGGGCCTGGCCAGTCCGGTGCCGGACGGCCCGCCCACGATCAGCACGCGCAGCTTGCGGCTCGGATCACGGCCGAGGAGCTCGGCGGCCGCGCGCACGAGGACATCGGGGGCCTTGAGCGGCTGGATCCGGCCGATGAACGCGACGATCTGCTCGTCGGCGCGCAACCCGAGCTCGGTGCGCGCGGCGAGCTTGTCACCGGGCCGGTAACGGGTCAGGTCGGCGCCGGGCGGCACCACGTCGATGCGGTCGGGCGAGGCGCCGTAGAGCTCGACGAGCTGACGGGCTTCGTCACCGGTGTTGGCCACCAGCCGGTCGGACTCGGCGATCACCTGCTTCTCGCCGATCACCCGGGTCTCGGGTTCGGGAGTATCGCCCTCGGCCAGCGCGGCGTTCTTCACCGCGGCCAGGGTGTGCGCGGTGTGCACCAGCGGCACCCGCCAGCGGTCGCGTGCCAGCCACCCGACCTGGCCCGACAGCCAGTAGTGCGAATGCACGAGGTCGTAGTGGCCCGGCAGATGCCGCGCTTCCTGGCGCAGCACCTCGGCGGTGAACGGACACAGCTGGGTGGGCAGCTCGTGCTTGTCGAGTCCCTCGAACGGGCCCGCGACCACGTGGCGCACGATCACGCCGGGTGCGGCCTCGGCCACCGGCGGCAGCTCCGAGGAGGTCGCCCGGGTGAAGATCTCCACCTCGGTGCCCCGTTTGGCCAGCTCGAGCGCGGTTTGCAGCACGTAGACATTCATCCCGCCCGCGTCCCCCGTACCGGGCTGCGCCAGCGGCGAGGTATGCACCGATAGCACCGCGATGCGATGGGGCAAAAGATCGGGACGACGCTGGCTCACACCCTCCAGTGTGCACGCCGCGACGCCGCCACCGTCGCCCCTACCGGGTTCGGTGACGGCTGTCACAGCGTGTTCGTGAGTGAGTTCACGTCCTCGTCGTGGTCGAGCCTGCCCGATCCGCGGTCCGCGCGCGAGCGGATTTCGGCCCTCGCGTTCGGCCGTCACGCGCGGTGCAGCGCCGCCTCGAACACGGGCCACGATTTGTGCATGTCCTGCTCCCAGTAGCCCCACGAGTGAGTGCCGTTGGGGCGCATGTCCACGGTCGCGGGGATGCCGAGTGTTTGCAGTCGATCGCGCAGCTGCTGGGTGCACAGATTCGTGACGGCTTCGAGCCCGGCGCCGAACAGCAACTGCATGGTCAGCTGCGCCGGGTCGCCCTGGGCGGCGGTGATGGTGTCGTACGGTCCGGGAATGCCGGTGCCAGAGGAGATGTAGACGTCGGTGCCGCGCAACGCTTCCGCGTGCAGGTAGGGGTCGTTGGCCGACCACGCGGGATCGGTGGGTGGGCCCCACATATTGGCCGCGTTGCCGAGCCTGCTGCCCACCACCGTCCGCACGATCGCCTGTCCGCGTGGATCACTCGTGCGCACGCACCCGCTGTAGGACCCGATCGCCCGGTACAGGCCCGGCTCGGCGAGCGCGAGCTGGAACACCGAGGTACCCGCCATCGACAGTCCCGCGATGGCATTGGCGCCGGTGCCGCCGAACTCCGCGTCGATCACGGGCGGTAGTTCCCTGGTGAGAAAGGTGGTCCAGCGCTGCTTGCCCAGCACCGGGTCGTCGGTTCGCCAGTCGGCGAAATAGCTTCCGGCCCCGCCGAACGGGATCACCACATTGACCTGTTTGTCCTTGAAGAACTCGACGACATCGGTGCGATCGAGCCAGTTGCCGTCGGCACCTCCGCCGACCCCGTTGAGCAGATACAGCGTCGGCGCGGGCGCTTTCGGATCGGCGGCCCGCAACACCCGCACCCGGGTGACGATGTCCATCGCCGGTGAGTACACGCCCACATCGATGGTGCGATCCGGTTCGACCCGCTGATCCTCGATGTGCGCCGCCCCCGGTTCAGCGGCTGCGGGCACCCCGGCCACGACACCGGCCAACAAGCCCAGCACGGCCACTGCGACCCGTACGCCCACTGCCCGACCAAACATCATCGAACTCCGTTCTCGACGCCGAATCCTCTTCTCCACATACGATCCAACGACATTCCAGAACGCTACACACGAATTCAGCGGAAGTCTGTGACGATTCCCAGAAGATTTTCCTGAACTCTGGACGCTCGATCCGATTGGTTAGCGAGAACAATCACAGGCCGATCACATCAGCACGGCAGACCAATCACACCGATCACCCTACCTGCGCAGACACCTGGTCTGCTCGTCACGACCCGCGCACCCGCCGACAGATATCGTCTCCGCGAATAGACCGACCGGACCTTTTCATCGGATACCGAGAATTGCGAAACATGACACAACATGTCTGCGAACTTATTCGCATCACCGGAATCGGCGGTGAAGTCCGCACCGAAAACCGCAGGCAGGTCACGTCGGTACCGGCCGTCGGCGCGACCTGCGGGAACGTTCAGCCGACGCGCAGGGCCGCGGCGAACAGCGGCCAGGAGTGATGGAGATCCTCGCGCCAGTAGCCCCAGGAGTGAGTTCCATTGGGGCGCAGGTCGACCGTGGCGGGGATGGCCAGGTCGTGGAAGCGGGTGGCGAGCTGCTGGGTGCACAGCGCGGTGACCGCGTCGAGCGCGCCGCCGATGATCAGCTGGTCGACGAGTTTGATCGAATCACCGTGTAGCCCTGGCCCGTCGACGGTGTCGAGTACACCGGGAAGACCGGTACCGGAGGAGACGTAGATCGCCAGGCCGCGCAGGCGCTCGGCGTGCAGGAAGGGATCGTTGGCGGCCCAGAGCGGGTCGCCGGGTTGTCCCCACATGTTCACAGGGTCACCGTTCTGGCCGGAGACGACGGTGTTGACGATGGCATGACCCTGCGGACCGCTGGTGGAGACGCAGCCGCTGTAGGAACCGACCGCCTTGTACAGCGCGGGCGCGGCGAGCGCGAGCTGGAAGGCGGCGGTGCCCGCCATCGACACGCCCGCAACGGCATTGGCCCCGGTGCCGTGGAACTCACGGTCGATAACGCGGGGCAGCTCGCGGGTGAGGAAGGTGGTCCAGCGCTGACGGCCGAGAACGGGGTCGTCGGCCTGCCAGTCGGCGTAGTAACTGCCCGCGCCGCCGATCGGCATCACGACAGTGACCTGTTTGTCGGCGAAGAAGGTGCCGGCGTCGGTGCGGGTGAGCCAGTTGCCGCCGTCGCGCCAGTCACCGGCCGGGCCGACACCGCCGTCGACGCCGTTGAGCAGATACAGGACCGGCGCCGTCGCCGAACGGTCGGCCGCGGGCAGCACCGCGACGGTCACCGGTTTCGCCATGGCGGCGGAGTGCACCACGAGCTCGACGACGCGGCCGGGACCGGGCTCGACGGAAATCAGCCGCGCGGCGTCGGTGGCCGGACTCGCTCCGGCGACCGGGGCGGCGCACACCAGGCCTGCCACGAGGGCCAGCACACATCGCGTCAAGACGCTCATGCGCCACCTCCATGCCCGGCCGCCAGAAATGGCCGTCGAGCTCAGAGTAGGTCGGCCTCACCTGCCCCGGACATGTTTCTGAAACATTGCCGATTCAGAGCAGGTATGGCCCGCCGAGCTCACTCCAGCGCGTCGACAAACGCGCTGACCTCGGCGAGGAAGCGTGGCCGGTCCTCGATGAACAGCCCGTGCAGAGCCCCTTCCCAGAAGGAACCGCGAGCGTCAGGGGCATTGTCGAGGATGTACTGACCATTGGCCGCCGGGACCACCGGGTCATCGGTGCCGTGCAGCACCAGAACCGGAACATCCAGGGCGCGCAGGGTTTCGGTGTTGTCGATCGTGCGGTAGAACAACGCCTTGCGCACCGAGGGCGGGGTCGCGAGACTGCCGCCGAACAGCCGCTGCGCGTCGACGCCCTTGTCCGCGCCGGGCCCGGTATTGGCATTGCCGAACACCGAGAACGCCCGCACCGCCCGCCCGGCGGCCTCGTCGAACACGCCCGGAATCGCCTTCTCCATCGACGGCCCCGGTGCCGCACCGGGCACATCGCGTCCGATATGGGCGGGCGCCCCGCAGTAGACGACACCGGCGACAGCCGAGGTGCCGTAGGTGGCGAGGTAGTCGGTGGCGACGATCCCACCGTAGGACCAGCCCAGCAGCACCGCACCGGCGTCGACGCCCTCGGCGGCCAGCACCGCGGCCACATCGCCCGCCCACGCTTTGGGGTCGTCGTAACCGGCGCCGGGGTCGTCGGAGTACCCGTGTCCGCGCAGGTCGACCGCGATCACTCGATAGCGCTCGGCCAGCTCGTCCGCGGCCGCCCCCCAGCACCGCAGATTCCCGGCCCACCCGTGCAACAGCACCAGTGGCCTACCGGTACCGATCACCCGGTAGACGATCCTCGTTCCATCGGCACTGACAGCATCGCGAATAGCCATACCGACAGGTTAATCGGCGCAGTCGCGAAGGATTTCCCAGCTGCGCGGCCGCGGCGAACGCCTGACATCACCGTGATCGGAGCCATGGCGGCCGGGAATCGCGGGCGAATAAGATCGGCAAACATGAGCATTCGCACCGCTGTCGTCACCGGGGCCAGCTCGGGAATCGGTGAAGCCACCGCCCGGGAACTGGCGAAGCAGGGTTATCACGTCTACGTCGGTGCCCGCCGGTTCGACCGCGTGCAGCGCCTCGCCGAGGAGATCGGCGGCACCGCCATCGAACTCGACGTCACCTCCGAGGAATCGGTACGCGCGTTCACCGACGCCATCGACCACGTCGACGTGCTGGTCAACAACGCGGGCGGCGCGAAAGGCATGGCCGCGGTCATCGACGCCGACCTCGACGACTGGCGCTGGATGTGGGAGACCAACGTCGTGGGCACCCTGCGCGTCACCAAGGCGCTGCTCCCCAAGCTGATCGCCTCCGGCGACGGCCTGATCGTCACCATCACCTCCATCGCCGCCCTGCACACCTACGACAACGGCTCCGGTTACACCTCCGCCAAGCACGCCCAGGCCGTCGCCCACCGCACCCTGCGCGGTGAGCTGCTCGGCAAGCCGGTCCGCCTCACCGAGATCGCCCCCGGCGCCGTGGAAACCGAGTTCTCCCTGGTCCGCTTCGACGGCGACGCCGACCGCGCCGCCAAGGTCTACGAGGGCATCGATCCCCTGCACGCCCAGGACATCGCCGAAATCGTCGGCTTCGTGGCCACCCGCCCTCCCCACGTCAACCTCGACACCATCGTCGTCAAACCCCGAGACCAGGCGGGCCCCGGCTCCTTCGCCCGCCGCACCTGAGTACGTTTCCCCAGTTCCGCACCACTTACTCCCCCGCAAACGTGAGACTCGACACCTGGCCTCGCCGGGTCCGCCGCCCAGCCCATCGCACGACGCGACGATCCGGGCGGTCAATCCGCGCGCGGGACAGGCGAATCCGGCGCGACAGCCGTTCGAGTGGCGAGAGCGGGCGTGGGAATTGATACTGGGGGCGGGCGGTTCGATCGTTGCTGCGAATTCGCCGCGATACTCGAACTGGCATTAACATCGCCGTTTGCCGTTAGCCAGCCCTAGGAGTAGAAGTTCGATGCTCGGTATGAAGTCTGTTTTCAGTGGGTTCAAAGATTTCCTGATGCGCGGGAACGTCATCGACCTCGCGGTCGCGGTCGTGATGGGTACCGCGTTCACCGCGGTGGTCACCTCGTTCAGCAAGGGACTCATCAATCCGCTGCTCGCGGTGTTCGGCTCGACCAACGAACTGGGCCTCGGCGTCCAGCTGATCGCCGACAAGCCGGCGACGTTCATCGCGCTCGGCCCGATCATCACCGCGTTCATCGACTTCTTCATGGTCGCCGCGGTCCTGTACTTCGTGCTGATGCTCCCGATGAAGTCGCTGAAGAACAAGTTCGGCACCACCAAGGACGCCGAGCCCACCGAGACCGAACTGCTCATCGAGATCCGCGATCTGCTCGCCAAGCAGCAGGGCCTGAGCACCGACCAGGCCGTCGCGCTGAGCAAGGAACGCGCCAGCGAGTCCGTCGAGGCGTAGTCGCTTCCGATTCCCCCGTCCGGCCCACCGGACGCGAACGACCCCCCGACCGTCGAGTCGGGGGGTCGTTCGCTTTCCGGGTCGGATTCAGGCGTAAGCCAGGGTCTTGGCAGGCCAGCGCGGGTGGTCGGAGTCGATCACGTAGGGGTGGGTGTGCTGGAAGTGCCGGGGGCCGACCTGGATCGCGTCGGCCAGGATCGCCGGGTCGACCGCGCCGAGTTCGTGGATATGGGTGATCTCGGCCGGGTCGTGGCGGGGCCACAGCCGGATCGCCGCGACGGTGCCGATGCCGGCGATAACGGCCAGGGTCGCCCAGGTAGTCGTGAAGCCGGCAGTGGTGGCCAGCCAGCCGGTGATCGGGTAGGTGATCAGCCAGGCGAGGTGGGACAGGGAGAACTGGCCGGCGAAGAGGGCGGGACGGTCTTCCGGTCGGGCGGAGCGGCGTAGGACTCGGCCCGTGGGGGTGAGGATCAGGGCGGTGCCGGCACCGATGGTGGCCCAGGTGGTGAGGGCGGCGGGCCAGTGCCACTCGCCCGTCGGCAGGGTGGAGAGAACGAGCGCCGCGGTCAGGCCGGTGAGCAGCACCGCCGCCCCGGTGAGCATGACCGGGCGTTCGCCGCGGCGGTCCAGGATCTTGGGCAGGGTGAGCGCGATGAACATCGTGCCGAGACCGTTCGCCGCGAGCAGCAGCGCGACGCCGGACTGGTTGCCGCCCAGTACATCCCGCGCGTAGTTCACGGTGTTGACCATCACCACCGAGCCCGCCGCGGCGACCACCAGGTTCAATCCGAGCAGTCCACGCAGTCGCGGCGTCGCCGCGAACAGCCGCAGCCCGGCGGCGAGCCGTTCGGTGATCGCGCCGTCACCGACCGCCGCGTTCGGGATGCGGGCGGCCGTCACCAGGGCGACCGACACCGCGAAACCGAGGCCGGTGCCGACGAACAGCCAGTGGAAGCTGATCAGGCTCAGGGCCAGCGCCGCCAGCATCGGGCTGAGCAGCGTTTCCATGGTCGCCGCGAGCTGGGCGGCCGACAGCGCCTTCGTGTAGTCGCGTTCGTCGGGCAGGATGTCGGGCAGAACCGCCTGGTAGGTGGGGGTGTAGGCGGCCGAGGCGATCTGCAGCAGCGTGATGAGCACGTAAATCTGCCAGATCTGGTCGACGAAGGGCAGGGCGAGCACGATCGCGCCGCGCACACCGTTGAGCGCCATCAGGAATTGCCTGCGCGGCAGCCTGCCCGCGTAGGCGCCCGCGATCGGCGCGACGGTGACGTAGGCGACCATCTTCAGCGTCAGCGCGGTGCTGAGCACGATGGCCGCGTTGCCGCCTGCCAGTTCGTAGGCGAGCAGACCGAGGGCGACGGTGGTGAGCCCGGTCCCGAACAGGGCCGCGACCTGGGCGGTGAACAGCAGTCGGTAGTCGCGGTGCGCGAACAGTGAGGTGCTCATGATGCCTGCCCTTTCAAAACTGCTTATCTGCGTATGAACGCAACAAGCAGCATAAGCCGAGAAGTATTCCCGGACCACCCAAATCTTTGTCGGCTTGACCTCAACGACCGTTGAGGTAGGACGGTAGAGCGCAGCGGCGGCCGAGGGGCCGTCACCGACGAAGAGGAACGTCATGAGCGCCACGGTTGACCACGTCCGAACCGCCATCAGCCCGCTGCGGCTCGCGGTCGTCATCGGCAGTACCAGGGAGGGGCGCTTCGGTCCGACGATCGCGAGCTGGTTCGTCCGGCAAGCGGCCCTGCACGACACCGTCACCGTCGACATCGTCGACACCGCGAGTATCGAACTGCCGCACGCGTTCGGCGCCGCCACCGACCACCCCTCCGTCGCCGAAGCCACCGAAAAGCTCTCGCGCGCCGACGCGTTCGTCGTGGTGACACCCGAGTACAACCACAGCTACCCGGGCACGCTGAAGAACCTGATCGACACCCACCACGCCGAATGGCAGGCCAAGCCGGTCGGTTTCGTCTCCTACGGCGGCATCTCCGGCGGACTGCGCGCCGTGGAACACCTGCGCCCGGTCTTCGCCGAACTCCACGCCGTCACCGTGCGCGACTCGGTCTGCTTCCCGAATCCGTGGGGCCGCTTCGACGACGCGGGCGAGCTGTCCGCGCCCAACGATGCCGACGCCGCCGCGGCGACCATGCTCGATCAGCTCACCTGGTGGGGCGAAGCGCTGCGCGCCGCCCGCCTGGCCCAGCCGTACGGGAAGTGACCGCCGTGATCACCACCGTCGAACCGGCCACCAGTCGCAATCCGATGCGGATCGCCCTGGTCCTGGTGGTCGGCATGATCATGGCGACGCTCGATCAGACCATCGTGAACGTCGCCATCAACAAGCTGTCGATGGAGTTCCACGCCGGCCTGAGCACCATCCAGTGGGTCGCCACCGGCTACTCGCTGGCCCTCGGCGCCGTGGTGCCGACCTCGGCCTGGCTGGTCGGCCGATTCGGCGCCAAGCGGCTGTATCTGACGGCGATCACGGCCTTCGCGGTCGGCTCGGTACTGGCCGGACTGTCGTGGAACATCGAGTCACTCATCGCTTTTCGATTGGTTCAGGGTGCCAGCGGCGGACTGCTGATGCCGGTCGGCATGACGATCCTGCTGCGCGCGGCCGGGCCGGAGCGCCTGGGACAGTTGATGAGCACGCTCGGGTTGGCCATTCTGGTCGGCCCGCTGCTGGGCCCGGTGATCGGCGGATACCTGATCGACGAGGTGTCGTGGCGGTGGATGTTCTTCATCAATCTGCCGCTGGGCGCGCTGGTGCTGCTGCTGGCGGTGCGGGTGGTGCCCGACGACGCCCCGGAACCGCCGCGTGCGCTCGATATCCGTGGGCTGCTGCTGATGTCGCCCGGGTTGGCGCTGGTCATCTATGGCGTCACCGCCGCGGGCGAGAGTGCCGGATTCGCCACACCCGCGGTACTGGTGCCGCTGCTGGTGGGGGTCGGCCTGATCGCCGCGTTCGTGCGCCGATCGCTGACCACCTCGGTGCCACTGCTGGATCTGCGCGTGCTCGGCAACCGGATCACCGGCACCTCCGCGGTGCTGCTGGCGGTGTTCGCCGGCGGCTACTTCGGTTCGATGCTGCTGCTGCCGTTGTACTTCCAGGTGGTGCGCGGTGAGTCAGCGCTGGTGGCAGGCGCTTTGGGGATTCCGTTCGCCCTGGCATCGGGTGCGACCATGCAGGTGGCGGGCAGGCTGATCGACCGGATTCCACCCGGCCGGTACCTGCCCGCGTCGATCACGGTGGCGCTCACCGGCTTCGTGCTGTTCGTGATCCAGCTCGACGCGGACGCACCGTACTGGGCGCTGTGCCTGACGATGGTGCTGATGGGCGCGGGTGGCGGCGGGACCCTGATGCCGGTGATGACCACGGCGACCCGGCCGCTGAGCCGCGAGCAGCAGCCCGCCGGTTCGACGGTGCTGAACATGATCAGCACCACGTCGATGGCGATCGGGACCGCGGTGGCCTCGGTGACATTGGGCGCACTGCTCCCGGTGACGGGTGGCCTCCAGGCGCTGCACGCCATGACGGCGGACCAGCGGGCCGAACTCGCTCGCGCCCTGGCCAACGCGTTCCAGCACACCTATCTGATCGCGCCCGTCATGATCGCGCTGGCGCTCGTCCCGGCGCTGTTCCTGCCCCGACGTTAGGGGCGGCCGAGCCGTCGTGCCGTGGTGTCGAACCACCGCGGCACGACGGCACAGGTGCGCGCTATTCGGCGGGCAAGGCGGACATCGACTTCCACGTCGGCCAATCGAGGGCCCAGTCGTAGACGTCGCCGTCGGCCTGGGACAACTCGATCGAGGTGCCGGTCACCTCCACCGGATCGCCGTAGAGGGCGGTCGGGAAGTAGGCCTGGGCGTCGGCGGGTGAGAGGTTGATGCAGCCGTTGGTGACGTTCGAGGAACCCTGCGCCGAGAGGGATTCGGGGTTGGCGTGGATGAATTCGCCATTGTTGGAGATACGGACGGCCCAGCGTTCACGGACGTTGGTGTAGTACGGCGGATTCGACATCATGAAGTCCTCGTACTTCTCGGTGACGATGTGCACGCCCGAGCGGGTCACGTTGCGCGGCTCGTTGCCTTCGCCGTAGGACACCGCGAAGTCGAAGATCGTGGCGCCGTCGCGCACCACCCGCATGCGGTGACTCGGCGCGTTCGCGATGACGATCTGACTGCGGCCGATGGTGAAATCGGAGGTGACATCGGAGTCGCCGTAGGCGCCGCCGCCGAGGTCGACGCCGTAGAGCTTCGCGGCGACGTGCACGGTGGTGCCAGGGGTCCAATAGTCCTTCGGACGCCAGTGCACCCGCGAGCCGCCGTCGTCGGGCAGCCAGGCCCACGAGCCTTCGGTGCCCTGGTCGGTGGTGACGGTGAGGGCCTTCTCCACGGCCGCTTTGTTCGTGACCGGCCCCGCGAACTTCAGGATGATCGGCGCCGCGATCCCGACCTCCTGGCCGTCACCGATGTTGATCGTGGCCGGGATGGTCGACTGGGGGCTGATCGTGGTGAAGGTGGCGTCGATCGGGATCGGTTTCGCGTCGGCGCCGATGGCCGTACCGGCCCAGGTGTACTCGACGCCGTAGCCGAGCGGTTCGGAGACCTTGTAGGTGGTGCGATCGGGGCTGAGCTGACCGGTGATCTGCTTGCCGCCGGCATTGGTGAGGGCGATCTGGTCGATCGTGCCGTGCGCGACCGTCACCGACACGGGCGCGACCGGATCCACTTCGGTGGCTCCGGGCGTGGGCGCGATGGTGACCTGCGCCACCGGCGCCGCCTCGGCGGCCTCGCCCTGCCGGTCGATGGTGCACCCGGTGAGCACGACGAGCACCGCCAGCACCATCACCGCAACCACGGATCGACCGCCCCGAACGCCCACTTCACGCCTGTGCGCCGACGAATCACGCCGCGCGGTGGCCCGCGCGCGCAACAGTTCGGTTACCGAATGTTTGCTCACGCATCGAATGTACGCCGAGCTACCGACCCATACCCCGTGAGCACGGTCTCACCGAGACCGCTACTACCGGTTGAGCCATTCCTCGGTGAAGGTGGCCTCGTTGCCGAGGAGTTCGATCAGGCGCTCGGAGATGGCCGCCTCGATCTTGCCGCCGAACAGCGGGATCTTCACCTCGATGGTGCCGTTGATGGCGGTGGTGGAGCCGGTGCCGCCGTCGGGTGCCATGGTCACCGTGCCGCGGACCACCGCGGGGGCACCGTCGACGTGGGCCTCGAAGATACCGCCGGTGCCGGTGTAGGTCTCGGTGCGCGGAATGATCAGGTCGCCGGGGCGCACCGCGGTGATGGCGGGTGGGAGCTGGTCGGCGGGGATGGACTGCACCATCTGGACGCGGACCTGGTCGCCGTCGACGGCGAAGGCGTCGAGCCGGGCACCGGGCCCGCCGACCTCGGCGATCCGGGCCTTCCAGTACTGCTCGTCGGAGTACGCGGCGCGCACCGCATCGACGGAATGCGTGTAGCCGGCAGTGAACGCCAGAGGTGTAGCCATGCACGACACGGTACCGTCTGCGGACGTGCGTACAACACGGGTGGTGTCCTCCGATCAGCTGCGTGACCTGCTTGCCGATACCGGCGCGACGGTCCGCGATTCGGTGCGTTTGTCCGAATTGACGACCTTGCGGGTCGGCGGGCCCGCGCTGCTCGCCGAATGCGCGAGCACCGAGGCCCTGGTGGCCACGGTGAAGACCCTGGACGCGGCCGGTATCGCGGTGCTGCTGGTGGCGGGCGGGTCGAACCTGCTCATCGACGACGCGGGCTTCGACGGCGTGGTCGTGCTGGTCGGCACCACCGGCGTCGAGCTGGGCACCGACGGCGTGGTGGCCGAGGCGGGCGCGAACTGGGACGAGGTCGTCGCGGCGACCGTCGCGGCCGGGTTGGGTGGGCTGGAGTGCCTGTCCGGCATTCCGGGTTCGGCCGGTGCGACACCGGTGCAGAACGTCGGCGCGTACGGCGTGGAGGTGGCGTCGCTGCTGCGCCGGGTACGCCTGCTCGATCGCAGGACCGGGGACGTGCGCTGGACCGAACCCGCCGAACTCGGCTTCGGTTACCGGACCAGCGTGCTCAAGCACAGCGACGACGCGGTGGTCCTCGCGGTGGAGTTCGCCCTCGATCCGAGCGGGATGAGCGCGCCGCTGCGCTACGGCGAGCTGGCGAAGGTGCTCGGGGCGGGCGACGGCGAGACCCGCCCGGTCGAGCAGGTGCGCGCCGAAGTGCTTCGCCTGCGGGCGGGCAAGGGCATGGTCCTCGACCCCGCCGACCACGACACATGGAGCGCCGGTTCGTTCTTCACCAACCCGGTCGTCACCGAGGAGCAGTTGCCACGGGTGCTGGCCGCGATCGCCGCGCACGTCGGCGACGACGTCAAGGTGCCCACCTATCCCGCACCCGACGGCACCAAACTCTCGGCGGGCTGGCTCATCGAACGCGCCGGTTTCGCGAAGGGCTTCCCCGGCGACAGCGCCGCCGCGCGCCTGTCGACCAAGCACACCCTGGCCCTGACCAACCGTGGCACCGCGACCGCGTCCGACATCGTCGCCCTGGCCCGCACCGTCCGCGCGGGCGTCCAGGAAAGGTTCGGCGTGGCGCTGGAACCGGAACCGGTAACCGTCGGCATCGATTTATAGGACCGAGCACAGACAACCCACCTCTTCCCTCCGCCCGCACCCCAACCACGTAACGTGTGCTGCCATGGCACGCAGACTGGACTACTCGGCTCGCTACCCCCTGCACACCACCGAAGAGCTGTACGCAGCCCTCCAGAGCAGGGACTACTGGGAAGCCCGCGTCGCCGAAATGCGCAAGTACGCGCCCAACAACGAAGTGGTGAGCCTCGACGTCACCGACGACGGCATCGACGTGGTCCTGCACCACACCCTGCCCCGCGAGATGCTCCCCGAGATCGCCCAGACCGTGATGCGCAAAGACATGGTGATCACCCGCAAGGAGAGCTGGGGCCCGTTCGACCACGACGAGACCGAGGGCAAGTTCTCCGCCTCGATTCCGGCCGGCCCCGGCAGCCTGACCGGCACCATCCGCCTGTTTCCCACCGAGACCGGCGCCACCATGCGCTTCTCCCCCACCGCCAAGGTCTTCATTCCCATGGTCGGCCCGCGCCTGGAGCAGTTGATGCTGGTGAACCTGGTCGACCTGTTCCGCGCCGAGCAGGAAGAAACCCTGCGCTACCTGGACAATCAGACCGCCGACAAGTCGGTCTGACGCACCGGAGAACTTCGACGCCCGTGGCCCCCAGCCGCAAGGCCCTCCCCCCGGTCGGCACCATCACCCGTGGCACCACCGGCGTCAACCGTTTGCGCCGCAGTGACCGCTGGCTCGTCAACGACGAACTCGTCAGCGCGACACTGCGTGAATCGCCGAATCCCCTGGTCGTCGACCTCGGCTACGGCGCCGCACCGTGGACCACCTTCGAACTGGCCGCCCGGCTGCGCACCGTGCGCCCCGACCTCGAGGTGGTGGGCCTGGAAATCGACCCGGCCCGCGTCGTGGCACCCCGCGACGGCGTCCGCTTCGCCCGCGGCGGCTTCGAACTGGCGGGCCTGCGACCGACCCTGGTCCGCGCGTTCAACGTCCTGCGCCAATATCCCGAGGACGCCGTGCCCGACGCGTGGTCGCGCATCCAGTCCAATCTGGCACCCGACGGCCTGCTCGTCGACGGCACCTGCGATGAACTCGGCCGCCGCTGCGCCTGGGTGCTGCTCGACCGGCACCGCCCCCTCTCCCTGACGCTGGCCTGGGATCCGTTCACCGTGGACCGGCCCTCCGACATCGCCGAGCGCCTGCCGAAAGCGTTGATCCACCGCAACATTCCCGGCGAACGCGTCCACACGCTGCTCACCGCCGCCGACCGGGCCTGGGAGCGTACCGCGGCCATGGCGCCGTACGGCCCCCGCATCCGCTGGCGTGCAGCGGCGGAGATGCTGCGCGCCAACGGTTTCCCGGTCCACCCCTACAACCGGCGAATGCGCGACTGCGTGCTGTCGGTGCCCTGGGACGTGGTCGCCCCGTCAGACCCGGCTTAACGCCCGCCGCACCCGCGCCGACGCTCGCGGCGCCAATTGCTGCCCACCCCACCAGATCTCGTCGGTATCGCATCGGTGGATCGCCACCGCGTCGGCCACCACCTCGTCCAGCGCCGACTGCGAGATCTCGGTCTCGGCCAGATCCAGGATCGTCCGCACCGGCGTGGTCACCAGAAACGGCCCAGCCGACTCGACATCCGCCGCGCAGAGCTTGCGTCGGGTCAGCACCAACCGTGGGGTCACCGGCGGGCGACCCGCCGACACCGACAGGTGCAGAAACCGCGGCTGCAACCTGCCGATCCCGTGCAGTTCCGCCGCACTCTGATACGACACCGCCGCCGCGCCGTCGAACCACGCCGCCCACATCGCGTACTCGTCGAGCGGCCCCACCCGCCACTGGCCCAGCCGCATCATCCCGACCCCGGCCCTGGTCACCGACCCGTCCCCCAGGGCGGCTCTGACCTGCGATTCGCAGCCGGTACGCAACACCTGACGCGTGGTGAAGAAGCCCGCGTGCCGCCCGGCGAGGCGCCGCAGCACCCGCCATCGATGATCCGCTGTCCCCGCCACCCGGCGCGCGCCCTCGCCAGTCATGCAACCCAGATTACGCCCGGTTGCGTGCGCCAGGTCACATTTTGCTGTGAAGGCTTTCACTACGTCCTCAGAGCGGACACAGAAAGATCGGGAAGAATCCGATGCCATGACCACACAAAAGCCCCCTCGCCCCAGGATCGGTCGGCGCTCGCTGGTGATCGCGTTGGCCGTGGTCGCAGCCCTACTCGTCGCGGCCATCGGCGGAACCGAAGCCTATGCCAGGCACAAGATCTCGAGCTGCATCAGCGGCGCGTTCGAGCAACAGATGGGCTCGAGCATCGACGTGGGCTTCGGCCCGCGCCCGATCCTGCTGTCCTATGTGGACGGCAAGGTCGGCACGATCACCGTCGACAGCGAGGACAACAAGTTCGGCCCCGCTGTCGGGATGGTGGTGCACGCGAAATTCAACGACATCGAACTCGTCGACCGCGGCCGAGGCGGCGGCACCATCGACAGCTCGACCGCCGACGTGACCTGGAACAACGACGGCATCCGCGAGACCCTCGGCACCATGGTCAGCGGCGTGAGCTCCTCGGCGAGCACCGGAGTGATCACTCTCGATGTGCTCGGCGGCCTCGCCCAGCTGGAGGTGCAGCCGATGGTCCGCGACGGCAACGTCACGGTGGAGACGAAGTCGGCGCAGATACTCGGCATCGGCCTGCCCACCGACCTCGTGCAGGACATCGTCGAGACCTTCACCCAGAGCTTGCAGAGCTATCCGCTCGGCCTGCGCGCGCAGGAGGTCAAGGTCACCGATGACGGTGTGAGCGTGCACCTTTCGGGTGGCAAGACCGCACTCGAGAGCGACCCGGCCGCTCAGCAGTCCGGGTTCACCTGCTGATCGCGCGCGGCGGTGACGACTCGGGGAAACCTCGGCTAGTCGGGAAATCCGTCGAGGACCGCAGCCGATTTCGACAACCCGAGCCGCGTAGCACCGGCCTCGATCAGCGCGGCGGCATCCGCGGCGGTGCGGATGCCGCCGCTGGCCTTCACCCCGAGTCGTCCGCCGACGGTCTCGGCCATCAACCGCACCGCGTGCACGCTCGCACCGCCCGCGGGATGGAAACCGGTGGAGGTCTTCACGAAATCTGCGCCCGCCTGTTCGGCCGCCCGGCACGCGCCGACGATCGCCGCATCGGTGAGCGCCGCCGATTCGATGATCACCTTGAGCACGGCCCGATCCCTGGTCGCCTCGCGCACGGTGATGATGTCGGCGAGCACGGCGTTGAAATCACCGGCCAGCGCGGCGCCCACGTCGATCACCATGTCCACCTCGGCAGCGCCCTGATCCACGGCCAGCCGCGCCTCGGCACCCTTCACCAGCGAATGGTGTTTGCCGGACGGGAAACCCGCCACGGTGGCCACCACCAGCCCCGGCGCACGCACCGGCAGCATCGAGGGCGACAGGCAGATCGCGTACACCCCCAGCTTGCGCGCCTCGACGACCAGCGAGTCGACCTCGGCCGGAGTGGCTTCCGGCGCGAGCAGGGTGTGGTCGATCATGTCGGCCACGGCGGCCCGGGTCAGCGGCGCGGAAGTCATTTCCCGAGCATCGCACACGCGCGGCCGAGTCCGGAACATCGGGCACGGCACATCATTGCGCTCCCGTACCCAAATCCTGGAGACTTAAGCCTGTGCTGATCCGTCGCGAGACCCCAGCGGACGCCCCGGCGATCGCCGCGATCCACCGCGCCGCTTTCGCCCCGCACTACGCGGGCGATCCGGCCGTCACCGAACCACCCGAACCCGCCCTCGTCGAGACGCTACGGACCGACGAGTCGTGGATGCCCACGCTGTCGCTGGTCGCCCTCGAATACGACACCGTCGTGGGGCACATCTGTCTCACCAGAGCCGGAATCGGCCCGTTCCCGGTGCTCGCGCTGGGTCCGCTCGGCGTCGATCCGGAGCATCAGAAGTCCGGCGTCGGCTCGGCATTGGTCCACGCCGCCCTCGGCGCCGCCGACGCCCTCGACGAATCGGTTGTCGGCCTGGTCGGCGATCCCGACTACTACGCCCGCTTCGGCTTCGTCCCCGGCGCGCGCCTGGGCGTCGTGCCCGACGAAGCCGAATGGGCGCCGTATTTCCAGGTCCGCCCGCTCACGGCCTACGATTCCGCCGTCACCGGCGAATTCCGTTATCCGGCACCGTTTTACGACCTGTAGGTCACTCGAAGACGACCGTGCGCCGACCGTGCACGAGCACTCGGCCCTCCAGGTGCCAGCGCAGTCCACGCGCGAGCACGACCCGCTCGATGTCGCGTCCCTGCCTGACCATGTCGCGCGCGTCGTCGGCGTGATCGACGCGGATCACGTCCTGCTCGATGATGGGCCCCGCGTCCAGCTCGGCGGTGACGTAGTGGCAGGTCGCCCCGATGAGCTTCACCCCGCGCGCGTACGCCTGGTGATAGGGCCGCGCGCCGACGAACGAGGGCAGGAAGCTGTGGTGGATATTGAGCGCGCGCCCGGCCCAGTGCTCGCACAGCTCGGCGGGCAGCACCTGCATGAAACGGGCGAGCACCACGGCATGCGGATCGTGGGAGTCGACGAGGTCGCGCACCTGCTCGAAGGCCGGACCGCGCTCGGCCGGGTCCTTCGGGAACGGCACGTGGTGGAACTTCACCCCGTGGGCCTCGGTCATGCCCGCGAGGTCGGGGTGGTTGCCGATCACGGCCTCGATGGTCGCGGGCAGCTCACCGGCCTGTGCGCGGCCGAGCAGGTCGTGCAGGCAGTGCCCGTCCTTGCTGACCAGCAGCACCGCGCGCCGCGGCGCACCGGAATCGTGCAGCTGCCAGTCGGTCTCGGGACCGAACTCGGCGGCCACCTCGGCGAAGCGCTCCCGCAGCTCGTCGATGGAGAACGGCACCGTCGAGGCCTTCACCGCCTGGCGGGTGAAGAACCAGCCGATGTCACCGTCGGAGTGATACCCGGCCTCCACGATCGAGCCGCCGAATTCGGCGATGAACGAGGAGATCCGGGCGATGACGCCCGGCCGGTCCGGGCACCCGAGGGTCAGCACGAACCGACGGTCGTCCGAGGTCACAGCGGTAGAGCTCATCCGCCGATTCTCGCAGGCGGTCAGGCCAGGGCGCGCACGGGCTCGCTGACGGCGGCCAGCACTCGGGCCACCTCGGCATTGAACAGGTCGTAGCGTTCGACATTGCCGAGGTGTCCGGTCGGCAGCACCTTGAACCCGGCGAGCGTGCCTGCTTCCTGGAGCAGCGCGGCCAGGCGCTCGGCGTGGATCGCGGGGGTCATGTCGTCACGATCGCCCGCGAGCACGGTGGTCGGGACCGAGAAGTTCTTCGCGTCATCGCCGAGGTGCAGCTCGGTGAGCAGGAAGCCGTAGCGCGAACGCGTCATCATCGGGCAGCCACGCACCACCGAGAGCGCGTAATTCAGCTTCTCGCGCGAGGTATCGAGGGTCATCACCTGCCGGGCGAAGATCCAGCGCACCGGCTTGATCGGCGGGAACACCACCGGGGTGCCGAGGATGAGCTTGCCGAGCCAGTCCGGCGTCGGCATCGAACGGCCGCCGAGCATCCGCAGCGGGATGTTCAGGCCGGGAACCATGGTCGACACCTCGACCAGTGAGTGCGCGCCGGTGTTGGTGAGGATCACCGCGGCGGCCTGTTCGGCGACCCGCTCGGGGTACCGGCCCGCCCAGGCGATGAGCGTCATCCCGCCCATGCTGTGCCCGGCCAGTACCGCGCGCTGACCCGGCAGCAGTACGGCGTCGAGCACGTCGCACAGGTCGTCGGCGAGCAGATCGGTGCTGGGGCGGGCGTAGCCGTTGGTGCTCTCACCGTGGCCGCGCTGGTCGTAGGCGACCACGCGGTACTCGCCGGCGAAGGCGTTGATCTGGGCGTTCCAGTATTCGATCGAACACGTCCAGCCGTGGGCGAACACGATGACGGGCGCGTCGACGGGGCCGTAGGCGTGCACCCGCAGGCGGGCGCCGTCGGCGGTGACCACGGGGATCACGTCGTGCGGTATCCGCGGCGGATCGAAGGCCGCGATCCCGTGCGTCCGTGTCCGCAGGTCCGCCCGGTGGGCCGCGAGGGTGGTCTCGACCACGGTGGACACCCGGCTGACGAGGTTCACCAGAGCCGTCGGCAACTTTGCGCGCATCGGCACACTCCTTTGTGTTACTGCCAGATACAGTAACACCGCGTACCACTCACCCGCGAGCCCTTCGAGCCGGGAATTACCAGCGCGGTCCGCGCTGCACCTCGTCGACCTTCGGGCGCACGTCGGCCAGATACACCCCGGTCGCGATGATCGCGATGAACGACAGCATCCCCAGCCCCCCGATGCCGATCAACAGAAACACCAGCGCACCACCGAGAATGGCCAGCCAGATCGGCTTGGTCATCTTGTCGACGGCGGTGAAGGCATCCGAACGCTGGCGCACAGCGTGAATGAGCGCGAACACCGTCGCGCCGAAGGCGCCGATCCACAGGATCAGCAGAATCAGCGAGGTCATCCCATTCACCATGTTCACATCCCCATCATACGAACAGCGGCCCCGCACACACCTGGTGTACGGGGCCGCTGTCAGCGGTGCTGCGCGAAGGCTAGACCTTCTTGGGCGCGGCGGCCTTCTTGGCCGGAGCGGCCTTCTTGGCCGGAGCCTTCTTGGCGGCGGGAGCCTTGGCCGGAGCCGGCTCGGTGGTGACGGCGACGACCTCGGCCTCGACCACGGCGTCGACCTTGTCGGCCACCGCCTCGGCCTCAGCCTTGGTGCGACCCAGCAGGTCGTTGACCTTGGTCAGGGCATCCTCGGCGCGAGCGGAGGCATCCTTGTAGAGGTTCTCGACGCGGCCGATCTGCTCGTCGACGGCCTGGTTGGCACGCAGCCGGTCGACGGTCTCCTCGCCGCGAACGGCGAGATCGGCGTAGATGTCGAGCGCCTGGCGGTAGTACTGCTCGGCCAGCTTGCGCAGCTCTTCGGGGGTGAACTTCTCGCGCAGCTCGGCGAGGTCCTCCGGCAGCTCCGACGGCAGGCCGGAGATACGGTCACGCAGGGTGTCGAACTGGGCCTGCACGTCGGCGGGCACGTTCGCGATGCGCTCGCGGGCCTCTTCGACGCGGGCCTTCGGGTCGGCGGTGGCAACGCGGCCACGCACGTCGGCGACGACGTCGTTCACGGCGGCGTAGATGGCGTCACCGGCGCCGACGGTGGCGAACAGCGGCTTGGTCACAGTGGCGGTCTTCTCGGTCATCAGTCTTCAGTCTCCTGGTGTGGCGGAGTGTCAGTTGTCGTGAACGAAACGTCAGTGTCTCGTTCGTTCCCCCCTGAGCCGGCTTCTTCCCCGTTTTCCCGGCGAAACGACTCATAGATTTCCAGCAACACCTGTTTCTGCCGCTCGGACACCGAAGTGTCGGCCAGCAGGGCGTCACGGACCGGGCTGTGCGGACGCTGTTCCAGAAATCCTGCCCGCACATACAACACCTCCGAGGAAACCCGCAGTGCCTTGGCGATCTGCGCGAGTACTTCGGCGGAGGGATTACGTAATCCGCGTTCGATTTGGCTCAGGTACGGATTACTTACCCCCGCCAGAGCGGCGAGCTGACGCAGGGACACCTGCGCACCTTCGCGCTGTGCCCTGATGAAACCTCCGATGTCTTGAGCCGCGTGCGCTACACGACTCTCGGGTTGGTCTGTCATCGCTCACCTTCTGGCGTTGTAAGGCCAATAGTAGAACAGGGTGCTAGCTATTGCAAGCACTACAGTTAGCACCCGGTCGGCTAACGCGTACGCAGCCCCGGTTACCAGGTCGTTCAGTGGAACAGCAGCTGCGAGATCGTGTAGATGGCCAGGCCGGCGAGCGAGCCGACGACCGTGCCGTTGATCCGGATGAATTGCAGATCCCGACCGACCTGCAATTCGATCTTCCTGCTCGCCTCGTCGGCGTCCCAGCGCGCGACCGTATCGGTCACCAATGTCGTGATCTCCGCGGAGTAGTTACCGACCAGATAGCGAGCACCGCGATCGATCCACCCGTCCACTTTGCCACGCATCTCCGGGTCGTCGCGGAGGCGCTCGCCGAGCTGCTGCACATTCTCGGCCACCTTGCGGCGAAGGGTGGAATCCGGGTCTTCGGCCGATTCCAAGATCAACCGCTTCGCCGCCCGCCAGGTGGCCTCGGCCATTCCGGTGATCTGCTCGCGGCCCATGATCTCGGCCTTGACCTTCTCCGCCTTGGCGATCATCGCGTCGTCGTGTTGCAGGTCCTCGGCGAAATCCTGGAGAAAGCGATCGGCGGCCCGCCGCAATTCGTGTTCAGGATCGGAGCGCACCTTCCAGGTGAACTCGACGAGTTCCCGATAAATTCGCTCCGACAGCAATGTATTGACAAATTTCGGCGCCCATTGCGGCGCATCGCGCACCACGATCCGGTCGATCGTGTCCTGGGAACCCAGCGCCCACTGATGCGCGCGCTCGGCCAGCAGGTCGATCAGCGGCCGCTGCCGGTTGTCGGCGATCATCTCCGAGAGCACCCGGCCCAGCGGCGGCCCCCACAGCGGTTCGGCGATCCGCTTGACGATGGTGTTGTCGATGATCTGCTCGACGTCCTCGTCGCGCAGGGTGTTGACCACCGCGGTCAGGATCGTCGCGCTCTCCTGCGCCACCCGCGCCGCGTGCGCCGGATCGGCCATCCACCGGCCCACGCGCAGCGAGATCTGCGCCGAGTCCAGGCGCGCCGAGACCACGTCGGGGGCGAGGAAGTTGGTGCCGACGAAGGCGCCCAGACTCTCGCCGAGCTGGTCCTTCTTCTTACGGATGATCGCGGTGTGCGGGATCGGCAGACCCAGCGGGTGCTTGAACAGCGCGGTGACCGCGAACCAGTCGGCCAGTGCGCCGACCATGCCCGCCTCCGAGGCCGCGCGGACATAGCCCACCCACTCGCCACCGCCGCCACGCGATTCGAGCCAGCGGCACAGCAGGTAGATCACACTGGCCACCAGCAGGAAGCTGGTCGCCAGTGCCTTCATCTTGAACAGGTCGCGTTTTTTGCCCGCCTCGTCGGTCATCACCGCGAAGCCGGCGGGCTGTGCGGCGGGCTCGGTGCGCGGCGTGAGAACCGCCGTGTTGCCGGGAGATTTCTCCATAGCACCCATTCTGCTGTGCGCACGGCGAGTGCGCCGCCGCCAACCCCGCGTGGCGTCGCCCACGACACGGCGAACCGCGCGGTTTGTCGTACGCGCGCGTAAGCACTCGAGTGTGGTAAATGCCGCAACGTGGGCCAAAGGAGCGCCACCCCACACCGGCGCGCCTAAGCTGTTGACTAAAGACGCCAACATCGATACGAGGGGGCTGTTCTGTCCACCGAAGACCTTGTCGAGATCGGCGAGCAGTCGAGCCGAGCAGGAGTGCGCGGCGGCGGCCAGGCTGACGGCCGCAAACGTCGGTGGCGACAGCACAAGATCGACCGCCGCGAGGAACTGGTCGACGGCACGCTCAACGCCATCCGCGCGCGGGGCAGCCAGGCGGGCATGGACGAGATCGCCACCGAGATCGGCGTGTCCAAGACCGTGCTGTACCGCTACTTCGCGGACAAGAACGACCTGGTCCACGCCACCATGCAGCGGTTCATCGAAACCACGCTGCTACCCCGGGTGTACGGCGCGATCAGTCTCGACGCCGACGAATACCAACTCGTGCGCGCCGCGATGACCGAGTACGTCGGCACCGTCGACGACGACCCCGAGGTCTACCGGTTCATCATGAGCAATGCCGCGGGCGACAAGTCCTCGCTCGCGGAGTTCGAGCGCCTCTTCGCCGATGTGGTCACCACGGTGCTGGTCGACCGGGCGGGCGCCAAGGGCATCCGCACCGAGGGCGCGATGCTGTGGTCATACGTGCTGGTCGGCGGCATCCAGCTGGCCACCCACTGGTGGACCACCACCGACAAGGCCATGCCGCGTCAGGACGTCATCGACTACCTCACGATGATGGCCTGGAGTGCGATCGAGGGCATGGCCCGCGCGGGTGGCTCACCCGAGATCTTCACCGCGCAGCCGCATCCGCTGCCCGAAATGCCGCAACAGTCGCCCTGAGCTGGGATTTCCCGCGTTCGAGGGAGCCGGGCTCGACAACGGCGCACGGTTGGCTACGCTGAACGCGGGCGGGACGCTGTGGCTTGTGTCACCGCCGTGCGCGTCGGCACCAACGGAGGTATCTCGATGGCGAAGAACGTGCCGACTTCCCGGCTTGCCCGCGGGACGAAGCTGGGGGCAGTCGCGGCGGGGTCGGTCATCCGCTCGAAGAAGACCAGATTATCGATGCGCGGCCGCTCGGAGGCCGTACGCGCGCGGATGGCCGAGGAGTCGATGATCCGCACCACCGAACAGGTGGTCATGGTGCTGGGCACCATGAAGGGCGTCGCCATGAAGCTGGGCCAGATGATGTCGGTGCTCGACCTGGATCTGGTGCCGGAGAACCATCGCGAGCGGTTCCAGCAGCGCCTGGCCGTGCTGCGCAACGCCGCACCCACGGTGTCGTTCGAGTCCATGCGCACGGTGATCGAGCAGGATTTCAATGCCCCGCTGGCGGAGATCTTCGCCGAATTCGATCCGGAGCCGATCGCCGCCGCCTCGATCGGCCAGGTGTACCGGGCCACGCTGAACGACGGCCGTGCTGTCGCGGTGAAGGTCCAGTACCCCGGGGTCGACGCCGCCGTGCGCGCGGATCTGAAGAACCTCACCATGTTCCGCCGGGTGCTCGCCTCGGCGATGCCGTGGATCACCCCCGCGGTGCTCGACGAGCTGAAACTGAACATGGAGAGCGAGCTCGACTACCAGGCCGAAGCCGCCACGCAGGCCGAGATCGCGCACCTGTACCGCGACCACCCGTTCATCGTGGTGCCGTCCTCGGTGCCGGAGCTGTCGACCACCCGCGTGCTGGTCAGCGAGTTCATCGACGGCGACGGATTCGACGAGGTGCGGAAAATGCCCGCCGCGGTACGTAACCGGGTCGGCGAGATCATCTACCGCTTCTACGTCGGCTCGCTGTTCAGCTTCAACGAGTTCTGTGGCGACCCGCACCCGGGCAATGTGCTGCTCGCCAGGGACGGCCGGGTCGCCTTCCTCGATTTCGGGTTGTTCAACCGGATGGACCCCAAGCTGGTCGGATTCGAGATCCAGTGCCTGCGCGCGGCCGCCGAGGATCGCGCGGAAGACCTGCGGCAGCTGATGATCGATCGCGGCGTGATCGATTCGCCCGAGGAGATCGGCGCCGAGGAATGCCTCGAATACGTGCTCGCCGCCTCGGAATGGTGTCTGGTGGACGAGGAACTCACCATCACCCCGGAACTGGCCAGTGGCGCGTTCCTGCTCGCCGTCGACCCGAGGGCCAGCGAGTTCACCGGCATGAAGCAGCAGAATCTGCCGCCCGAACACCTGTTCTCGCGCCGCGCCGACTTCCTCACCTTCGGCATGCTCGGCCAGCTCGACAGCACCAACAACTGGCATCTGGTCGCCAGGGAATGGCTCTACGGCGATCAGCCGGTCACCGAACTCGGGCTGGCCCATCGTGATTGGCTCGCCACTCATCCACCGAAACCGGTGAAGAAGACTCGTGCCCCCCGCAAGGCGAGCGCACCGGCCACCAAGCCCTGAATCATCTTTCGAAAGGCGCGTCATGCCGCAGCACCGTGAGTTCGACCTGATCCTGTTCGGCGCAACAGGTTTCGTCGGCAAACTCACCGCCGAATACCTGCTCACCGCGGCCCCGGCCGACGCCAGGATCGCCCTGGCCGGCCGTTCGGCGAGCAAGCTCGCCGCCACTCGCGACGAGCTCGGGCCCGCCGCCGCGACATGGGAACTCGTCGTCGCCGATTCCAGCGACCCCGCCTCGCTGGCCTCGATGGCCGAGCGCACCAAGGTCGTGGTCACCACGGTCGGACCGTACCTGCGCTACGGCATGCCCCTGCTGGGCGCGTGTGCCGCGGCAGGCACCCACTACGCCGACCTCACCGGTGAGCCGCTGTTCATCCACGACGCCATCGAGAAGTACGAGCAGACCGCGGTCGACTCGGGCGCCAAGATCGTGAATTCCTGTGGCTACGACTCGATTCCGTCCGACCTGAGCGTGTACGAGATCTACCGGGCCACGATCGCCGACGACACCGGCGAGCTCGAGGACACCACCCTGGTCGCCTATCTCAAGGGCGGCGCGAGCGGCGGCACCATCGATTCCGGGCGTGCCATGTGGGAGGACGTGGCGGCCGACTCCGCGCGCGGCAAGATCCTGGCCCACCCGTATTCGCTGAGCCCGGATCGCAGCATGGAACCCGATGTCGGCCGCCAGTCCGATCTGGCGCTGGCCCGCGCCGACAGCATCGACCCCGGCCTGGACGGCTGGGTCACCACGTTCGTGATGGCCTCGCACAACACCAAGGTCGTGCGCCGCACCAACGGCCTGCTCGGCTGGGTCTACGGCAAGCAGTTCCGCTACCGCGAGGTGATGAACGCGGGCACCTCGGCCGCCGCGCCGCTGGTCGCCGCGGGTATCGCGGGCGGCATCGTGGCGGGCATGGCCTCGGGCGCGGTCCTGTCGAGAGTTTCGCTCGGCCGTAAGCTGCTCGACCGGATTCTGCCCAAGCCCGGCACCGGCCCCAGCGAAAAGGCCCGCCGCAGTGGGTGGTTCACCATGAAGACCTTCGCCCGCACCAGCTCCGGCGCCAAATATCAGGCCACCTTCTCCGGCACGGGCGATCCCGGCTATCAGGCCACCGCCGTACTGCTCGGCCAGAGCGGCCTGAGCCTGGCCTTCGACACCCTGCCCGAGCGCGCGGGCGTGCTCACCCCCGCGTCGGCGATGGGCGAGGCGCTCACCACGCGGCTGCGCGAGGCCGGGATGACCATCGAGGTCGCGCGCCGGTGAATCTCGCGCGCAGGACCATGAACGCCCCGGCGCTGGCCGCGGTGTACGAGCACGCGTGGCGACCCACGCTGTTCTACCTCGCCAGCGGCCGGACCACCGGCACCGACCGCCACGAAGCGGTCGGTGCCCTGCGGCTGAGCGGCCCCATGAAGGTGCTCGATGTGGCGTGCGGCCCAGGCAATTTCACCGGCTACCTCAGCGAGTACCTGACCAAGGGCGGTTTCGTCACCGGCCTGGACTACTCGGCGCCGATGCTGGCCAAGGCCGCGACCGACAACGCCAGCCCGCGCGTCGGTTATGTTCGGGGCGACGCGCGCATGCTGCCGTTCGCCGACGGGACCTTCGACGCCGTCTGCTGTTTCGGCGCCCTCTACCTGATCCCCGATCCGCTGGTCGCCACCCGCGAGATGATCCGCGTCCTCGCCCCGGGCGGCCGTATCGCGATCAGCACCAGCTATGCCGAGGACAACCTCTTCGGCTCGGCGAGCAGCCTGGCCGCGAGCCTGAGCGGCCTTCGCCTGTTCGACCGCGATACCTTCCCGAAGCTGTTCGCCCGCGCGGGCCTGACCGAAATCGACCAGCGCGTCCACCGTTTCATGCAATACGTGGACGCCACCAAGCCGGTGTCAGACCAGGCTTAGCCAGTAGTCCTGGAACTTCAGGAACACCAGCAGCAGCACCACCGCGTAGAACACCACAACCAGGGTCCAGCGCCATTCGGCGAGGATTCCCATCGCACCGCGCGACCGGCCCCACAGTTCCTGCGTGGTCACCGCGAACAGCACCGGCACCGCCACCCACACCACCATGCAGTACGGGCACAGCGCGTTGATCCGGTACAGGCTCTGGAAGATCAGCCAGCACAGCCCGGCGATGCCGAGCACGGTGCCGAGCCACAGCCCGCCCCAGATCCAGCGCGGGAAGCCCACGCCGACCACCGACAGCACGGCCAGGGTCACCACCACCGAGAACCCGACGACGCCGATGAGCGGGTTGGGGAAACCGAAGACCGCGGCCTGGTCGGTCTTCATGATCGACCCGCACGACAGCACCGAGTTGATGCTGCACGAGGTCACGTAATCCGGGTCGACGAACAGCTTGAACCGTTCGACGGTGAGCGTGAACGACGCCAGCCAGCCCGCCAGCCCGGCGATCAGCAGCAGCCAGGCCGAGCGGGCGGGGGCGGTGATCACTTCGCCGCGTCAGCGATCACGGGGGCCAGGCCGTTCTCGGTGAAGATCGCGTCGGTCTGGTTCAGCTGGCCGTTGATGTACACCGACGGCGTGGACTTCACGCCACTCTGCAGCGTGGTCTGGGTGACCTGCTGGATGTAGTCGTTGTACGGCTTGTCGTTGATGCAGGTCGCCACGGCCGGATCGGTGTACCCCGCGTCGGTGGCGATCTTGATGAGCTCGTCGTTGCTCAGGCCCGCACCGCCCTCGGCGGGCTGCTTCTCGAACATGGTCTGCAACCAGGACTGGTACTTCGTGGTGTCCGACTTCGCCACGCAGAACGACGCGTTGGCCGCACGCGAGGAGTACTGGTTGGTCGAGGCCTTGTCGAGGAACGAGATGATCTGGTACTCGACGGAGGCGGTGCCGTCGGCGGCGGCCTTGGCGAGTGTCGCACCGTTGGCTGCCTCGAACTGCTTGCAGGCCGGGCACTGGAGGTCGGCGACCACGCGCACCTTGACCTTGGCATCGGGATTGCCGATCACGACCGTGCCGGTCTCGGTGACCGCCCCGCCCGTCGCGGGCAGCTGCGCCGCCGAGGTCGTCGACGATTCCTTGTCGGAATCGGACTTGTTCACCGCGATGCCGATGCCGATGGCCGCGACCAGCGCGACCAGGACGGCGGCGACGCCGGCCTGGATCGCGATCTTGCGCTTCTTGTCGGCCGCCTCGGCCGCCGCCAGCGGATTCCTGCCCGAGGGACTCTTGCCCGTGCTCACCGTCGTCACACGCCTTTCGCTCGTTGGCTCCCCACCGGGAACATCATGCGGGCCGAACCTGAGAGTTTCCGCAATGCGCGTCTTGCCCGTATTCAGGACTCGTCGAGTCGACGCAACTGCTCGGCGATATCGAAGTCGGCGGGCGGCCAGTCGAGTTCCATCTGCGCCAACGCGGCGATCAGCAATTCGGTGACCGCGAGGCGCGCGTACCACTTGTGGTCCGACGGCAGCACGTGCCAGGGCGCGTAATCGGTGTTGGTGCGGTCGAGAACGGCCTGGTACGCCTTCTGATATTCGGGCCAGTAGGCGCGTTCGGTGATGTCGGAGGGGTTGAACTTCCAGTATTTGTCCGGGCGTTCCAGCCGTTCACGCAGCCGGCTCTTCTGCTCGTCGAGGGAGACGAACATCGCGACCTTCACGATGGTGGTGCCCGCGTCGGCGATCTCCTTCTCGAACGCGTTGATCTGGTCGTAGCGCTGTTCCCACTCCGCCTGCGGCACGAGGTCGTGCACCCGCACCACCAGCACGTCCTCGTAGTGGGAGCGGTCGAAGACGCCGATCTGGCCGTGGGCGGGCAGCTTGTTGCGGATGCGCCACAGGAAATCGTGCTGCTTCTCCAGCTCGGTGGGCACGCCGAACGACGCGTGGTCGACGCCCTGCGGGTCGACCGACCCGATGACGTGGCGCACGATGCCGCCCTTACCCGCGGTGTCCATGCCCTGCAAGATCAGCAGCACGCTGCGCTGTCCACCGGTGCGACCGTGCGCGAACAGCTTCTCCTGCAAGACCGAGAGCACCGTCGCCCGTTCGGCGAGCAGTTCCTTGCCGAGGCGCTTGCCGCCGGTGAAGCCCGGCGTGCTCGAGGTGTCCAGATCAGCGACGCGCTGACCGTCGGCGCGCAGCGCGATATCGGCCGTTTCGGTCCACTGTTTCGCCATTTCCCATGCCTACCACTAATGGGCGGGTTTGCCGGGCAAGCTCGACGCAATCGTTGCCTGCCAGCACTGCACGCCCGCCGGGTCGGCGATGTCGGCACGGTGCACATACACGGGGTCCGCACCCGCACCGCGCTGAGCGCGATAGTCGGCGAGCAGACGGAACGCGACGACGCCGAGCGGGATGATCGCGGCCAGGTTGACCAGCGCCATCACGCCCATGAACACATCGGCCAGGTTCCAGATCAGGCTCACCGAGCCGAGCGCGCCGCCGAAAACCGCCACCAGCACCAGGATTCGGAACGCGGTGAGCACCTGGGGACGGGTGGTGATGAATTCGATATTGGCGCGACCGTAGTAGAAGTTGCCGATCATCGAGCTGAACGCGAGCAGGAACACCACCGCGGTGAGCACGTGCCCGGCCCAGGTGCCCAGCGACGCCTGCAGCGCGCTCTGGGTCAGGTCGGCGCTGCGCCGCTCGGACAGATCAGGGTCGCTGGTCAGGATGATGAACGCGGTGATCGAGCAGATCAGCAGGGTGTCGAAGTAGACGCCGAGCGACTGGACCAATCCCTGCTTCACCGGATGCGAGACATCGGCCGCCGCAGCGGCATTGGGCGAGGACCCGAGTCCGGCCTCGTTGGAGAACATGCCGCGCCGGATGCCCTGCGCGAGCGCGGTCCCGATTCCGCCGCCGACCACCTCACGCAGCCCGAACGCCCCGCCGACGATATCGGCGAGCACCCGCGGCAGGTCGGTGATGTTCAGCGCCACCACCGCGATGCCGAGCAGCAGATACACCACCGCCATCACCGGAACCAGCACCTCGGTGATGTGGCTGATCCGGCGCACCCCGCCGAAGATCACCACCCCGAGCAACGTGATCAGGCAGAGCCCGACCAGCGGCGCGAACCAGTCACCGTCCAGCGCCGACAGCGACGCCCGCCCGGTGGCCACGATGGTGTTGGACTGCACCGCGTTGAACACGAACCCGAAGGTCACGGTGATGATCACCGCGAAGGTCAGCCCCTGCCACCGACGGCGCAGCCCGTACTCCATGTAGTACGCCGGACCGCCGCGGAAGGTGCCCGGCTCGCTCTCCCGCCGCTTGTAGAGCTGGGCGAGCGTCGATTCCACGAACGCCGACGCGGCCCCGACTGTAGCCATCGCCCACATCCAGAACACCGCCCCCGGCCCACCGACACTGATCGCGGTCGCGACCCCTGCGATGTTGCCCGTGCCCACCCGAGCCGCCGCCGAAATACTGAACGCCCCGAAGGCCGACACCGCCTTCTTCCCATCCGCCGCCGTCGGCCCCTTCTCGGCCACCACCCGGAACATCTCCGGCAGCATCCGCAGCTGTACCACCCCACTGCGCACGGTGAAGTACACCCCCGCCGCCACGACCAGCGGAATCAGCAGCCAGTTCCAGAACACATCATTGACGTCGACGATCACCGAGTTCAGCGTGTCCATCCGCCGAACGCTACCGCCGCCACACCCCACGACCGATCAGGCCGCGCTCATGTTGCTCAGTGGCTGAAGGCGGCGACGGCGAACATGGCGCCTACGCCGAACAGGGTGCACAGCAGGGTCAGCCGGGAGGGGTGGCCCGCGTGGGCCTCGGGAAGGATGTCGGCGGTGGCGAGGTAGAGGAGGAAACCGGCGAAGTAGCCCATGTAGAGGCCGATCCAGTTCTCGGGGACGTGGATCAGGGTGCCCAGGACGGCGCCCACGACGGGCGCGATGGCGTCGAGGGCCAGTAGGGTGAGGGCGCGTTTGCGGGCGTTGCCGTAGACGGTGGGGATGGTGAAAGTGTTGAAACCGTCGGCGAAGTCGTGGCAGATGACGGCGATCGCCACGGACATACCGACCGCCGCGCCTGCCTGGTAGCCGAGGCCGATACCGAAACCGTCCAGGGTGCTGTGGAAGATCAAGCCGCCCGCCGCGAGCAGGCCGACCGACTCGAAACCGTGCTTGTGCGTACCGAATTCCTGCTCGTGGCCACGGTGGACGGCGACCGCGCGCTCGATCACGTGCAGGCTGAGGAAGCCGAGGACCGCGGCGATCAACACATACGGAATGCCCCGGAACATGCCGTCGGACTGTTCGAGCGCCTCGGGGATCAGGTCGAACGCGACCACACCGAACATCACCCCGGCGGCCAGCCCGAGGACCAGGTGCTTGCGGTCGCCGATCCGCATGGCGACGAAGCCGCCGAGCAGCGTCGACAACATCGACACCAGGGACAACAGGATCGCCATGAGCTGCCTATTCGTCGGTGGATGCGGCTTCGGTCTCGGCTTTCTTGCGCTTCTTCTTCTTGGCCGGTGGCGCGTCGGCCTCTTCGGTGACTTCGTAGCGCCGCACGTAGGCACCCGCGAAACCTTGCAGCGTGGCGGTGACGGGGATGGCGAGCAGGGCGCCGGTCGGACCGAGTAACGCGGCGCCCGCGATCACCGCCCCGAAGGCCACCGCCGGATGCATGTCCAGGGTGGTCGCGGTGATGCGCGGCTGCAGAACATAGTTCTCGAACTGCTGATAGGCGATGATGAACAGCAGAATCCACAGCGCCGTGATCGGGTCGTGCACCAACGCCACCAGTACCGGTAGCGCGCCGGCCATATAGGTGCCGACGGTCGGAATGAACTGGGAGACAACGCCGACCCACAATGCCAGGGCGAACGCCGACGGCACATCGAGCACCCGCAACGCGACGTAGTGCGCGATCGCCGAGCACAGGGCAAGCAGTGCGCGCGAATAGATGTAGCCCCCGGTCTTCTCGACCGCGATGTCCCAGGCCCGCAGCACATGCTTCTGCTGTTTCGGCGGCAGCAGCGAACACACCCAGGTGCGGAAACGCGGTCCGTCGGCGGCGAAGTAGAACGTGAACAGCAGCACGCCGAGCAGCTGGAACAGCGCGCCGATCGCGACAGTGCCGATGCCCCAGACATTTCCGGCCAGACCGACCAGGTACTTCTCGATCGTGGAACTCCACTCCGAGGCGTACTTGGTCAGATCGTCGCCCGAAATATCTTGATGGAAGGTCGAATTGACCCAGTCGACCAGATCCTGGACGTAGTCCGGGGCGTTGATCACCAGCATGGTCACCTGGTTGACCAGCAGCGCGCCCAGCGTCCACACAAACGCGACGATCACCACCAGCACCACCAGGAACACCGCGCCGGTGCCCGCCCCGCGCCGAACACCGCGCGCGGCAAGCCAATTCACCGCGGGTTCGATCGCGAACGCCAAAAAGATCGACACCAGCAGCACCGTGAGCAGGCCCTGCATCTTGCCTAGCACCCAGAACGCCGCGATCAACCCGGCGACCGCGAGCACGGCGTACAGCAGTGCCCGCGGCAGCCAGCGCGGCGGCGTACGCACCGACCAGAAGGCGGGCAGGGCGCTCACGTCGACGGACTGCGCGGCGGGTTCAGCGGATTCGTCCTGGGCAACCACGAATGTCACGGTACCCAGGACGTGCGCCGACAGCCTGTCGGCGCGCTCGCCTCACACGGTGGCTGTGTCGATCACGAACCGGTACTGCACATCGCTGGCGACCACGCGGTCGTACGCGGAGTCGATCTCGTCGGCGGAGATCAGTTCGATCTCCGCGCCGATGCCGTGCGAGGCACAGAAATTCAGCATCTCCTGGGTCTGCGCGACGCCACCGATCATCGAACCGGCCAGCGAACGGCGGAAACCGGCGAGGTTGCGTCCGGTGACACTCATCGGGTGCTCCGGCAGGCCGAGGATGACGAGCGTGCCGTCGAGGGCGAGCAGGCGCAGGTAGCTGTCGATGGGCAGGTCGGCCGACACCGTGTTGATGATCAGGTCGAACTGGCCGCGCAGCTGACGGAAGGTTTCCTTGTCGCTGGTGGCGTAGTAGTGGTGAGCGCCCATACGCAGGCCGTCGTCACGCTTGCGCAGCGACTGGCTGAGCACCGTCACCTCCGCGCCCAGCGCCGCGGCGATCTTCACGCCGACGTGCCCGAGCCCGCCCATCCCGATGATCGCGACCTTCTTACCCGGTCCCGCGTTCCAGTGCTTCAGCGGTGAGAACAGCGTGATGCCCGCGCACAGCAGCGGCGCGGCGACATCGAGGCCGATGCCCTCGGGAATCGAGACGACGAAGCTCTCGTCGACCACGATCTGAGTGGAGTAGCCGCCCATCGTGTAGCCGCCGGGCTGCGCGGACTCGGGCACCCTCGAGTTGTAGGTCCAGGTGGGGCCGTTGGTGCAGTACTGCTCCTCACCCGCCAGGCACGGCACGCACTTGCCGCACGAGTTCACCAGGCAGCCGACGCCGACCCGATCGCCCACCTGGTACTTGTGCACCGACGAGCCGACGGCGGCGACGATGCCCGCGATCTCGTGACCGGGCACGCACGGATACTGCGCGCCACCCCACTCGTCACGCGCGGTGTGGATATCGGAATGGCAGATACCGGCGTATTTGATATCGATCAGCACATCGTCGGGACCGACTTCGCGGCGTTCGATCGTGACCTTCTCGAAGGCCCCGTCGGGAGAGGGCTTGGCGTAGGCGGCAGCGGTGCTCATGGCTACATGCCTACAGCCGCATGCGTGTCTTTGCCAACCCACCGCGTCCGTATCGAGACCAGCGGACGCCGAAAACGGGTCACAATGGACTGGTCGGCTCGCGAGAGAGGACATGTGCTGTGAAGCGTGTCGGACGAGTGCTGGTGACGATGATGGCGGCGCTGCTCGGGGTGTGCGCGTTCCTCGGGTATCGCGGGGAGATCGCCGTGGTCGAGCCGGAGTTCGTGGCGCAGGCACAGGCGCCCGTGCTGGTGCCGCTGGACCCCGCGCTGGTCGCCGGGCAGGTGGGATCGGCGTTGGTCAATATCGATGTCGACGCGGCCGGTTTGGGGATCGGAGCGGCCGGGTCGGGGATCGTGCTCACCCCCGACGGGCAGATCCTCACCAGCCATCACGTGATCAAAGGCGCCGAGGCGCTGACCGTCACCGATATCGCCAACGGTCTCGTCTACGAGGCCACCGTCCTGGGCTACGACTCCGGCGCCGATATCGCGCTGCTGTCGCTGGGCGGGGCCACGGACCTGCCGACCGCGCGCCTCGGCACCTCGGCTGATCTGCGGATCAGCCAGGACGTGCTGGCGATCGGTGATGCGGGTGGCGACGGCGGCGAGCCGACGGCGGTCGCCGGTCCGATCACCGATCTGGACGCCACAATCGTCGCCATGAACTCCGCCGACCTCACTCGCAAGGCATTGAACGGGATGGTGGAGGTCGCCGCACCGGTGATGGGCGGGCAGTCCGGCGGGGCGCTGGCCGACGCGTCCGGTGCGGTGGTCGGGGTGATCACGGCGGCGTCGGGCGAGGATTCCCGAGCCAAGGGCAAACCCGCCAACGGCTACGCGGTCCCCATCGACACCGCCCTGCGGATCGTGGCGCAGATCCGTTCGGGCACGCCCACCGACACCGTCCACATCGGCCCGACCGCCACCCTCGGCGTGCAGGTGATCGATGCCAGACCGGCAGGTGCCCAGGTGAGCTGGGCCTTCTACGGCCAACCCGCTCGCGAAGCCGGGATCAACATCGGCGACGTGATCACCGCGGTCGACGGCACCTCGATCACCACCGCCAAGGCACTGAGCGCGGCCATCAACACCCGCAAGCCCGCTGACTCCATCCGGCTCGAGGTGACCTCCCCCCACGGCACCACCCGAATCGTCGACGTAGTCCTGGCCTACGGAACACCCAACTGACCCGTGGCCGCTGAGAACGACGTCACTCGAGCGTGTGCAGCAGTTCGATGAGGGTGAGGCGGAGCTTTTCCATCTGGGGGCGGCTGTAGAGGGTGGTGTCGTATTCGAGTTGGAGGGTGAGGCGGCCCCCGATGGTGAAGGCGGTGAGTTTCGGGGGCATGGCGGGACCCATGGCGTAGATGTCGTCGCGGACGAACGCGATGTGGCCGGGGATCGTATGGGGTCGGACGCGGCCGATGTTGGAGAGCGCGAAGGTCGGCGGCGCGGTGAGGAGGGCGGCGGTGACGTCGTCGTTCACGAGCTGGGTGGCGAGCGGGAAGAGCGCGGGTTCGCGACGGTCCAGGCCGGCGCGCAGCCCGGTGTCGACCGAACGAGCGAGTTCGAGCTGAGTGGTCTCGCCGGTCGCCAAGACCAGCGTGCCGCCGCCCGAGGCGTAGTTGACGATCGTGTCGACGGGCACCGGCGGGTCGAATTCCGCGCGGACGTCGGCCGCGTAGCCACAGAACAGCGGCACGCTACCCGATTCGGGCAACCGGGTTCTGACGGCCGCCAGCACCGCACCGGTGAGCACGCTGTTCACCGAAAGACCGTGGGAGCGCGCCGCTGCCACCAGTTCGGCGGTCTCCTCGGCGGTCAGTTCGATGCGCTGCATCGCGAATCGGCCGAGCCGGTCGGTGTCGGTGCCGTCGCGGGGCAGTGTTCGAGGCGCGTCCTCGGGGTTCATCGTCGCCGCGCCCGCCCTGACCTCGGCCAACCACGCTTCAGCCGCCGCGACCGAAACCACGTCGGCCAAGCGGGTATCCATGGCCTCGGGCATCGACTGATCCGAATCCACTTCCGGCACAGCCTTATCCGTCACGTGCGCCGTGTAGTGCCGCCACAGCTGTCCGAGCAGCGCGAATCCTGATCTGCCATCGGAGATTCCGTGATGGACGACCAACACGATCTGTTGACGCAGGCCCGCACGCAGCAGGTATGCACGGAACAGCCCGTCGCTCCAGTCCCGCGGGCCGTTGACCAGCGCCAGATATTCGGCCTCCCCACCTTCGACAAGGTCCAGCCGAGGCCGGAACGCGTCGTCGCGGACGAAATAGCCCACACCGTCCTCGGTCACCACCCGGCTGCGCAGCAGCGGATGCGCCGCGGCGAGCTCGTCGAGCACCGTGCGCAGGATCGCGGGGTCCAGCTCGCCGTGCACGGTGGTGCCGAGGAACAGCGGCATCCCGCCGGTCGGGACGCTGCCGATGGTCGTGCCGGTGCCGAAGTAGCTGGATTCGAACGGGGAGATACGTCGCCGAGAGGTCATGGTCGAGAACATACATCTGTTTCATACACTTGTCACTGACGTTTGTTTGAAACTGATGTCACAAACAGATGTATGCGCGACTTGCTATCGTGCGCGAGTGGGAACGCGCGAAGATCTCCTGGAAGCCGCCAAGCAATGCCTGGCCGAACGCGGCTATGCCCGCACCACCGTGCGCGACATCGTCGCCGCCTCCGGCACCAACCTCGCGGCCATCAACTACCACTTCGGCACCCGCGACAAGCTGCTCCAACAGGCGATGCTGGAATCCAGCGCGACCGCGGTGACGCAGATCCTCGACGCGCTACCCGCCGACGACCCGACCGATCCCACCGCCCGCCTCGAAGCGTTCTGGCACAGCCTGATCACCTCGTTCGTCGAGAACGCGCCACTGTGGCACGCCAACGCCGAAAGCCTGAACCAGGCACTGCACTCCCCCGAACTGCGCGCCGAACTCGCCGACGCGCAGGGACGAGCCCGCCGCGGCCTGACCGATGCCTTCGGCGACGGCGACAGCAATGTCGGCGCGATCCTGCAGACGATGATCGGCGGCCTGCTCCTGCAATGGCTGATCGACCCGGACAACGCCCCCTCCGCGGCCGAGCTCACGGCGGGTGCCCGCGCCATGATCCGCGCCTGACGCCCTCCACCACCGAACCGGCACGCGACGATCTCACCCGGTCCGGGCGATGTGCGCCGGTCGCGCATCAGCGGATGCTGGTGTCGCGCGGTCCGACGACGGTCGCGCGACGTGGACGCCAGGACGAGGAGCGCACATGCCGGATCAGAACGTCCCCGCATTGACCGCACAGGCCTATCTGTACGGATTCCCCCTGGTCTTCAACCTCGATTCGATCGAGCGATTGCTCCGCGAGGGCATCGGCGACATCCCCGCGACGCCGTTCAACGACTTCTCCCATGCCCGCACCCTCGCCGGCGCCTCGGCGACCTTCGTCTCGGTCAACAACGACACCGTGTATTCGATCGCCCTGATCGACCTTTCAGTCGGTCCGATAACCTTCCACGTGCCCGATGCGGGCGATCGGTACTACGTCATGCAGTTCATCGACGCCTGGACCGACAACTTCGCCTACGTCGGCACCCGGGCCACCGGAAACCGCGCGGGTGACTACCTCCTCGTACCACCGGGATGGACCGGTACCGCCCCTGACGACACGACGGTCATCCATTTCCCCACCGTTGTCGGCGTGATCGCCGGTCGATGGGCCTGCGCCGGCGCGGACGACCTCCCCGCCGTGCACGCCCTGCAGGACGCGCTGACCTTGACACCCGCCGACCACGGCGCACAGCCGACGGGACTTCCGTCACCGGATCCGACGGTCGCCCCGGACCTGATGTTCCTCGAGAAGGTCCGTGTCTGGTCGCAGGCCTTTCCTCCCGCGAAGCGCGATCTCGCGCTCCAGGAATCGTTCGCGCCGATCGGCCTGACGACAGCGGGCGCCTCGCCCTACCCGTCCCTCGACCCTGATCGAGCATCCGCGCTGCGCGCCGGATTGGGTGAGGGCCAGGAAGAACTGAGCAACGCGACGAAGGGCGGGGCAGGCGCCGGGGAGAACGGCTGGCAGTCGACACTGCACCTCTTCGACTACAACATCGACTTCTTCGAGGTCGGCACGCTCGACGACGAGAACTTCAAGATCACCGACCCCGAACAGCGCATCATCGCGCGCGCCGTAGCCGCCAAGGCCGGACTCTGGGGCAACCACGCCTACGAGGCCGCCTACGCGATGATCTACACCGACAGCACCGGCGGGCAGTTGACCGGCGCGAACACCTACACCCTGCGCCTGGACCCCACCCCGCCGGTGAGCGCCTTCTGGTCGGTCACCATGTACTCGACCCCGGACTTCTACCTCTGCGCCAACCCGATCGACCGCTACTCGATCGGCGACCGCACCCCCGGCCTCGTCTACGACGACAACGGCGCCCTCACGATCACCATCAGCCACGCCGAGCCCACCGACCCCAAGGCCCGCGCCAACTGGCTCCCCGCCCCGGAAGGCGACTTCCGCCCCTGCCTGCGCATGTACGAGCCCCAGCCACCGGTCCTCGACCAGACCTACGTCCTCCCCCCGATCACCAGAACCTGACCCCAGGCACAGCCCGACCTCATCGAAGGGTTCGAGTATCAGTCAAGGTGGCGACGAACCTCAGCAGCGAAGCCCGGCAAGCCGGAACGATCGAGCACATCGAGCAAGCCCTGAAGGTGTTTCGGTGGGCGTTTGTGCTCAGCAACCTGCCTGTCGAGCAGCCGGATTACGACGCCGGGTGCCAGATCCAGAACATCGAGCAGAAACGCGTCCGGATGTAGCAGTTCCGGGAAACCCTCGCCGATGGGTCTGACTTCGAAATCCTTGAGATTGAACGTCAACAGCACGTCCGCGTTGCCTTGCAGCGCCGCCGCGAGCACATGCCGATCTTTGGGATGATTCTCCATGCGGTCGACCAGCGGCTGATACCCATCGACCATCGAGTCGGGAAAGGAAGACCCGCTGCATCAGTCGTGTCGCTTCAACGGCTCCACGGGGGCGTCGTCATAGAGATCTAGATCTTCCGAGATTCGGGTCAGTTCCGACAGGCCTACGGCACGCTCAGCTCGTCGCAGCTCGCGAAAATTCAGTACATCCGCAAGGCGGACACGACGATGTCGGCCTGGTCGGGTGAACGGAATGCTGCCGGCATCCAGCAACTTGACGAAGGTGGGTCTGCTCATACCCAGCAACTCTGCGGCTTCTTGCGTTGTCAGCGTGGTGTGCAGCGGTGCAACTGTTACCGCCTTCCCTTCGGACAAGGCGAGCGCGACCAGACGAAGCCCCTCGAAAACCTCAGCAGGCAGTGCCACCACCTCCCCCGCCGCGGAACGCAGGATCGTCGCTTCATCAACGCCGACTGTCGCGTCCAAGAACCTCCGGACCTCGACAAGCTGATCCAGATGTTCCGGCAAAAGCGTGCGTTCATTCAACGTTGCGGTCATCGCGCCTCCTAGGGACCGCCACAATTATGGCATGTTTTCGAATAATTCGAAAACCGCCCGATCAGCGCCATGATCCGGCGCTGCTGACCGTGGCCGACCGCTGTATCAGCGCGCCCTCGACCTAGCGCCCTCAGCCATCGAGCGGGCGCACCAGGCGCAGGACGGCGTTCACCGAGGCATCGACGAGTGCGTCGTCCAACGGCAGATGACCGAAGAGTGCGCGGAAGTAGATCGTCGCCGCGACCGTGTCGAGGACGAAGTCGAGATCTATGTCCGGATCGACCTCGCCGCGCTTCATCGCCGAGCGCAGGGCGTTCGCGGTGGTTTCCCTGCGTGGCTCGAAGACCGTGGACAGGAAGTGCGCGCGCAGTTCAGGGTCGTTCGTCAGGTCTGCCACCAGCGCGGGCAGCACCCGATCGAGCGGGGTGTCGCGCAGCGCGGCGACGAGGCCGCGCAGGGCCGCGGTGAGATCTGCGCGCAGATCGCCGGTGTCGTCCGTCGGCCGGACACCGAGCAGATCGGCGACCACCGCGACGACCAGATGCCGCTTGGACGGCCAGCGCCGGTAGATCGCCGGGCGATGGATGCCCGACCTGGTCGCCACCGCACCGATCGACAGTTCGGCGTAGCCGTTGTCGTCGAGCAGCTGCCGGGTGGCGGCCAGCACCGCGACATCGATCCGGTCCTCGCGCGCGCGTCCGGACATCAGAAGACCGGTCGTGGCACGAGCATGACGATCCACCCATCCGGATCGGGAAATGCCATACCGCCGTTGGCCGCCCAGTACGGATTCTCCGCGGGCACCGGCTCGACCCCGAACTCACCGAGCCGCTCCACCACGTCGAACATCGGCGCCGCACCGTCGAAATAGAGCACCAGCAGGTTCTCCGCGCTGGGCGCCGCACCCGGGCTGCCGTCGACATGGCTGGTGAACTCGAGGTGGTAATCGGCGCCGGGCAAACCGACCATTACCCCGTCGTATCCGGCATGGTTCTCGAACCGGTACAGCTCGCGCAGCCCGAGCCCGTCGACATAGAAGCGCACCACCTCGTCGAGCCGATCCGTCGGGCGCGCGATCCGAACCTGCGCTACACGTAAGGAATCCGGCCAGGTCATCACTGTCATACCACAACGGTACAGTACGTACCGTAATAAAACCCGGTGCCGGGAGTAGGGGCCATCCGGCAACAAAAAGGGCGCACCGAAACCCGGTGCGCCCTTTTTGCTTTGTTCGCTTACTCCTCGGTCGCGGCAGCCTCCTGCGCGGCCAACGCGCGGCGGCGGACCCGGCGAGCCGCGGCCACCATGTTGCGCAACGACGGCTCCAACTGCCAGTAATGGCGGGTCTTGAGGCCGCCGTCGGGGTTGGCCCACAACCGTTGCGGGGTCACGGCATTCGCGGCCTGGGTGAGCAGCTCGTCGAACTCGTCGATATCGGGGATTCGGGCCGAGCGGCTCTCGTACACGCCGGGGCCGACGCCGTGGGTGAGGCCGTGGCCCGAGGACAGGTCCTCGGTGAGCGCCTCGATGACCCATTCGATCGAGCGGGTCGCCACGATGGCGGTGACGTCGGCGTCGAGCTGATCGATCGCGTCGACCACCTCGGTGCGGCCGGAATAGCCGATGTGGGTGTGGATCTGGGTGTCGGAACGCACGCCGGAGGTGGCCAGCTTGAACGCGCCGACCGCCCAGCGCAGGTACTCCTCACGGCCGTGCGGGCGCGCGGGGAGCAGCTCACGGATGGCGGGTTCGTCGACCTGGATGATCGCGATCCCGGCCTTCTCCAGGTCGACCACTTCGTCGCGGATGGCGAGCGCCACCTGGTCGGCCGTCTCGTAGAGCGGCTGATCCTGGCGGACGAACGAACGCGCCAGCATCGTGACCGGCCCGGTGACCATGCCCTTCACCGGCTTGTCGGTCAGCGACTGCGCGTAGGTGGTCCACTCCACCGACATCGGTGCGGGCCGTGCCACATCGCCGTAGACGATCGGCGGTCGCACACAGCGCGAGCCGTACACCTGCACCCAGCCGAAGCGGGTGGTGGCGAAACCGTCGAGCTGCTCGGCGAAGAACTGGATCATGTCGTTGCGTTCGTGCTCACCGTGCACGAACACGTCGAGGCCGATGTCTTCCTGGAGCCGGATCGTGGCCTCGATCTCGGCCTCGACCTGCTTGCGGTAGTCGTCGTCGGACAGCCGACCCGAGGCCACCTCGTGGCGGGCCTGGCGCAGCTTGCCGCTCTGCGGGAACGAACCGAGCGTGGTGGCGGGCACCAACGGCAGGTTCAACCGCTCCTGCTGCGCGGCCGCGCGCTCGTCATAGGGCGCGCGTTCGCGCATCTCGGGCGTCACGGCGTACACCCGCTGGCGCACCGCGTGCTTCTGCTTGAAGTGCACCTCGGTCGGCCGCTTGCGCCAGTTCTCCGACGGGCCCTCGGTGAGTGCCTTGGCGAGTGAGACGACCTCGCCCACCTTCTGTTTCGCGAAGGCGAGCCGGTCGGCGACGTTGCCCTCGATGTCGTACTCGGCGAGCACGTCGTAGGGCACGTGCAGCAGCGTGGTGCCGGTCGACACCACCAGATCCGGGCACACCTCGGCGATCGCGTTGAGGTAGCTCAGCGTGACGAAACGGTCGGCCCGCCACACGTTCTGACCACTGATGACACCCGCGTAGATCCGCTTGCGCCGGATCCCCGGGATCGCCGCCAGTTCCTCCGGCTGCATCCGGTAGGAGGCCAGATCGAGTCCGATGGCCTCGACATTGCTCGCGGCCAGAATCCGCAGCGCCTCGCCGAAGTCGCCGTACTGCCCGGTGACCAGGATGCGCGGACGCAGCGGCGCCTTCGCCAGCTGGTTGTAGGCCTTTTCGAACGCGGCGAGCTCGGCGGGAGTGCGCTCGCCGGTGAAGCAGGGCTCGTCGAGCTGCACGCAGGTCGACCCGCGCTTGGCGAGGATCTCGAACAGCTCTTCGTAGAACGGCAGCAGCTGATCGAGCAGGCTCAACGTGTCGAACTCGGCCTCGCCCGGCACATGCCCGGCCTTCGACAGCAGCAGCAACGACACCGGGCCGAGGACCACCGGACGCAGCTCGATCCCGCGGGCGGCAGCCCGGTCCCACTCGTCGAGCAGGGCCTGCGGATGCAGCGAGAACGTGGTGTCGGCGTCGAGTTCGGGCTGGCGGTAGTGGTAGTTGGTGCCGAAGAAACGCACCAGCTCGAGCGGCGGGGTGTCCGGGTTGCCGCGCGCCATCAGGAAGTAGAAGTCGAGCGGGTCGAGCCCGGCCTCGAACTCCTTGAAACGCGAGGGCACAGCGCCGAACAGCAGCGCGTTGTCGAGGATGTGATCGTAGAAGGAGAAGGTGTTGCCCGGCACCTGCGTGAGTCCGGTCGCGGCCAGTTCGTTGAACTGACGCTCCTGGATATCGCGTCCTACCGTGAGCAGTTCCTCGCGTTCGAGCGATCCGCGCCAATACGACTCGAGCGCACGCTTGAGCTCTCGGTGCGGACCGATCCTCGGGTATCCGAGAACGCTCGACCCGAATCCATCGGTGACGTTGACCATGACCGCCGATACTCCCTTTCGATCACACGCTGCGCTCGAGACATAGCACCGGGCAAGCAAGCACGTCCGGCAACAGCAGCTTAAGCCGCAAGAACGCCCCCGCGCCGCGCCCCCCGCAAACCCCGAGCACCTGAGCGCCTTTTGTAAGTCTCTCTAGGGGCCCGCCCTGATCTGGACTGACCGAAGGGTGCGACGAAGGAGTACCCGTAGGGAGGGAAGATCAGGGGCCCGAAGGGCCCCGCTCGAGCGCGCCAGCGCTCCAATGAACACAGCCACCAAACGACCCCGAGCGGGTAAACCTGATGCGTCCCTACCGAACAGCCCGAATCCGGGCTGTTCGGACGAGTCCCCTATTTGCCGTACTGGTAGAACCCGGCTCCGGTCTTCTTACCGAGCAGCCCGGCTTCGACCATGCGCATCAGCAGCGGCGGAGCCGAGTAGAGCGGCTCCTTGAACTCCGAGTACATCGAGTCCGCGATGGACTTCACGGTGTCGAGGCCGACGAGGTCGGTCAGCGCCAGCGGGCCCATCGGGTGGGCACAACCGAGCACCATCGCCTTGTCGACGTCGTCCTTGGTAGCGAAGCCCGACTCGACCATCCGGATGGCCGAGAGCAGGTACGGCACCAGCAGCGCGTTGACGACGAAACCGGAGCGGTCCGCCGAGCGCACGATCTGCTTGCCCAGGATCTCGGCGGCGAACTGCTCGGCGCGCTTGGCGACCGGCTCGCTGGTCTTGAGCGTGGTGACCAGCTCGACCAGCGGCAGCACCGGCACCGGGTTGAAGAAGTGCAGACCGACCACGCGCTCGGGGTTGGCGGTGGCGACGGCGATCTTCATGATCGGGATCGAGGAGGTGTTGGAGGCGAGCACCGCGTCGGGGTCGGTGACGACCTTGTCCAGCTCGCTGAAGATGGCCGTCTTGACCTCTTCGTTCTCGACAACGGCCTCGACCACCAGCTGACGGTCGGCGAAGTCGCTGAGATCGGAGGTGAAGCGCAGCCGCCAGGCGGCCTGCTCCCGCTCGCGCTCGGTGATCTTGCCGCTGCTCACGCCACGGTCCAGCGAACGCAGGATCCGTGCGCGGCCCGCAGCGGCGAGTTCACGCGTGGTCTCGTAGACGAGGACGTCGACGTGCGCGCGTGCGCACACCTCCGCGATGCCCGCGCCCATCTGTCCGGCGCCGATGATGCCAACGCGCTGAATCTTCTCGCTGCTGCTCACGTCCCGCTCCTGCTGTGTGTCTGGCTGTGGGGTGGCTGGGGAGGTCATAGCGACCAAAGTATAGGGATGCCCTCCCTCACCGAGGGCTGATCGGCGAGGGAGGGCGTACACCCCTACCGGAGTAGAGGAAAGGCGTTGCCGGTCAAAGCAACTCCGAGGGGGATCAGTGGAACTGACCCTCTTCGGTGGAGCCCTTCAGGGCGGCGGTCGACGTGTTGGGGTCGACGGTGGTGGCGATGGTGTCGAAGTAGCCGGCACCGACCTCACGCTGGTGCTTGATGGCGGTGAAGCCACGCTCGGCAGCAGCCTTGAACTCGCGCTCCTGCAGGTCGACGAACGCGGTCATGCCCTCGCGGGCGTAGCCGTGCGCCAGGTCGAACATGCCGTAGTTGAGCGAGTGGAAGCCGGCCAGGGTGATGAACTGGAACTTGAAGCCCATCGCGCCGAGCTCACGCTGGAACTTCGCGATGGTCGCGTCGTCCAGGTGCTGCTTCCAGTTGAACGAAGGCGAGCAGTTGTAGGCCAGCAGCTGGTCCGGGAACTCGCTGCGAACCGACTCGGCGAACTTGCGCGCGACCTCGAGATCCGGGATACCGGTCTCCATCCAGATGAGGTCGGCGTAGGGGGCGTAGGCCTTGGCACGCGCGATGCAGGGCTCGATGCCGTTCTTCACACCGAAGAAGCCCTCGGCGGTACGGGTGCCGTCCAGGAACTCACGGTCGCGCTCGTCCACATCGGAGGTGATGAGGGTGGCGGCCTCGGCGTCGGTGCGGGCGATGATCACCGACGGCACGTCGGCGACGTCGGCGGCCAGACGCGCGGAGGTCAGGGTGCGGATGTGCTGCTGGGTGGGGATCAGCACCTTGCCACCGAGGTGGCCGCACTTCTTCTCCGAAGCCAGCTGGTCTTCCCAGTGGACACCGGCGGCACCGGCCACGATCATGGCCTTCTGCAGCTCGTAGGCGTTCAGGGCGCCACCGAAGCCGGCCTCGGCGTCGGCCACGATCGGGGCCAGCCAGTTCTTGACCGACTCGTCGCCCTCGACCTTGGAGATCTCGTCGGCGCGCGACAGGGCGTTGTTGATGCGACGCACAACCGCGGGAACCGAGTTCGCCGGGTACAGCGACTGGTCCGGGTAGGTGTGGCCGGACAGGTTGGCGTCACCGGCGACCTGCCAACCGGACAGGTAGATGGCCTTCAGGCCGGCGCGAACCTGCTGCACGGCCTGGTTGCCGGTGAGGGCGCCCAGCGAGTTGATGTAGTCCTCGTTGTTCACGAGGTCCCACAGGATCTCCGAACCGCGACGGGCGAGGGTGTGCTCCTCGACGACGTTGCCCTGCAGCTTGGAAACCTGCTCGGCGGAGTAGGTGCGGGTCAGGCCCTTCCAACGCGGGTTGGTGTCCCAATCCTGCTGGATTTCCGCTGCGGTCTTCGGGGTGCCGGGGAGAGACATCTCTTGACTCCACTTCCTCGTGTGGTCGGTGCTCCACGCAGTCGGCGTGCGAATCAACCGGTGGCTGAACGCTTTCGGTTGCACATCTCGTACTGCTGGAGCAATTTGCAGGCTTGCTAGGACTTACTAGGGCCCAAGGGGTGTACTTCCAAACAATGGCACACCCAGAAATAGCCGTCTACCTGTTGGTTGTGTGAATCTCAGCTAGTTTTGCCGACGTGTTTGCTAACTTTGCGAAATTAGCGGGCTGATTGCAAGGACTCCGCCTACCAGTGAGTAGCGCTGACCTGGAGTTTTAGCATAACGCTCGTACTGTTAGCGATCATCAGGTGGGCACGCGCCGACACTCCCGAGCCTGGCAGTCTGTGAGTCGTTTCACACACCACGCCGGACACGAATGATGTGCGTGTCGTCACTCGATTCGGTCACGACGCGGGTATCGATCCCATCGCCCCCGGAAGTGGACACTCATCCGCCGAGGCGAAAGAGTGGGCCCATGAGGATTCCGAGGATCGCGGCGGCAACGCTGACCGTGTTGGCGGCGGCGCTGAGCCTGGCGCCGGTGGCGAGCGCGCAACCGGCCGAGGCGGCAGGCACCGTCGTCGGCGTCGAGTCACTGTCCCCCGCGGCCACCCTGCCCGGATCGGCCCGCGCCGAGCGCCTGCTCTACCGCTCGACCACCGCGGGCGACCAGCCGACCACCACCAGCGCGGCCGTGTACTTCCCCGCGGGCGAAGCCCCGCAGGGCGGCTGGCCGGTGATCGCGTGGGCACACGGCACCGTGGGACTCGGCGACGACTGCGCCTACAGCGTGGCCGGGCCCGCCGCGGTCGAGCGGGACCGGGCCTACCTCGGCACCTGGTTGAAGCAGGGCTACGCGATCGTGGCCGCCGACTACGCGGGCCTGGGCGGACCCGGCGAACATCCCTATCTGAACGGCATCGCCGAAGCGCACAACGTGGTCGACGGGGTCAAGGCCGCGACCGAGCAGTACGCGTCCCTGTCGAACAAGTGGGCGGTGGTCGGCCAGTCCCAGGGCGCCGGCGCCGCGGTGTTCACCGCTCGCTACGCCACCGAATTCGGCGGCACCGGCCTGGACTACCGCGGCGCGGTCGGCACCGGCGTGCCCGCCTATATCGAGGACGTCATCGGGCTCATCGGCCCCGGCGTGCCCCCGATCGCCCTGAGCTCGCATCTCACCGCGTACGTCCTCTACATCCTCAGCGGTCTGCGCACCACCTACCCCGACCTGGATATCGACGGCCTACTCACCGACACCGGACGGACCTGGCTCGCCCGCGCCCAAACCGGCTGCATCGGCCCACTGGGCGACGAGCTGGCCGCCGCGAAGCCCTCGGTCGGCAGCATGTTCGCCCGCCCGCTGTCGTCGATCCCCGACGTCCACGGCCTGCTCGCGCGCTACATGGGCCTGCCCGAATCCGGCTTCGACCGCCCACTCTTCCTGGGCCAGGGCCTGCGGGACACCGACGTGGTCACCCCTGAAACTCTCCGCTACGCCGCGGTCCTCCAGGCCAACGGCCAGCCCGTCACCTTCCGCACCTACCCCACCGACCACGACGGCACCGTGAACGCCTCCCTGGTCGATTCCCTCCCCTTCGTCAGCGCGTTGTTCGACTGACGAAGGGCACGACAACGGCCCCGCGCTACGCCGAGTAGCTTGGGGCCGTTGCGGTTTCGATACGTAGAGTCGCCGGAGTGAGAATTATTCGATCCGCCGCCCTGGCCGCTTTCGTGCTGCTGCTCGCACCGGCTTTCGCGCACGCCGACCCGCCGCCGCCGATCTTCACCCCGGAAGAGCAGTGCGAGACCACGCGCACCCTGGTCGACAACGTCCGCGCCGCGAAACCGGATGCGACGCCGGAGGAGATCGCGGACACGTTCGTCGAGTACATGGACTCCATGGGCGCCTACAACCGCGTTCCGCAGGCCAAGGAATCCGATCGCCAGATCACGCTGAGCAATATCGAACGCTGCGGTCTGGCCTAGACACCGAGCCGACGTCGGCCCCCTTGCACGGGGTCGACGTTCGGCGTCAGTTGCCCAGGAGCGGGACGCCCGCCGGATGCACCTTGCGCCAGTGCTCGGCGATTTCGATGCGGCGGGTTATCCACACCCGGTCGTGGGATTGGACGTGGTCGAGGAAGCGTTCCAGGGCGGCGGTGCGGGCGGGACGGCCCGCGATACGGCAGTGCAGGCCCACGGAGAGCATCTTCGGGGTGTCCTCGGCCCCTTCGCGGTAGAGGACGTCGAAGGCGTCGCGCAGGTGGGCGTAGAACTCCTCGCCGTTGGCGAAGCCCGCCGGGGAGGCGAAGCGCATGTCGTTGGTGTCGAGGGTGTACGGAACCACCAGGTGGCTCTGGCCGCGCACCTCGGTCCAGTAGGGCAGGTCGTCGGCGTAGGAGTCGGAGTCGTAGACGAAACCGCCGTGTTCGACGACCAATTCGCGGGTGTTCGGGGAGTCGCGGCCGGTGTACCAGCCGAGCGGGGCGGAGCCGGTGAGCTCGGTGAGGATGCGGATCGCCTCGGCCATGTCGGCGCGCTCGATATCGCGATCGATCAGCTGATAGGACTTCCATTGCAAGCCGTGGCAGGCGATTTCGTGACCCAGTTCGGAAAAGGCCGCCACCGCTTCGGGATTGCGCTGCATGGCTCGCGCCACCGCGAAGACGGTGAGCGGCAGGTCGCGCCGTTCGAAGGCGCGCAGCACCCGCCACAACCCGGCGCGCGAACCGTATTCGTAGAGCGATTCCATGCTCATGTGCCGGTTCGGGAAGGCATCGGCGGGCGTCATCTCGGAGAGGAAGGTCTCCGAATGCGGCGAACCGTCGAGGACGTTGTTCTCCCCGCCCTCTTCATAATTCAGCACGAACTGCACGGCGATCTGCGCATCGTCGGGCCATTGCGGGTCGGGCGGATTCGGCCCGTACCCGACGAAATCGCGAACATCGCGCCCACCCGTCGCCCGGCCACCACCGCCCATGGAATCGCTGCGCGATACTGCGCTCATCCGAGCTCCCCGTAGAGGCGCAGCCGCGCGAGGCCGCCGTCGGGATAGATGTCGAGGCGTACCTCCACGACGGAGGCGGCTGCGGGCCGTAGCACGAACCGGTGGCGGGTATCGGGCAGCAGGTCGGTGTGCGGCAAGAGCTCGACTTCGGTTCCGTCACTGGTGAATCCGGTGAGCGAGGCCGCGCCGGGGCTGTTGCCGAGGAAGCAGGAGGTGTCGATCTCGGCCAGCCGGATCGCCCCCGGTCCCGCGAGCTGGATTCGCACCCAGTCGTTTCCGTCGTCGCGGCGGCGTGCCGTCTCCCAGCCGTCGCCCATTTCCCTGGCCAGGCCGGGGTAGAGCAGCTGGTTGGGCGAGCTGTAGAACCGGTTGGAGCAGTCGAGCACGACGGCGCCGTTCTCCAGCGCGGCGAGATCGAGTGGGCCGAGGCCGAGCAGCGCGGGATCGGGGCGGCCTTCGCCGTGCACGCGCAGGCGGGCGACGCCGCCGTCCGGATGCATGGTGAGTTTCACATGGGTCCAGCGGTTCTCGCTGTCGATGGCGAACGGATTGCGGCTGTCACCACCGACCTTCACGCGGTCGAGCAGGGTCACCCAGTCGGTGCGGGCCGCGATCTGCTCGGCAGGCGGGTAGCCCTCGACAGCCAGCGCCGACAGCGATATCTCGGGCGGGAAGTTGCCCTTGAACCAGGCGGTGTCGACCACGACGCCACGGATCACGCCGGGCACGCCGAGGCGCACGACGGCCGAATCGTCGCCGGGCTTGCCGCGGTGCCTGCGGGTCTCCCAGCCGTCGTAGACCTGGCCCTTGTGGCCGAACGTCGCCGGCTGGTACTCCGACGGACCCGGGCTGACCAGGTTCTCCTTCTCCGCGAAGAATTCGTCGTTCGCCCAGATCACGGAACCGCCGAGGGTGCGGACGGCCAGATCAGGGAGCAGGGTGAAATCGTCGCTGCCGGTGAATCGGCTCACGGGTGCCTCCTGGGGTCGGGTGCCATATTACTGGTATACCGCTATTTGTGCCGGGCTCATCACGTCGCGCGCACCCGTCGAGCGGCGAGATCGAGCAGAACCTCGCCGGTCAGACCCGGCGCATCGGCGAGCAGTTCGGCCTCGGTGAACGCACCGGCACGCAGGCCACGCAGCACGGTGCTCGCCAAGGCTTCGGCGGTCGCGGGCTCGTCCATCACACCCCCGCCACGCCGGTCCAGGTAGGCGATCAGGCGCGGCACCGCCACCTCGCGCGCGCCGCGGAAGAAGTCGTAGGTGGCGAGCCAGCGGGTGATCAGGTGGCCGGGGTGCATGTCCCAGCCCTGGTAGTAGCCGCGGCGCAAGGCCCGCTCGACCAGGCGGTGGTGGTTGGCCATGGCGCCTTCGGGATCGACGTCGGGGACGATCTGGGTGGAGCCGTCACAGATCCACACCCCCGTCTGCGCGGCGGCGACCTGCATCACCGACTTGGCGTAGTCGGCGGCGGGATGGTCGAGGGCCTGATCGGTGGCCGCGATGCCGCAGGCGGCGGTGTAGTCGTAGGTACCGAAATGCAGTGCGCTACAGCGGCCGTCGGCCAGGTGGATCATCTTGACGATGGGCGCGGTGCCGTCGGGGGCGATAATCGCCTGCGGGCTCTCGATCTGGAGCTCGAAACGTAGCGACCGTTCGGGCAGGCCGTGGCCGCGCTCGAGTCCGGTGCACAGATCGACGATCGCCGACACCTGTTCCGCGGCACGGATCTTGGGCACCGTGAACACGAATCCGGGCAGTGCGCCACCCGCCCCGTCGAGGACGAGTTCGAGAGTGCGCAACGCGCGCCGACGTTCGTTCGCGGCCAGACCTTTCGTCCGAACACCGAACGAGACCGGTGCGCCGGGCTTGTCGGCCCATGCCGCCAGCGCCTCGCCCGCCGCCTTCGCCGCCGCGTCCTCCTCGTCGTCGGCCCGGAACCCGTAACCGTCCTCGAAGTCGATGCGCATGTCCTGCACCGGCTGGTCCGTGAGTCGACGGCGCACGGCCGGGAGCGAACCGGTGACATCGAGACCGACGAGGAAGTCGGCGTGGCGATGCAGTAGCTCCAAGGCGGTGGCGCCCCACTCGGCGGGGGTCTGCGCGGTGGCGCGGTCGGCCGGCACGTAGGCGGTGTGCACGGGTTGGACCCGGTCACCGGCTCCTGGGTAGCGCACGCGCAGTTCGGCGTCGACGGAGTCGAGCACCGAGTCGATGCGGGCTCGAATATGTTCGGGCAGGCGAGTATTCACCCGGCGGTTCCTTCCTTGACGGCCCGCCACACACGATCGGCGGTCATCGGTAATCGGTAAGGGCGGACACCGACGGCGTCGCGGATCGCGTTCGCCAGGGCGGGGGCCACCGGGTTGTAGGGGGACTCACTCATCGATTTGGCACCCAGCGGGCCCAGTTCGTCACTGGTTTCGGCGAAATACACCTCGGTGCGGGGCAGATCGGCGAACTGCGGAACGTGATAGTGGCGCAGCGTCCGCGTGGTCACCACGCCGGACTCGGATCGCATGTCCTCGTAGAGCGCGGTCCCGATCGCCTGGGCGACGCCGCCTTCCACCTGCCCACGCAGCTGCACGGGGTTCAGCACCGTGCCCGCGTCGGCGACCTGGACCGACTGCAATATCTGCACCGCGCCGGTCGAGGGCTGGACCGCCACCCGGAACGCGTGGACATTGAAGCTCACCGAGCGCGGGGTGCCCGCGTGGCTGCCGTGGGCGACGAGCTCGCCGTCGGCGAGCAGTTGCGCCGCGGTGATCAGTTCGTCGCCGCAGCGCACGCCGCTCGCTTCGAGCAGACAGTCGCGTTCGGGGTGACCGCTCACCTTCGCCGCCCTCGCCAACATCATCGCGTGCAGTTCGAGCGCCGCCGCGTAGGAGGCTTTGCCCGCGACCATGGTGCCGGTGGAGCCGAACGCGCCGGTATCGTGGCCGACCACGTCGGTGTCGGACTGGCGGATCACGATTCGCTCGGCGGCGGTGGCCAGCGCCGTTGCCGCGAGCTGGGCGTGGACAGTCGTGGTGCCGTTGCCGAATTCCGCGGTGCCGACCCCGATTTCGTAGCGGCCGTCGGGCAGCAGGCTCGCCGTGGCATCGGCATGATGTCCGCGCGGGGGCACGGTCGCGATCATCGCCACCGCCATGCCCTCGCCCACCTGCCAATCCGGTCCGGGCGCGGCGACACCGTTGCCGCGCAGGAGCGCCCGCTGGGCGGTGTCGAGGCACTGGTCGAGGCCGTAACTACCGAAGGTCAGGTCGGACTCGTCGATTTCGGCGGCGGTGAACCGATCGCCCGGGATCACCACATTGCGACGGCGGAATTCGAAGGGGTCGATGCCGAGTTCGCGGGCCAGTTCGTCGATCGCCGACTCGACACCGAAGATCACCTGGCCGAGTCCGTAGCCACGGAACGCGCCAGAGGGAACGTTGTTGGTGTACACCGCTTGTGCGTTCACCCGCTTGTGCGGGCAGCGGTAGACGGCCACCGATTCGCCGACGGAATGGAACATCACGCCGGCGCTGTGGTTGCCGTACGCGCCCGCGTCGGCGAGTACGTCCACCGAGAGCGCGGTCAGGATGCCCGCCGCGTCGGCGGCCGCGGTGACCGCGACCCGCATCGGATGACGGCACGTGGCCGAGGTGAATTCGTCGGTGCGGGTGAACTCGTATTGCACGGGATGCCCGGTGCGGAGCACCGCCAAGGCGATCAGGTCCTCGGCCAGCATCTCCTGCTTGGCCCCGAAGCCGCCGCCGACGCGAGTCGCGAACACCCGCACGCGGTCTCGACCCAGCCCGAACAGGTGGCACAGTTCGTCGCGGACCAGGAACGGCACCTGGGTGCTCGAGCGAACGACGAGCCTGCCCGTGTCGTCGAGCCAGCCGATCCCGCCATGGGTCTCCAGGTGCACGTGCTGCACGCGCGGCGAATTCCACACGCCGCTCACCACTTTCGCGGCCTGCTCGATACCGGCTTCGAAATCACCGACACCACCGTGGATCTCGGCGATCAGATTGCGCTGCGCGTCGGCGATCCGTGCCGAGTCCGGCTTGTCGGCATGCAGCACCGGCGCGCCATCGGCCAACGCTGCCTCGGGCTCGAAGACCGCGGGCAGCACCTCGTACTCCACGTGCAGCGCTCGCACCCCAGCACGTGCGGCGTCCAGGGTCTCCCCCACCACCGCGGCTACCCGCTGCCCCACGAACCGGACCGTGCTGTCGAGCACGAAGGTGTCGTCCGGATCGTCCTCGCGCAGTTCGTGGCGAGCCGTGGAGAACGCGGTTCGCGGTCCGTCCACATGTGTCAACACCACACGCACACCCGCAACAGCCCGCGCCGCGGCCACGTCGATGGACACGATCCGCGCATGCGCGTGCGGACTGGCCAGCACGGCCAGATGCCACGGGGCCACCGGCGGCATCCGCTCCCCCGCCCCCGGCACCACATCCATCGTGAACGCTTCCGCACCCCGCACGATCCGCGCCCCAGCGGGCGCCCCCACACCGTCTCCGATCTGCCCCGCCCGATATTTCCGCCGCATCACCCCACCGACCCGCGCCTGCGCCCCCACCACGGCAGACACCCCGACCTGCGGCCCCTCCGCCGCCGACACCGTGGTGACCTCACCGGCCAACCGGCCCGGGTGACCGTGTGTCACATACGACTCGACAGCAGGTCCCGCCGCATCGAACGACTCACCGGATCGCGCCACCTCATCGCTTCCCGGCCGAACATCTCCTCCACCGATCGAATGAGCGGACCGACCGTCATCGCTACGCACCGCGGGGGCCGGGTACGCGTCGGGCGAAGCTTCAGCGGGGGATGATTCCGCGCCCGCCCGCTTCGCGACTTCTTCGGCAACGCTGCGCGTGGCTGACGAACTATCGTCGAATCGGTCAGCAGTCGCCTCACCGAGCCCGGACGTCGCTTCCGCGACATGGGTCCGCGTCGAGGCGTTCGCCGCACGATGCCCCTTCCCCGTGCACAGTGGGCCGGATTCCTCCGCGCGGTGCGGCGGCGAGTCGGCCTCGCCAGTTGTACACAGTGATGCACAGGGTGCGGCCAAGGCATCGGCGATGGCGCGATAGCCCGTGCAGCGGCACAGGTTTCCCTTCAGCAGTTCGGCGCGTTCGGCGTCGGTGACTGCCTGAGCAGCCAAGTTGTCCACAGCTGTGTCGGGGCGGGCGGCGGCCAGACCCGATGCTGTCACCACCATTCCGGCAGTGCAGAAACCACATTGGAAAGCGGCGTTCTCGACGAAGCCGCGCTGCACCGGGTTCGGGGTATCCGCGTCGCCGAGGCCCGCGGCGGTCGTCACCGCGCGGTCGGCGGCGCGGTGGGCCGGGATCAGGCAGGAGTGGACGGGTTCGCCGTCGAGCAGCACCGAGCAGGCTCCGCAGTCGCCGGAGTCACAGCCCTTCTTGACCGCGAGCTCGCCGTGCTCGCGGAGCAGCGTGCGCAGGCACTGGCCGGGCCGCGCGGTCACTTCGACCGCGCGGCCGTCGATATCGAGCCTCATGAACCACCTCCGTGTTCCGTGGTCAGCACGATGCGGCCGCGCAGGCCGCCTCGGGCCAGTCGGGTGTGCGCATCGGCGGCTTGCTCGAGCGGCAGGGTGCCGGCCACGCGCAGGGCGAGGTCGTAGCCGGCGAGCGTGGCCAGGGCTGCGCCGTCGGCGCTGATCCAGGCGTGGTGAACGCGAATGCCGCGCAACGGAACCGGGTCGGCGCCACCGACGACGGTGACGAACGACCCCCGGTTGCGCACTGCGGCAAGCGCTCCGGCGCTCAGGCCCGCCGTGTCCAGGACGGCATCGACACCACCGGGCACCAGCGCGCGGACCGCCTCGGCCAGGTCCGGCGTCTCCCGCGGCACTACCCACTCCGCACCGAGCCCGCGCACGAAGCCGGCGTCCTCGGCGCCGACCTGCGCGATCACCCTGAGTCCACGCCACCGCGCGGCGATCTCGACCGCGAAACCGCCCACCGCACCGGCCGCGCCGGTCACCAGCACACTGTCGCCTTCGGCGAGATCGAGCAGATCGAGCGCCTGAAAAGCGGTGAGCCCGTTCAGCGGGAGCGTCGCGGCCTCCGCCGCCGAGCGGCCGACGGGAGCCGCTGCCACCGCCGACGCGTCGAGCACGAGGTAGTCCGCGTAACTGCCCAGCGACCGGTCGAGCAGATCACGAAGCCCGATCACGGGCTGTCCCACCGCGAAACCGGGCACCCCGGCGCCGACCTCGTCGATCTCGCCCGCCACGTCCCAGCCGATCCCGGTCACCGGTCGCGGCGCCATCAGACCGGCTTCGACCAGCGCACCCGCCCTGGTCACCGCGTCGACCGGGTTCACCGCGGCCGCCGACACCCGGATCCGCACCTGACCTGGCCCCGGCGCGGGCACCGGCACCTCGACGAGTTCGAGTGCTTCCGGTCCGCCGAAGGTATGGACGACAACTGCGCGCATGATGATCTCTCTCTTCCGTAGGTACTGACCGAACCTAGGGAGAGCTACTCTCTATCGGGAAGTACGCACTGCGAAGTGCCTACCGCACACGAGGGAGAGCGATGAGTACGCGGACCGCCGCCGAGCGCCGCGCCGAGGCGGGCGCGGCCTACAACGCCTACGTGGCCGAATGCCCGGCGCGTCAGCTGCTGGACCGGATCGGCGACAAGTGGGTGAGTCTGGCGATCAACGCGCTGGCCGACGGTTCGCTGCGCTACAGCGAACTGAACCAGCGGCTGGCGGGGGTGAGCCAGAAGATGCTCACCCAGACCCTGCGCAATCTCGAACGCGACGGCCTGGTCACCCGCACCGTGCTGCCCGAGGTGCCGGTTCGCGTCGAATACCGGCTCACTCCACTCGGCGAGGACTTGCTGCCGGTGATGCGCACCATCAAGGGCTGGGCCGAGCAGCACATGGATCGGGTGCTCGCCGCCCGCGCCGCCTACGACGCCGCGCGCTGAACTCACGACGCCTCCCGCAGTTCGGCGGCCACCTCTGCGGCCAGCAACCCGGTCACGTGCTCACGCCAGTCGGGCGCACCGTGTGGATCGTCGAACCACACGTCGGGATCGATCTCGGCCAGCGCGTAATTCAGCTCGGATGGCGAAGGGACGGAATCGAAGTCGAGAACGATCGGGCGAACAGTCGCCGCGGTGACGGTGATCGCGCACCGGCCGTCGGCCGCACGCCTGCCCATCACCACCGACCCGGAACGCCCGAGCGGAGCCAAGGCCACCTTGCGAAAGCTGGTGCGCGCCACCAGGCTCGAGGTGGGAACGACGAACGAGCGCACGACCGCGCCCGAGCCCAGCAGGTTCTCTCCCGGTCCGGTGACGAAGTCGCGCAGGGAGATTCGTCGCTCGCCACCGCCGCGCGGCCAGATCACCGCGGTCGCGTCCAAGGCGACGAGCGCGCCGAGAACCGCGCCTGCGGGCAGTGACAGACACACGTTCCCGCCGACCGTCGCCGTACGCCAGATCTTGTGCGAGGCCAGCAGCGCCCGGCAGGACTGCGCGAACAGCGCCGTACCCGGCCACTCCGGTCGCATGGTCGAGGTGCCGAGTTCCCGGCCGGGACGGGCACCGGCGAACTCCGCCAGCGTGCACGTCGCGGCGATCTCCAGCCCCGGTGCAGACTCGGTCAGCGGCGCCCAGCCCAGGGTGGTGATGTCGACGAGCGTATCGAGATGATCGTGCGGTTCGGAGAACAGGAAAGTACCGCCCGCCAGCACCGCGCTGCCCGCTCCGACCTGCGCCAGATCGGCGCGTTCACGGGCGAGAACAATCTCGGAAACAGTGTCCAGATCCACGTTCACCTCGCTAACCTCACCGGCCACAGTAGGGGCCGGGAGTTGCCACGATGTTGCACGAAACCCGCGCCAGATTGCGCCGCGGTTAACCCGGTGTACGCCATCCAGTGTGCGCCGATCCAGGCAAAACCGCAGATCAGCACGCCGACGACGAGCATGGCTGTCGGCCCGACATCCGAGCTCACGTGCCGGCCGGCGCGCGGATGACGTCACGGCCCGCCCCCGCCGCGCGTGATCACGCGCCGGGGTCCGAGCGTGATCACGCACCGGCCAGCAGCGTGGCCTGGGCCTGGGCCACCTCGGCACCCACCGACGCCTCGTCCACCGTCAGCACGACATCGTCGCGAACGACCTCGCGCCCGTTCACCAGCAGTGCGGCCAGCGGCGGCGCCGAGCCGAGGATCAGCGCGACGACCGGGTCCTCGATACCGGCGTGAGCGGGCGTATCCAGCCGCCACAGCGCCAGATCCGCCAGCTTGCCCGGCTCGATGGATCCGATCTCGTCCGCCCGCCCGAGTACCCGCGCACCACCCATCGTCGCCAGCTCCAGCGCCGTGCGCACCGTCATCGCCCGCGGACCGCCGACCGCCCGCGCGTACAGCAGCGCGTTGCGCGGTTCCTCGATCATCGAACTGGACTCGTTGCTGGCCGCACCGTCGACTCCGAGGCCGACGGGCACACCGGCCGCCACCAGGTCGGCGGTCCGTGCGATCCCCGCGCCCAACCGGCCGTTGGAGGTCGGGCAGTGCGCGATCCCGGTCCCGGTGCGCGCCATCGCCGCGATCGCCGGATCGTCGAGGTGCACGGCGTGCGCGTACCAGACATCGTCGCCGAGCCAGCCCAGCTGCTCCATGTACTCGGCGGGCGTGCACCCGAACTTCTCCTGGCAGAAGTCCTGCTCGTCGAGAGTTTCGGCGAGGTGCGTGTGCAGCCGGACGCCCGCGGAACGGGCCAGCGCCGCGGACTCGCGCAGGAGATCGGCGGTCACCGAGAACGGCGAGCAGGGTGCCAGCGCTATCCGCACCATCGCGTCGAACGACGGGTCGTGCCAGTCTTCGATGGCCGCCGCACTCGCGGCGAGGATGTCGTCGATCGACTCCACCACGGAGTCCGGCGGCAGCCCGCCCTTGCTCTGCCCGAGATCCATCGACCCGCGCGCCGGGTGGAAGCGCAGCCCCACCTCGACCGCCGCGCCGATCTCGGCGGCGAGTAGGTCACCGCCGCCGCGCGGGAACACGTAGTGGTGATCCGACGACGTCGTGCACCCACTGCGCGCCAGCGAGACCAGCGCGCCGGTGGCCGCTGTCCGCACCGACTTCTCATCGATCCGCGCCCACACCGGATACAGCGTGGTCAGCCACTCGAACAGCGTGTTGTCGGCGGCCAGCCCACGGGTGATCCATTGGTACAGGTGGTGGTGGGTGTTGACCAGACCGGGCGTGAGCACGCAGCCACGCCCGTCGATCCGCGCGACCTCCGGCCCGAACTCGGGCGGTGCACCCGCGCCCACAGCGTCGATCTTGTTGCCGCGCACCGTGACCCAGCCGTCGCGGTATTCGGTGCCCGTCGCGTCGACGGCGATCACCGCACAGCCGTGAATCAGCAGATCGGGCGCGCTCACGGCTGCCACGCGATCCCCGCATCGGGCGCGTCCGCTCGCGCCAGGGTGGCGTGGATCGAGCCGTAGGGCCGGTCGGCCGCCCAGAAGACCTCACCCTTGTTCTCGATCTCGAACCGCGCGAGGTCGTAGTCGAAGTGGTGTTTGTTCGGCGCCGACAACCGGATCTCGGCCAGCACCGGAAAGCGTTCCAGCGCGGCCGTTCCCATCGCGTACAGCGTCTGCTGCAACGCCTTGGAGTACGTGGTGGCGAAGAGCTCGAGCAGCGTGGCGCGGATCCCGGCGTACACCTCGTCCCAGTCGAATCCGCTGGTCTCGGCGAACCGCCACTGGACCACCAGCGAACTGGCCAGCACGCGATCGTGGGTCGGCGCGAGTGTCGTGTATTCGTCGGTGAGGAAGTCGGCGAACTCCGATCCGGTCGACTTGAGCAACACCAGGTCCTTGATCCCGCCGATCACCCACCGCTGCTGCTGCGCGCCCTTGCCCGCCACGGTCACCGCGGCCGTGCGCACCTCGGGGCCCTGACGCACCCAGGTGTGATCGTGTTCGGCACCGTCGACCGAAACCCGCTGCCAGCCATAGGAGTCCACGTCGATACGCGCACTCGACACCGGATCGACCGAGTCGGCGAAATGCTTGCCCAGCGCGATCGCGTAGTCCTCGATGGTGTCGAGACCGGGCTTCTTCGAATACACGAAGGCCATGTGCTTCTGGGTGTCGGTGGGCAGAACGTGACGCTGGTCACCATCGGTGTATGCCGCCTCGAAATCACCGCGCAGGGTGGTCGAGACGTTCACGTCGCGAATCTCGTGGCGCGCGTTCTCTTTGTAGAAACGCACAACCCGATTCTCGGCTTTGCCATATCGATTGTCGGTCAACACGATCGGACCGGTCAGTGCCATCTCAGCTCCCTCGGTAGGTGGAATAGGCGAACGGCGACAGCAGCAGCGGCACATGCAGATGCGGCTGCTCACCCACCGTGAACGCGACGCAGACTTCCGGATAGAAGGTCTCGGTGCCCTGCGCCGCGAAGTAGCTGCCGGTATCGAAGAACAGCCGGTAGTCGCCCGGATTGAGTCCGGCCGCCAGCTCTTTCACCCGGCCGTCGGCGTCGGTGAGCGCCTCGGTGAGCCGCTGCTCCCCGCGCATCAGCAACACCGCGACACCCGCGGCGGGGACCCCGCGCACGGCGTCGAGCACGTGGGTACTCACGCTCGTCATGGCGTCACCAGCCCCGCCAGGCGCAGCCGGTTGATCTTCGTCAGTTCTGTTCGCATGACCTGCCTTTCAGTAGACGGATCGTTGTCCAACCGCGCGCGCAAGATCGCCAGCAACTCCTCGCCGCTGCGACCTGCCGCGCAGACCAGGTAGATATGGCCGAACTTCGCCTCGTAGGCGCGATTGCCCTCGGCCAGGGCCACGCGCACGTCCGTACCCGCCACGCCGGACTGCTCGCGCGCGGAGGCCGCCGAGGTCGGGCGGTCGCCGATCCGCGGGTGACCGGCCAGCGCCTCGTCGATCTCGGCGTCGTCGAGTGCGGCCGTTCCCGCCTCGGCCGCCGCCAACAGCGCGTCGGTGGTGGCATAGGGACGCGCGGCCGCGATCGCCCGCGCCCAGCGTGGCGCCGAGCAACAGGCAAGCAGCGCATCCTCGGCAGTCTTCGCAGGTAGATCGTTGAAACCCGCGAGGCTCAGCCCTTCGCTCGTCATCGATCCAGCATCGCGCGATCCCCGGCCCGCCGCCACCGATGTGCAGTCCATCACGTCGGCGTGTCGTCGCCGGTGCGCTCCCCTGCTGTAATCGACCGGCAACATTGCGTCATTACCTTCGCTCACATGCCTCCACTCGACCGTTCCGCGCACGCCTCGTGCACGGGCATCGTCCTCGCGGCGGGTGCGGGCACGCGATACGGCAAACCCAAGGCACTCGCCGAGGACGGCGCCTGGTTGCGTTCGGCGATCACCGCCCTGCGCGACGGCGGCTGCGATCCGGTGGTCGTCATGCTCGGCGCGACCGGACCCGATCCGGCCGCCCTCGGACTGCCCGACGGCACCCGATGCCGGTGGGTCGCCGACTGGGCGACCGGACTCTCCGCGACGGTGCGCGAGGGCCTGCGCGCCGCCACCGAAACCGACACCCGTTACGTGGCGTTTCTGCCTGTCGATATCCCCGATATCGGGGGCGATGTGGTCGCCAGAGTGCTCGCCGCGGCGCGCGCGAGCAAGAGCGGACTTGCCCGTGCTGTGTTTCACAACACACCTGGACACCCCGTTGTGATCGAGAACAAGCACTGGGAAGCCATTTCCGAAGTAGCCGCAGGCGATATCGGGGCCGGTTCCTATTTGGGCGGTCGACAGGATATGGTGTGCGTCACGTGCGACGACTTGGCGACAGGGACCGATCGCGATTTCCCGGAAGTCGGCGCACGGTGATCGGAGTTGTGAGATATGCGCGATATCGTCGATGACCTTCTGCGAGTGTGGCATTCGGGCCGTACGGGCGGCCTCGCCACCGTGGTCCGTACCATCGGCACCAATTCCCTGCCCATCGGCTCTTCGATGCTCGTCACCCCCAACGGTGGCGTCTTCGGATCGATCGCCTCCGGACGGCTGGAAGAGACCGTCTACGACGCGGCATTGGAAGCGGGTCGCACCGGCGTCCGGCAACTGCGTCGCTACAGCATGCTCACCGGTCTGGAATCGAGCGCCGACGACGGAACGCTCGTCGATATCTTCGTAGAACCGTTCTCCTGCCGCGATTTTCCCGAATTCCCCACTATCGCCGCCGATATCCAAGCCCATCGCCGGGTCACCGTGTTCACCGTGGTGTGGAATCAGGATCCCGATGTCATCGGCCAGCATCTGGTCACCGATCGCAAGCACGCGACCGAACTCGTCGCGCTGCCCGAGTCGGATCTGTTCGTCGCCTCGTACTGCCCGCCGCCGCGCCTGATCATCTTCGGCGCCAACGCCTACGCGGCCACCCTCGTCGCGCAGGCGCGGATGATCGGCTACCGGGTGACCATCTGCGACTCGCGTCCCGAGTTCGCCGACCCGGCCTCGTTCCCGGGTGCCGAAGTGGTCGTCGACTGGCCGCATCGCTACCTCAACACCCTCTCGGCCGCGGGCGAGGTCGACAACAGCACCGCCATCGTCGTGCTGGCCAACGAGCCGCGCTTCGAGATCCCGCTGCTCACCGTCGCGTTACGACTACCCGAGCTCGGCTACCTAGCCGCCCTCGGCACCCCTGCCGACCAGGCTCGTCGCCTCGACGACCTGCGCGCGGGCGGCTTCGACGAGCCGACCCTGTCGCGCGTGCACGTACCCGCGGGCCTGGAAGCGGGCCCGCGCACTCCCGCCGAGACCGCCGTCTTCATCACCGCCGACTTCCTCGCCTCCCGCGCGGGCCTTCGCCTCGCGGCTCAGCGCGACTACGGGTCGACAGCCGCTGTGGGTATGGCCATTTGATGTACCGGTCGGCGCCACGGCTTCGCGGCGCCGATCGGGTTCTTATTTCAGGCCCGGGTTCTCGGCGTATACCTCACGCAGGACGGACAGGTCGAAGAGCTGGCCGGCCTTGATGTCGATCTTGGCGGTACGCAGCGCGGCGATGTTCTGCTCGATCAGCGCGTCCGACATCGTCAGCAGGCCGTCAGTCTTGGTCGACGCCGAGACGACCAGGTCGTTCTGTGCGATGGCCTCCTTGCTCTGCTCGGCGAGGTCGAGTTTCAGGTCCTTGCCGTAGACCTCGACGGCCAACCGCGCGGACTCGGCCGGGTTGGCGACGGCGTCCTTCCAGCCCTTGATCTGGGCGGTCAGGAAGGCCTTGAGCTTGTCGCGCTCGTTGTCGATGGTGTGCTGGCTCACCGTCAATGTCTCCGCGACCAGCGGCAGACCGAAGTCGGCGAACAAGAAGTGGTCGTTGGCGAAGCCCTTGGCGGCCAGGGTGATCGGCTCGTTGGTCACATAACTCACCCAGCCGTCGACCTCGCCGTTGGCCAGCGGGGTCGGATCGAACTGTGCGGGCACCACGGTGACATCGCCGGGACTGATGCCGTTGGCCGCCAGCAGGGCGCTGAAGATGAGCTGATTGGTGTCCTGCACACCGATCTTGCGGCCCTTCATCTCCATGGGTGATGTGATCGGCTTGCCCGCCGAACTCACGATCGCGAACGGGTTCTTCTGATAGGTCGCGCCGACGATCTTGGCGGGTAGTCCTTCCAGCACGGCGGGCGCGGTGGTCTGCGGCGCGGAGAGGCCGAGCCAGATCTTGCCGGTATCGAGACCGGCTTCCACCGAAGTCGACGCCGCGCCACCCGCGACGAGATCTACCGCACCGAATCCTGCATCCTTGAAATAGCCCTTCGAATCGGCGAAATACTCACCCGCGAATTCGATGTTCTTGATCCAGGACAACTGGACAGCGACCTTGCCGAATTTCGAGCCGTCGTCGGTCGAGCCGTTCGAGGAAGTGGCCGAACTACCGCCGCAGGCGGCGAGCAGCCCGGCGCCGCCGAGCGCCGCGCCGGTCAATGCGGAAAAGCGGAGAAAGGAACGACGGTCGATACTGTTCATACGCAAAATGTAGGTTCGATGCGTTTCGTTCTCTTTGCCGCCACGTTCCGCCGCTATTCCTTACTTTCCGGCGCTCGGGCCGAAGCGCGCGAGCACCACGTTCTCGATCACGCCGACGATCGCGTACAGCAACACCGATACCACCGTGACCACCACGATCGACGCCCACAGCCGGTTGTACTGGAACATCGGGATGGCCCGTACCAGGCTCGCGCCCAATCCTGTTCCACTGCCGAGCCATTCACCCAGCAGGGCGCCGATCAACGCGCCGGGCACCGAGACCCTGGCCGCGGCGAACACCGACGGCAGCGCGGCGGGCACCGCGACCATCCGTAGTCGCGTCCACCGTGTGCCGCCGTAGGCCGTCACCAATTCCATTGCCTGCCTGGGCGCTTCGCGCAGGCCCGTCATGATCATCACCAGGGCGGGGAAGAACACGACGATCGCCGTCAGCACCGTCACCCCCGCCGTGCCTCGGCCGAAGATCAGCACCACGATCGGACTCAGGGCGACCAGCGGCACCGACCGCAACAGCATCGCGACCGGCATGAACGTCTGCCGCACAGCCGAATACAGCACGAACAGCGCGGCCACGCCGATCGCGCCGAGCATCCCGACGACGAACCCCGAAGCCGCGTCACCGAGGGTGATCGCGAGGTCGTCGACGATCGCCTGCCGCGCCGCCGGCGCACCCGCCGAAGTGACCAGATAGGCCCAGACATCCGACGGCGTCTTGCCCACTCGCGGCCCGATCTGCGGGAACAGGCGAAGAAACAGCGTCCAGATGACGAGCAACAGAATCAGCGACGTCGCCAGCGGCAGCAGGAAGCGGCCGATCCGGCGCGCGACGGTGGTGGTCATCGCCCCTCCTCCACCGTCGTCCACGGCGTGATCAGGCGGGCCGCGCCCGCCACCAGCAGGTACCCGAGCCCGGCCAGCGCGGCCGCGGCGATCGCCATGCCCCAGGTGCGTGGCACGTTGTAGGCAGTCTGGGCCGCGGTGAGCGCGACTCCGATGCCGCTGTCGACGCCACCCAGATACTCACCGATGATCGCCCCGAGCACCGCCGACGGCGCGGCGATCTTCAAGGCGGCGAACGTATTCGGCAGCGCGGCGATGGCCTGCACCCGATACAGCTGCTGCCAGCGGCCACCTCCGTAGGCGCGCACCAGATCCAGGCTCGCCGGATCGGCCGAACGCAATCCACTCACCGCGCCGACCATGGTGGTGAAGAAGCAGTACATCGCGGCCAGGAACACCGTGGGCGTGCGCCCGCCGAACACCACCAGGATGATCGGGCCCAGCGCCACCAGCGGCGTGCAGTAGCTCAGGATGGCCAGCTGGGTCGCGAGGGGTTCGATCCGCGGCACCAGCATGATCAGCGCCGCGACCCCGATCGCGAGAACGTTGCCCCAGAGGAAGCCCTGCAACGCCCCGATCGCGGTGACCTGGAAGTTGGGCCCGTAGAGGCCCCACCCGTCCGACCACATGGTCGAAAGGACCCGCCCCGGTGAGGGAATCGTCCCGCCCGCGGTTCCGGCGGCGGCCAGCGCCCACCACAGGGCGATCAGCACCACCACACCCAGTGCCCCGGCCACCCGGCCCAGGTCGGCCGGGATCCGCCGGGCTGTCGCCACACTCATGCCACCCCACCCCGCCCGAAGAGTAGCTCCGACAGGTAGTCACAGAGCTTGTGGAATTCGGGTGTGCGCATCATCTCGGGTGTGCGCGGACGCGGCAGGTCGATCTCGACCAGTTCCAGCACCCGGCCCGGTCGCGGACTCATCACCGCCACCACGTCGGACAGGAACACCGCCTCGCCGATGCCGTGGGTGACCATCAGTGTGGTCGCGGGCTTCTCGGTCCAGATGCGCAGCAGTTCCAGGTTCAAGCGCTGCCGGGTCATGTCGTCGAGCGCGCCGAACGGTTCGTCGAGCAGCAGCACCGACGGCTGCACGACCAGCGCTCGCGCGATCGAAACCCGTTGGCGCATACCGCCGGACAACTGCGCGGGCTTGGCCTTCTCGAACCCGTCCAGCCCGACCAGTGCGATCAGTTCGGCGATCCGGTCCGGTTCGGCGGGCAGCCCGGCCACCTGCAACGGCAGCCGGATGTTCGATTCCACACTGCGCCACGGCAGCAACGCCGAATCCTGGAACGCGATACCGAGCTCGGCGCCACCGCGCAATTGTTCCGGGGACATACCGTTGATCCGTGCGGTGCCGGCACTCGGCTCGTCCAGGCCGGCCAGAATCCGCAACACCGTCGATTTGCCGCAGCCCGAGGGCCCGAGCAATGACAGGAATGCGCCGTGAGAAGTCCGCAAATCGACCGAGTCCAGCGCGTCGACAGTGTTGCGGCCCACTGTGAAGGTCTTGCTCAACCCACTGATCTCGATCCCGGTGGTCGCGCTACCGGGGATTTCCTTACCCATGCTCGTCACCATAAGAGCGCCTGGTTGCGGCGGCATTTCCGAATCACAGCCCAGATTGCGCCCCCGTAAACCGTGCTCGAGGTCACCATAAAAGTGAACCGGTAACGATTCGGTCCTGTGAGAGGACATAGAGTGTCGGAGGATCTGACAGCCCTGCAGGCGTCGAGCGCATATGCTCTCGGCGACCGGGGGAAGCACTGCGATGACGTGCCCGACAGGGCCCGTGGACTGGAACCGACTGTTCGATGAAGCTCTCTGCACTACGTACCGTGGCCGCGCTGCGCACCACCGCCGTGGCTCTGACCGCCGCATTGTCGGTGGCCGTTGTCGCCGGTGGCGCCGCGACCGCCGAACCCGAGAAGCCCTCAGCCGTGTCGTCCATCGTCAAAGACGGACGCGTGTGGCATCTGAAGGTGTACTCGGCGGCGATGAAGAAGGACATCACGATCGACGTGCAGCGTCCCGTCGACGAGTCCAAGCCGGCCCCCAACTTCTACATGCTCAACGGCCTCGACGGCGGTGAGGGCACCGCCAGCTGGGCTGCGCAGACCCAGGCGCTCAGCTTCCTGGCCGACAAGCAGGTCAATGTGATCCAGCCGATCGGTGGCCGCGGCAGCTACTACACCGACTGGAAAGCCGAAGACCCGAAGCTGGGCCTGAACAAGTGGAGCACCTTCTTCACCCAGGAGCTCCCGCCGCTGCTCGACGGCGCACTGAACTCCACCGGCCTGAACTCGCTGGCCGGCCTGTCCACCTCCGGCACCTCGGTGCTGCAGCTGGCCGAGGCCAACCCGGGTCTGTTCAAGTCCGTCGCCGCCTACAGTGGCTGCGCGCAGATCGCCGACCCGATGGGCAAGCAGGCCGTCAAGTTCTCCGTGGAGACCTGGGCCGGTGGCAAGACCGCGAACATGTACGGCCCGGACAACGATCCCGCCTGGGTCGAGAACGACCCGGTCATCAACGCGGAGAAGCTGCGCGGCACCAACCTCTACATCTCCAGCGGTAGCGGCATGCCGACCAACGCCGACGTGGCCTACTACCTCAACGGTTCGCCCGGCCCGATGGGCGTGATCAACCTCGGTCTCGGTATCGGCATCGAAGCGGCGACCAACGCTTGCAGCCAGAACCTGAAGACCAAGCTGGACTCGCTGGGTATCCCGGCGACCTACCAGTTCACCCCGATGGGCACCCACTACTGGCCGTACTGGGAGCAGGCGCTGCACGAGTCGTGGCCGCTGCTCGCACAGGGCATGGGTATCTGATTTCCCACTGAAAGCGGGAGGCATCCGGATTCGGATGCCTCCCGTTTCTGCGTTGCCGGCAGCTACGTGGTGGGCGCGACCGCGGTGCGCACCGTGAGCCCGGAGCGGATGAAATAGGCGATCTCCTCGCAGATCTCGTCGACCGAGATCGCGTCGCCGGGAACGGTGGCGTGCACCATCTCCTGGGCGAGGGAATTCACGGCGCCGATTACCGCGAGGCCGAACAGGTGCAGGCTGCGCGATTCCGCTTCGCCCCGTTCGGCGGCACGCTGCGCTTCCCGGGTGAGCAGTGCCGAAATCGACCGCCGCTGCGCGCGCCGCCATTCCTCCACCACCGGACTCACCCCGACGACCTCGACATAGAACACCCGCGCCGCCCGGCGATCACGGCAGGTCACCGCGAGGAACGCGCGGAAACTCTCCACCACGCGGACCACCAGCGGCTGTTCGCTGGTGTGCTCCAATGCCTCGTCGAGGCGCCGTAACGCGGCCGCGTTCAACCGGTCGACGAGTGCGATCAGTAATGCCTCACGGCTACCGATGTCTTCGTAGAAACTGCGGGTCGACACATTCGCGGTCGAACACAGCCGCTCGATCGAGGTCGACGAATATCCCTGGGTACCGAATAGTTCCAGCGCCGCGTCGGTCAACCTGTTGCGGCGTAGCGCGACTCGCTGCTGGCGCGACAATCCACCGTAACTACGACCACTATCGGTTACATCCGCACGCCGAACCACGGATGCATGCTAGCGCGCGATCGCCGGACAGCCGGGCGATTCGCCATTGTCGCCGCGAGCGAATTCCGCTGGCGTATCGGAATTGTCGAACTGGCGATGATCAATTCTGTTCGGTAGTGGGTTCGCCGTCGTCGAGCGGTTCGGCCAACGGCCAGCCACCGGCGGCCAGATGCGAAGCCACCCGCGAGACGTCGTCGGGCGCGGGCTGCTGCTTCGCGAAATCGGCGATGGCGGCCGCGATTTCGGCCTCGCTGATCGATTCCCGATTCGGATTCGCCTCCACCAGTTTCTCCCCGATCACCGTCACCTCGTAGTCGGTGAGGTGGCGGTGCAGCACGGCGAACAAGGCGACATAGTCGGACTGGGGAATGCCCTGTGGATAGCCCGCGCGCAGCCACCCGAGCACCCGCGAGAGCAGGTTGCCACGGACCGGCGGGGTCGCGGGGGTGGGGTTCGGATCGGTCATGGCTTCCTCACTCATGATTGGCCGAACAGGTGGATGCCGAACTGGTGGGCGATGAACGCCTTGGCGGTGAACAGGATTCCGGTGATCACCACGACGACGATGAGGACCAGACAGGTCACCGCGCCCGCCAGCGCCGGATAGTTGCGCCGGACTCGGCCCTCGGCGTCGACGGTCTCGGCATTGCCCCACCACCGCACCGCGAAGGCGAAGACCGCGGGCACACCCGCGCCGAAGATCAGCGCGGCGAGCACCACTTCCCACAGTGAACTCAGATTGGTGATCACGGTGTGCATGATCGCTCCCCTCTACCCGGCATGGTTCTGGTCGATCGGCGCCTGTGCCGAGGTGGGTGGCTGATGGCCATCGGGCCATTCGTTCACATTGTGAGTGCCGACCGGGTCACGGCGCGACCGGAGATAGATTCCGAGCGCCCCGGCGATCAGGAGGCCGAACACCACGAGCACGCCGGGCAGTCCACCGATGACGTTGGCGATCGCCCAGCAGATCGCGCCGACGATGCCCGCCATCGGCAGGGTCAGCAGCCAGGCCACGGCCATCCGGCCCATCACCCGCCAGCGCACCTCGGCGCCCTTGCCGATGCCGGTACCGAGGATCGCACCGGTCGCGGTCTGCGTGGTCGACAGCGGCAGACCGAAGTGCGCCGAGGTGAGAATGATCGCCGCCGAGGTCGACTCGGCGGCCAAGCCCTGCGGCGACTCGATCTCGACCAGGCCCTTGCCGAGGGTCCTGATGATCCGCCAGCCGCCGAGATAGGTGCCGAGGGCGATCGCGACGGCGCAGGCGGCCATCACCCACAGCGGCATGTGGTCGTCTTTGCCCAGCGAGCCGTAGGCGACCAGCGCGAGGAAGATGATGCCCATCGTCTTCTGCGCGTCGTTGGTGCCGTGCGCCAGCGAGACCAGGGAGGCCGAACCGATCTGGCCCCAGCGGAAGCCCTCTTCGGTTTTCTCCCGGTCGACGCCGTGGGTGATCCGGTACACCAGGAACGTGCCGATGGCCGCCACGATGGCCGCGATCACCGGCGCGAGCAGCGCGGGCAGCACGATCTTGATCAGCACCCCGTCCGACCCCGACGCCCAGATCACCCCGTTCCAGCCCAGCGCGGCGATCGTCGACCCGATCAGGCCGCCGAACAGGGCGTGCGAGGAACTCGACGGCAGGCCGAGCAGCCAGGTCAACAGGTTCCACAGAATGCCGCCGACCAGGCCGGCGAAGACGATGACCAGCAGGTCCTGCCCGCCCACATCGTCCAATTGGACGATCCCCTTCGCCACCGTCGCCGCGACCGATACCGACAGAAACGCACCGATCAGGTTCAGCACGCCCGAGAGCGCGACTGCCGTCTTCGGCTTCAGCGCACCGGTGGCGATCGAGGTCGCCATGGCGTTGGCCGTGTCGTGGAATCCGTTGGTGAAGTCGAACGCGAGAGCTGTGACGATGACGATCAACAGGACCATTAGTTCGGCGCTCACCGGAACAGTGTGTCGTATGCTGCCGCCGGATTGCCAAACTGTTGCGGGTAAGTCGCACGACCAGCGGCTGAGCTCAGCCGGCGGCCACGCCGAGCGCGCGCACCGCCTCGATGGTGTCGGCCTCCGCCGGTTCCTTGTCCGGCCGGTACCGCACCACCCTGGCGAAGCGCAGCGCGACTCCGCCCGGATATCGGGTACTGGTCTGGACGCCGTCCTGCGCGATCTCGACGACGAGTTCGGAACGCAGGTACACGGCCTGACCGTCGCGGTGGGTTTCGTGGCGCGGGAATTCCTCGGTCTGCCAGCGCAGCAGTTCGTCGGTGAGGCCCTTGAACGTCTTGCCGACCATCACCGGCTCACCGGTCTCCGGGTCGCGGGCCGCCAGATGCAGGTTGGACAGGAACCCGGTGCGGCGGCCGTAACCCCATTCGGCGCCGATCACCAGTAGGTCGAGGGTGTGCGCGGGTTTGATCTTCTGCCAGGCTTTGCCGCGCCTGCCCGCGGCGTACGGGGCATCCAGCGCCTTGACCATCACGCCCTCGTTGCCGACCGCCAGTGCGTCGTCGTAGTAGTCGGCGGCGGCCTCTGGGGTCGGCGCGATGAGCGCGGGAATGCTGTGATCGCCCGCGACCCGCTCCAGCGCGGTGCGCCGGATGCGCAGTGGTTCGTCGATCAGATCGATGCCGTCCAGGTGCAGGCAGTCGAAGAAATAGGGGTGCAACCGGCGTGGATCGCCGACGGTCGCGAACCTGCTCATCGTCTCCTGGAACGGGCGCGGGCGGCCCGCGTCGGTCAGGGCGAGGGTTTCGCCGTCCAGGACCACGGTGGCGCAGTCGAGGGTCTTGACCAGCTCGACGAGTTCGGGGACGCCCGCGGTGATGTCGCGCAGGGTTCTGGTGAAGACCCAGACCTGGTCGCCGTCGCGGTGCACCTGGATGCGGGCGCCGTCGAGCTTGTGTTCGACACTGATGCCGGAGCCCAACTCGGCGAGGGCCTCGTCCAGCGAACCGCCGGGTGCGGCGAGCATCGGCGCTACCGGGCGTCCTACTTCGAGGCGGAACGCGGCCAGGGCTTGCTCGCCCCCGGCGAGCGCGGCGATCGCGGTGACGGGCAGCCGGCCCGAGAGCATATGGGCTCGGCGCACCACGTCGACGGGGATGCCGGTGGACTGTGCGAGCGCCTCGACCACGATCGCGGTGAGCGCGCCCTGCCGGAGTTCGCCGGTGAGCAGGCGGACCAGGAAGGACTGCTCCTCCTCGGTCGCGGCGGTGAAGAGCGCGGTCAGCAATTCGCGGCGCCGGTTGGTCGAGCCCTTGCCGTTCAGGCCGGTGAGCTGGGAGAAGATGTCGTCCACCGCACCGACGGTGAGGCTCGCGTCGCCACTCGGCGGGGTCTCGAGCCCGGCCACCGTGCGCCACCCGGCCCCGATCCGGCCCTGCACCAGCTCGCCGGACAACCATGCCACCACGGTCCCGATCTCGGACGGGTCCGCGGCGCCGAAGAGCTCGGCCAGCGCGGCGGTTTTCGCCTTGCGCGACCGGGTCGCCCGCACGGCGGCGGAGGCCGTGACGACATCGCTGAACAGCACCCAACGACAGTATCGCGAGGGTGTGACACAGAGCTCGAGCCCCGTTGTTAAGAATCCATTGGCAAGCCTGCGAAACCGCCCCTAAACTGGACATATGGCCAAGACCTATGTCGGAGCGCGGCTGCGCCAGCTGCGGACCGAACGTGGGCTGAGCCAGGTCTCGCTCGCGCAGAAACTGGAGATCTCGGCCAGCTATCTGAACCAGATCGAACACGACGTGCGACCGCTCACCGTGCCGGTGCTCACGCGCATCAACGAGGTCTTCGGCGTCGACCCGACCTTCTTCTCCGCCCAGGACGACACCCGGCTCATCGCCGAGCTGTCCGAAGTGGTGATGGACGCCGAGCTCGGCATCGAGGCCGACACCCAGCAGATCGCCGACATGGTCTCCGCCCATCCGTCGATGGCGCGCGCCCTGGTGGCCCTGCACAACCGCTACCGCAACACCAGCGCGCAGCTGGCCGCCGCCACCGAGGACCGGTTCGCCGACGGTTCCGGCAGCGCCGCGATCAGCAAGCCGCACGAGGAAGTGCGCGACTACTTCTATCAGCGCCAGAACTACATCCACGAATTGGATACCGCCGCAGAGGATCTCACCGCGCGCATCCGGTTCCACGGTGGTGAGGTGAGCACCGAGATCGTGCGCCTGCTGCGTGCGCACGGCGTGCGGATCAGCGAGCGCATCGACCTCGGCGAGGGCGTACTGCACCATTTCGACCCCGAGACCAAACAGCTCGAGATCTCCCCACACCTGTCCGGTGGGCAGCGCACTTTCAAACTCGCCGCCGAACTCGCCTACCTGGAATGCGGCCCGCTCCTCGAAAAACTGGTCGACGAGGGCAATTTCGCCTCCGATGCCTCGCACAAACTCGCGATGCTCGGCCTGGCGAACTACTTCGCGGCCGCGATGGTCTTGCCCTACACGCACTTTCACGAAGTAGCCGAGAATTTCCGCTACGACATCGAACGCCTGTCGGCGCATTTCTCGCAGAGTTTCGAAACCATCTGCCACCGCCTGTCCACCCTGCAACGGCCGACCCTGCGCGGCGTCCCGTTCTCCTTCGTACGCGTCGACCGCGCGGGCAATATGTCGAAGCGCCAGTCCGCCACGGGTTTCCACTTCTCGGCCAGCGGCGGTACCTGCCCGCTCTGGAACGTCTACGAGACCTTCGCCTACCCCGGCAAGATCATGACCCAGATCGCCCAGATGCCCGACGGCCGCAAATACCTCTGGATCGCGCGCACCGTGGAACGCCGCGCCACCCGCTACGGCCAACCCGGCAAGACCTTCGCGATCGGCCTCGGCTGCGAGCTGCGCCACGCGGGCCGCGTCGTCTACGCCGACGGCATCGACCTGGGCGAAGCCAACGCCACCCCCATCGGCGCGGGCTGCCGAGTGTGCGTGCGCTCCAACTGCCCCCAGCGCGCCTTCCCGCCGCTGGGCAAGGCCCTCGACATCAGCGAACACCGCAGCTCGGTCTCGCCCTACCTCATCAAATAGCTGCTCAGAAGGCTTCCTCCGGGACCGCCATGATGTCGTTGTCGATGGCGGCGAGGATGTTCTTGGTAGCGGTGAGTTCGGGGAGGACATTCTTGGCGAAGAAACTCGCCGCAGCGACTTTGCCCTGGTAGTAGGGGCGGTCCCGCGGTGCGGCGTCGGAGGCCAGGGCGGCGGCGGCGATGTCGGCCTGGACCAGCAGGCGCCAGGCGATGAGGAGATCGCCGACCGCCATCAGGAAGCGAACCGAGCCGAGGCCCACCTTGTAGAGCTCGGTGGGCTCGCTCCGGCCCGCCATGGCGTAGCCGGTAAGGGTGGCGGCCATCGCGCCGACGTCGGCCTGGGCGGTGCGCAGCAGGGCGCGCTCGGTGGCGAAACGGCCGGTGTCATTGTCCAGGTAGACGCCGATCTGCGCGTTCACGTGGGATAGGGCGACGCCACGATCGCGAATGATCTTGCGGAAGAAGAAGTCCTGGGCCTGGATCGCCGTGGTGCCCTCGTAGAGCGAGTCGATCTTGGCGTCACGGATGTACTGCTCGATCGGATAGTCCTGCAGATAGCCGGAGCCGCCGAAAGTCTGCAGCGACTCGGCGAGCAGCTGGTACGCGCGCTCGGATCCCACGCCCTTGACGATCGGCAGCAGCAGATCGTTCACGCGGTGCGCGGTCTCCGGATCGGCACCGGACACCAGCTGCGCCACATCCGCGTTCTGATGCGCGGCGGTATACAGATACACCGCTCGCAACCCCTCCGCGTAGGCCTTCTGCATGGCCAGCGACCGGCGCACATCGGGGTGATGGGTGATGGTGACGCGCGGCGCCGCCTTGTCGGCGACCTGCGTCAGATCCGCGCCCTGCACCCGCGTCTTGGCGTACTCGAGCGCGTTCAGATACCCGGTCGACAATGTCCCGGACGACTTCACACCGACCGTCATCCGCGCGTTCTCGATCACCTTGAACATCTGGGCGATGCCGTTGTGCACATCGCCGACCAGCCAGCCCTTGGCGGGCACCGCGGTGCCACCGAAGGTCACCTCGCAGGTCGGCGAGGACTTGATCCCCATCTTGTGCTCGACCCCGGTCACGTACACACCGTTGCGGTCGCCCGGTTCCAGCGTCTGCGGATCGAAGAGGAACTTCGGCACGTAGAACAGCGAAAGTCCCTTGGTGCCGGGGCCTGCACCCTCCGGCCGGGCGAGCACCAGGTGGAAGATGTTCTCGGCCGTATCCCCCACGTCACCGCCGGAAATGAACCGTTTCACCCCGTCGATGTGCCATGACCCGTCGGGCTGCGGCACGGCCCTGGTGCGACCGGCGCCGACATCGGATCCGGCATCCGGCTCGGTGAGCACCATGGTCGCCTGCCACCCGCGCTCGAACCCGCCCTGTGCCCAGCGCTTCTGTTCGTCGTTGCCGATCTCGTAGAGCACCGAGCCCATCATCGGGCCCATGTTGAAGAAGCTGGCCGCCGGATTGGCACAGATGATGAGCTCGTTGATCGCCCACATCAGCGCGTTCGGGGCGGCGGTGCCGTCCATACCCGCCGGCATGGCCAGGCGGTACCAGCCCGCTTCGTGCACCACGTCCACCGTCTTGCGCAGCGGATCGGGCACGGTGATGTCGTGGGTATCGGGGTGGAAGACCACCGGGTGCCGGTCGGCCTCGGCGAACGAGTCCGCGATCGGCCCCTCGGCCAGGTGTTTCACCTCGTCGAGGAGCTGGCGCACCGTATCGGAGTCCAGGTCGCCGTAGGCGCCGGTGTCCAGAACCTTGTCCAGGTTCAGGACCTCGAACAGATTGAACTCGATGTCACGCACGTTCGCCTTGTAGTGCCCCATTGGGCCCTCCTCGACTGACCGCACACGGCCGATTGCCGTGTGGCTCGACGGCTCGACGTTGTACAAATCGAAGCGTGCCGCACCTGCGCGCCCCTACGCAACCGTAGGCAAGGCGACCCTTCTCCAGCTGTCGCCGACGAACAATTCACACGGACGAAACAGACGAAACGGGCACGTGACCGAGAGACATTCGGGTGCAACAAGTTCCATCTACTGTCTCGAATCACGAATACAGCTTCTGTATACAACTCGGTGTACATCCAGTCTCCGGGGCAGACAGCGGCGGTATTCGTTGTGGCGCGTGTGGCGCCGCCGTTACACCTGATGAGGAGAACCGCCCCATGTCTGAATCCCGTTTGGTCAAGGCACTTGTCGTGCCTGCCGCGGTGGCCGTCGCCGGCCTGCTGCTCACCGGCTGTGGTGCGCGCGACGACGCGTCGACCGGCTCGACCGCAGCCTCCTGCGTCGACACCAGCAAGGACACCATCAAGGTGGGCTCGCTGCACTCGCTGTCGGGCACGATGGCCATTTCCGAAGTCACCGTGGCCAATTCGACCAAGCTGGCGATCGACCAGATCAACGCGGCGGGCGGCGTCCTCGGCAAGAAAATCGAGATCGTCCTCGAAGACGGCGCCTCGGACCCCAAGACCTTCGCCGAGAAGGCGGAGAAGCTGATCAGCTCCGACTGTGTCGCTTCGGTGTTCGGCGGCTGGACCTCGTCGAGCCGCAAGGCCATGAAGCCCAAGTTCGAGAGCCTGAACTCGCTGCTCTACTACCCCGTGCAGTACGAGGGTCTGGAAGATTCCAAGAACATCTTCTACACCGGCGCCACCACCAACCAGCAGATCATTCCCGCGCTGGACTACCTGAAGCAGAAGGGCATCAAGTCCCTCTACCTGGTCGGCTCCGACTACGTCTTCCCGCAGACCGCCAACCGCGAGATCAAGGCCTACGCCGCGGCCAACGGGATCGAGATCAAGGGCGAGGACTACACCCCGCTCGGCTCCACCGACTTCTCCACCATCGTCAACAAGGTGCGCGCCGCCAAGGCGGGCGCGGTGTTCAACACCCTCAACGGTGACTCCAACGTCGCCTTCTTCCGCGAGTACACCAACGCGGGCCTGAAAGCCGCTGAGATGCCGGTGGTTTCGGTATCGATCGCCGAGGAAGAGGTCGCGGGCATCGGCGCGCAGAACATCGCGGGCCAGCTCACCGCCTGGAACTACTACCAGACAGTCGACTCCCCGGCGAACAAGAAGTTCGTCGCCGACTACAAGGCGGCCTTCGGCGCCGACAAGCCCACCTCGGACCCGATGGAAGCCGCCTACGCCTCGGTGTACCTGTGGAAGAACACCGTCGAGAAGGCGAAGTCGTTCGCCGTGGCCGACATTCAGGCCGCGGCCGACGGCGTGAGCTTCGACGCCCCCGAGGGCACCGTCACCATCGACGGCTCCAACCACCACATCACCAAGACCGCCCGGATCGGCGAGATCCGCCCCGACGGCCTGATCTACACCGTCTGGGATTCCGGCAAGGCCATCACCCCGGACCCGTACCTGAAGTCCTACGAATGGGCCAAGGGCCTCAAGTAAACAGCCCGACAGATGTGGGACGCGCAGTGCGCGCGTCCCACATCGCCCCATCTCCAAGGAGTCCACTGCAATGGACGTGCTGATCAGTCAGCTCTTCACCGGGCTGAGTCTGGGATCCATTCTTCTGCTCGCCGCGCTCGGCCTTTCCCTGACGTTCGGTCAGATGGGCGTCATCAATATGGCGCACGGCGAATTCATCATGGCCGGTTGCTACACCACTTATGTAGTGCAGCAAGTCTTCTCGTCGGCCGGAGTGTCGCTGGTCGTGTCCCTGCTGATGGGCTTCCTCATCGGCGGCCTGCTCGGTGCCGCCCTGGAGATGGGCCTGATCCGCTACATGTACGACCGACCGCTGGACACCCTGCTCGTCACCTTCGGTGTCGGACTGGTGCTCCAGCAGGCCGCGCGTGACATCTTCGGCGCCCCCGCCAAGAACGTGCTGGTGCCCGAATGGCTCAGTGGCGGTATCACCATCGCGGGCGCGGTCGTGCCGAAGACCCGCATCTTCATCCTGGTGCTGGCGATCGTCGCGGTGACCACCCTGGCCGCCGTGCTCAAGACCACCCCGATGGGTCGGCGGATTCGCGCCGTCGTGCAGAACCGTGGACTGGCCGAAACCAGCGGCATCTCCAGCAGATTCACCGATATCAGCACGTTCTTCATCGGTTCCGGACTGGCCGGCGTCGCCGGTGTGGCACTCACCCTGATCGGTTCGACGAGCCCCACCATCGGCCAGAGCTATCTGATCGACGCGTTCCTGGTGGTCGTGATCGGCGGCCTCGGCCAGATCAAGGGCACAGTGATCGCGGCGTTCGCGCTCGGGCTGCTCAACTCGTTCATCGAATACTCCACCACCGCGTCCATCGCGAAGGTGATCGTGTTCGTGCTGATCGTCATCTTCCTGCAGGTCCGCCCGCAGGGCCTGTTCACCGTGCGGACGAGGAGCCTGGCATGACCGCACTCACCGAACGTCTCCGCGAATACCCGCGGCTCACACCACTACTCGGCTTCGGCGTCGCGGCGATCCTGCTGTTCGCCGTCGCCCCTGCGGTTCTGAGCGATTTCCGCCTGAACCTTCTGGCCAAGTTCCTCTGCTTCGCCATCGTGGCCGCCGGCATCGGATTGGCTTGGGGCCGTGGCGGAATGCTCACCCTCGGCCAGGGCGTGTTCTTCGGCATCGGCGCCTACATCATGGCCATGCACATGCAGCTCGCCGACGCCGCCCGCCTCGGCAACGACGTCCCGGAATTCATGGAGATCTCCGGCATCAGCGAACTGCCGGGATTCTGGCAGCCGTTCAGTTCCGCGCCGGTGGCGATTCTCGGCATCCTGGTGCTGCCCGCGCTGGTCGCGGCGGTGCTCGGGTACGGCGTGTTCAAGCGCCGGGTGCGCGGCGCCTACTTCGCCATCCTGAGCCAGGCACTGGCCGCGGCGCTGGCGATCCTGCTCACCGGACAGCAGGCCATCGGCGGCTTCACCGGACTGTCGGACTTCCGTTCCTTCTTCGGGTTCCGGCTGTCGGACCCGGCCAACCGGCAGATGCTGTTCTTCATCGCGTCGGGCACGCTGCTGGTGGTGGTGGCGCTGATCCGCCAGCTCAACCGCAGCCGCTACGGCGAACTGCTGGTGGCGGTGCGCGATGCCGAGGAGCGCGTGCGTTTCCTCGGCTACGACCCGGCCAATATCAAGATCGTCGCCTATGTGGTGGCGGCGTTCCTCGCCGGTATCGCCGGTGCGCTGTTCACTCCGATCGTCGGCATCATCTCTCCCGCCGACATCGGCGTCATCCCGTCGATCGCCTTCCTGATCGGTGTCGCCATCGGTGGCCGCACCACCCTGCTCGGACCGATCCTCGGTGCGATCGGCGTCGCCTGGGCGCAGACCTCGCTGTCGGAGTCGTTCCCGTCGGGCTGGACCTACATGCAGGGCATCCTGTTCATCGTGGTCGTCGGGTTCATCCCCGCCGGTCTGGCCGGGCTGTGGCCGATGTTCAAGGGCTGGCTCGACAGCCGCAAGAAGCTGCCACCCGCACCGGAAGAACCCGCCGCCGTCGTCACCGAGGAGAAGGTGCAAGCGCGATGACACTCGAACCCAAAGCCGGCGGCAACGCGGGCATGGACAGCGACTACCTCGAAATCCGCGGTCTCACTGTCAGTTTCGACGGCTTCAAAGCCGTCACCGATGTCGACCTCACGGTGTTGCAAGGCGACCTGCGGTTCCTGATCGGACCGAACGGCGCGGGCAAGACCACGCTGATCGATGCCATCACCGGCCTCGTCCCGGCGACCGGTTCGGCGCAGAAGTCGGGCACCGAACTCCTCGGCAAGAAGGTGCACCAGATCGCGCGCCTCGGCATCGGGCGCACCTTCCAGACGGCCAGTGTGTTCGAGCAACTCACCGTGTTGCAGAACCTGGATATCGCGGCGGGTGCCGGGCGTTCGGCCCTGTCGCTGCTGCGCATGCGCAAGTCGGTGCTGCCGAGCATCGAACAGGCACTGGAGACAACGGGTCTCACCGCACTGCGGGACAAGCCCGCCGGGGTGCTCGCGCACGGACAGAAGCAGTGGCTCGAGATCGGCATGCTGCTGGTGCAGAACGCGTCGGTGCTGCTGCTCGACGAGCCGGTCGCGGGCATGAGCGCCGAGGAGCGCGAGGAGACCGGAAACCTGTTGCGCCGCATCGGCAGTGATCGCGTGGTGATCGTCGTCGAGCACGACATGGACTTCATGCGGTCCTTCGCCACCTCGGTCACCGTGCTCGCGGGCGGCAAGGTCCTCAGCGAGGGCAGCGTCGAACAGGTGCAGGCCGATCCGAAGGTGCAAGAGGTCTATCTGGGCACCGCGACTCTGGTTGCGACAGACAAGGAGTCGGCCGATGCTTGAACTACACGACATCCGTTCCGGATACGGGCGCACCGAGGTCATCCACGGTGTCAGCATGACCGTGCCCGACGACAGCGTCGTCGCGATCATGGGCCACAACGGCGCGGGCAAGACCACGCTGCTGCGCGCGGCGGTGGGGCTGCTGCCCACCAAATCGGGCACCATCACCTTCGACGGCGAGAAGATCACGAAACTCTCGCCCTCGCAACGGGTCAAGCGCGGCATCGGTTATGTGCCGCAGGGCCAGCAGAGCTTCGGGCAGCTGACCACCGCCGAGAACCTGCAGGTGGTCGCGGACGGGCGCAAACGCGGCAAGGCGCTGATCGACGAATCCCTCGATCTGTTCCCCGCGCTGAAGGACCTGCTCACCCGCAAGGCGGGCCTGCTCTCGGGCGGGCAGCGTCAGCAGCTGGCCATCGCCCGGGCACTGATCACCGAGCCGAAGCTGCTCATCCTCGACGAACCCACCGAGGGCATCCAGCCGTCGGTGGTCGCCGAAATCGAGCGCACCATCATCGAATTGACGCAGCGCGGCGGTTTGAGCGTGCTGCTGGTGGAGCAGCACATCGGCTTCGCACTGCAAGCCGCGCAACAGTACTACGTGCTGCACTCGGGGCATCTCGGCTCGACCGGGGCAGGCGGGGCAGGTGCGGAATCCGCGGTCCGCGCGGCGATGGCGATCTGATCGCAGCGGCGCACATGGCCGGGAGGGGATCGGGCGAGGACGCGCGTCCTGCCGGCGGCGGGCGGCGGGTGCCGCTGGCCGCGCGCGTCTACGACGAACTCCGCCACGACCTCGCCACCGGGGAACTGGCGCCGACCGAACGGCTGCGCGCCGAACGGCTGGCCCAGCGCTACGGCGTCTCGCGCACCCCGGTGCGCGAGGCGCTGGCCCGGCTCCAGGCCGACGGGCTCGTGCAGCGACATCCCGACGGTCTCTACCTGTACCGGCCACGCCTGAACGAACTCGACGAGCTCTACGAACTGCGAATCGTGCTGGAATCCCGTGGTTTTCAGCGTATCGCCGCGGGTGGTTCCGTCCAGGTGCACATCCCGGCCGAGCACGACCTACCCACCGTGCGCGCCGAGCTGGCCCGTTGGCTCGAATACCGCGACACCCCACCGGAACCCGGGCCCGACCTGGTCGCCGCCGACGAGCGGTTCCACACCGAGCTGCTCAGAGCGGCGGGCAATTCCGCCCTCGCCGAGGCACTGGCCGCCGTCTACCTGCGGGTTCGCCCGGTGCGCACGATGGATGTGCCGACCGCCGAGCGGGTGGCGGCCATGACAGCCGATCACATCACCATCGCCGAGCAGGTGCTCGCCGGGGACGACGAACAGGCCCTGCACACCCTCACCGCCCACATCGATTCCTCCCGCGCGCACGTCCGGGTGCGCGCCGAGCAGGCGATCGCGTTCACCAAACTCGGTCGCGCTGTGCGGGATTGATCAGCAGTCCGTCTGGAACGGCCAGCACTCGGTCTTGCGCGGAGTCGCCGACGTGGGCGCACGGGTAGTCGAGGTCTGCGAGGTATCCGACATCGGGCGCGGATGCGGCGAATCCTGGATCAGCGCCACGCCGACGACCACGAAGACCACGAAGATGCCGAGCACCGCGGCGGCGAACAGTCCGATGCCGACGAGTTTTCCCCGCCGCGACGGATCCGGCGGCGGGGCGGGCTCGCTGAATGCGCGCACCTGCCGCGCCACCGGAGTCGGCGCGGGTCGATGGGTGTCGAAGCCCTCCTCGACCAGCTCGGCACGCGATGGCGCCTCGACCACACCGAGCGCCGTGCAGGTGGTGAGCACGCGCTCGACCGTCCATTCGCGCGGCCCCGCTGAGAACCCTTCCAGGTACACCCGCAGCTCGTGCGCATCGACGCTGTTCGCGACCAGTACGTCCAGACCCGGCCGCAGCGCGGTGCGCGCCGGCCGCACCACCACGCCCCGATACGGCACGAGCACCACCGCGCCGGAGACGTGTCTGCTGTCCTGCAACGCCTGCTCCAGCGCGACCCGCACCGCGTGCACCCCGTGTTCGACCCGGTCGGTGAGACCGTTCGACGTGTCGGCTTCTAAATCCAGCGGACTGTCGCTGATCATCCAGGTGCCGTCGGCGGCGGCGGTGAGCAGCCCGCTCTGCCGTCGCCGGAAACCCTTCACTTCGAGCACCGTGATCCCGCGCGGCGTCACGATCACCGCGCCGAGCCGCCGGTCACCCACCCGGCAGTCGACCAGTGCGAGCCCCGTACTCGGATAGGCGCGCAGGCAGTCCACGAGCTCACGCTCGGCGCCGGTGAGCTCGGCACCCGGTCTGATCCGAACCAGCATGTGCGATGTTCCCCTACCAGTGCTGCGACCTCACACCGCCGCTGCGCGCTGCGGTACCCACCGATCATGACGCGCAACTGTTCCGAAAACCACTGGAAACCAAAGAAAACCGGCACGAATACAGGAGTGGCCCCTCGAGCGGATACCGGCGAGTACGCTCCGATCCTGGCCGACGATGTTCGAGAAGACAGGTGGATCAGAGATGGATTCAGCGCCCCTACCACGCGTTTCGCCGGGACGGTTCGGTGAACTCGGGCCGATCAACTGGGTTGTCTGGCAAGTACTTTCCCGCGCGTCGGGCACCGAGGACGCGCATCTGTTCAGCACCCTCGGGCGCACCGGCGGGCTCTTTCGCGGCTGGCTGCATTTCTCCGGCAAGCTCATGCCGGGTGGCAGGTTGGCGCGCGCCGAGGCCGAGCTCGTGATCCTGCGCGTCGCTCAGCTGCGCGAATGCGACTACGAGGCCGACCATCATCGTCGATTGGGCCGCAAGGCGGGGCTGTCGCCAGTCGAGATCGAGCGCGTTGCCGCAGGTCCCGAGGCCGAGGGCTGGACTCCGCGGCAGCGGGCGCTGCTGAATGTCGCCGATCAGCTGGTGAACACCCGGAACGTGGACGACGCGGCGTGGAACGCGCTGGCCGAGCACTACGACGAGCGGACGCTGATCGAGATCGTGCTGCTGATCAATCAGTACGAGGGTCTGGCGTCGACCATCACGACCTTGCGAATCGAGCGTGACACGTTCTGACCGTGTGATCCAGGTCATATAGCGAGTCTGCGCGGAGTCTCCCACAGTAAAGGCGTACAACGTACGGAGTTCACCGCTACCGAGGAGACCCCATGCAGATCAGCGCTTCCGCTCTCTCGCTCAATGTCGCCGACCCCCAGACCTCTGCCCAGTTCCTGATCGAGCACCTCGGCTTCACCGAGAAGATGGCCGCCGACGGGTTCGTCAATGTGACGCGGGCCGATGCGGGCATGGACGTGATCTACCTGCGCACCGGCCTCGGCTCGTTCAAGCCCGCCCGTATCGCCGGCAGCGCGGGCGAGGGACTGCTCGTCGTGTTCGTCGTCGACGACATCGACCGCGAATACGACCGCCTGCGGGCCGAGGGCGTCCCGATCGAGACGCCCATCGAAACCGAGGAGTGGGGCGAGCGGTACTTCCAGATGACCGACCCCAACGGGATCGTCATCCAGCTCGTGCAATGGGTGTGATCAGCGGCGGGCGACGCGCAGCGCGGCCACGATCATCGGGATCTGCAACGGCAGCCGCGCCAGCACGCCTGCCTTGAAAGCCTTGGGCGCCTTCGGATTACCGACCACATCCACCGTCATCTGGATATTGGCCGGGAAGACGCCGATGAACAGCGCCGCGGCCAGCCACCCGCCCAGGCGCCGGGTGCGCGGCACCGCCAGCGCGGTCGCCACACCCAGCTCGGCAACCCCGGACCCGTACGTATAGGTCCGCGGGTTGCCGGGCAGCTGCGGCGGCACGATCTTGTCGAACGGCTTGGGCGCTACGAAGTGCAGGGTGCCCATGACGAACAGCAATCCACTCAGCCAGGAGTGCGAACGTCGACGGGGATTTTGATCAGCCACAACCCCGACGGTACCGCTTCGCCGGGTACTCCGGCCGAACCAGGGCGGTGGTCGCCCACCGGGTGAGCCCGCGCCGGGCGAGCTACCCCTGTGCTGCCGTCATCGGGGCGGCGACTACTGCGCGAAGACCGTGGACGCCGAGGTCGCCGGGCGGCCGAGGAGCTTGGTCAGATCGCCGGTGGTCACCTCCAGCAGGCCCTCGCCGATGCCGGCGTCGGCGTCGGCGAGGACGGCGGCGTACTGCTCCTCGAGACCCGCCGCGCGCAGGGCTGCCGCGTAGTCGTCCTTGGCGAGGTCCGCGTAACGGATTGGGGAGCCCTTCGCCTCGGTGGCCGCGGCCGCCAGGTCGGCGCCGGTCAGCGCCTCGTCACCGCCCAGTTCGTAGACGCGGCCCTCGTGGCCCTCGCCGGTCAGCACGCGCGCGGCCGCCTCGGCGTAGTCGGCGCGTGCGGCGCCGGAGACACGACCCTGGGCCATCGCGCCGTGCAGGACACCGGACTGGGCCGCGTTCGCGACGGCTCCGGCGTAGTTCTCCCAGTACCAGCTGTTGCGCAGCAGCACCGTCGGCACGGCGGCGCTCGCCAGCACCTCTTCGGTGCCGCGATGCTCGGCGGCCAGCAGCATCGGATTGCGGTCGGCGCGCGGAATGCTGGTGTAGGCCAGCAGTTCGACCCCGGCGCGCTCGGCGGCGCGAAGCACAGTGGTGTGCTGGGCTACTCGCTTGCCGAACTCGTTGCCCGAGATCAGCAGCACACGGTCCACACCAGCCAGGGCGGCGTCGAGAGCCGCCGGATCGTCGTAGGACGCCTGCCGCACTTGCGCGCCGCGCGCGGCGAGGTCGGCCACCTTGCTCGGATCGCGCACGATCGCGACCGGTCGCTCCCCTGCGGCGAGCAGAGCCTCCACGACCAACCGGCCGAGCTTTCCGCCTGCTGCTGTCACTGCCACGGTCATTGCTGCCTCCATCGGTACAAGTACTAACTATTAGTAAGCACTATGCCTTCAGTGGGCACTTGCGTCAAGTGGGTACGATGGAGGCATGCCCGAGACGACCCACGAGGACCACGACCCCACGCTGGAAGCCGACGTCTTCGCGCGCAATTGCCATTCCCGCCCCGTCCTGCAGAACATCACCGGACGGTGGGGGGTGCTCGCCCTGGTCGCGCTGCTCGACGGTCCGGTCCGGTTCAGCGCCCTGCGCCGCCGGGTCGACGGCGTGAGCGAGCGCATGCTCTCGCAAACCCTGCAGGCGCTGGAACGCGACGGCATGGTCCATCGCGAGGTGCTCGAAGCGATCCCACCCCGCGTCGAATACAGGCTCACGGAACTGGGCACGGCGGTCGCGAACCAGCTGAAGTCGCTGATCGTCGTCGTGGAATCGAACATGGACACCGTCCGCGCGGCGCAGGACACCTACCACCGCGCAGACGGCATCGACCAAGGATCGGCTCAGCGCGCGAGCAGCTCCGAGACCGTGACGAATCGGTAGCCCTGCGCGCGCAATCCGTGCACGATCTCCGGCACCGCGGCAAGAGATTCGGGCCCGTACATGACATGCAGCAGGATGATCGATCCCGGTCGCGTCTCGGCGAGGGTGTCACCCACGATGGCCTCCCGTGACGCGCCCCCCGCGGAATCGGGCTCCACATCCCAGGTCACCGAGGTGCGATCGTGGTCGGCGAGGTAGTGCGGCAGCGTCCACAGTTTCTTGCCGTACGGCGGGCGGAAGCTGATCGGCCCCGGATATCCGGCGCGACGGATCTCGGCGTCGGTCCGCTCGATCTCCTCGCGCACGGTGTCGCCGGAAACCAGCACCATGCGCCGGTGCGAATAGGAGTGATTCCCGATCTCGTGACCCGCGCCCACGATCGCCGCACCGTATTCGGGATGCGCGGCCAGGTCCGCGCCGACCAGGTAGAAGGTCGCAGGAACCTGCAATTCCCCCAGCGTCCGCAACACGTCCGGCGTCCGCGCGGTGGGTCCGTCGTCGAAGGTCAACGCGACGACCTTCTCGTCGGTCTCCACCCGATCGACCAGCCGCCCCGCCACCTGATAAGTCCGCGAATTCGCCAACACATACAGACCGGCCGGCACCGCCGAAACCACGACGATGCCGACAACCCCGCCCACCAACCACCGACGCATGGACCGACGGTAACTCACCGGGCCGGATCAGCCCGGTGAGTTGTCCGGGTACCTACGCGATGACCTGGGTGATGTCGCCGGGGTTCAGGTAGTCGAAGAAACGGTGGGCGCCGTCTTCGGTCATGCGCACACAACCGTGTGATTTCGAATCGACCGGACCCACGTGGAATGCCATGTCGCCGTTGAAGAACGTGGCCCAGCGCATCGGCGCATTGTGCATCGTGCTCCAGTGGAATTCCCGCTTGAAGGAAATCTTGGTCACCGCGGGCGGCGTTTCGAAGCCGGCCATGCCGTGCGAGATCGGCGTGGGTCCGAAGATCACCCGGCCGTTGTCGACCAGCCACGCCTCGTTCGTCGACAACCGCATGCATGCCCTGGCTTCGACGACCGGGCACGGCGATGCGGTGGGAACGATGGCGGGAACACCGGGAACGTCCGGGCCACCGGGGAAAAGAGGTTCAGCGACGGCCGGTGTCACCGTGCCGAGTCCGGCCACAGCGACCGCGACGACCGCCGCGAATCGTGCTGTCCAACCGAGAATGCGCTTGCTCATCGAGTCGTAACCTCTCAACCGTGCCCGCCACCGCGAGTCAACCCGGGTGAGGGGACCATCTCATGGAACGCAAACATGTCGAACACGAGCGTGGAACAGATACCTGGAGGTGTTGTCGATCATCGTGGTAAAGACCCCGATTCACCAAATCAACGCCCGGAAAAAGACCGAATAGAAACCAAACGGCCGGGCACGCGATCGCGCACCCGGCCGTTTCAGCTGATATCTCAGAAGTTGATCATGTGCCCCGCGAGGCCGTGGATCGCTTCCTGCACCGCTTCGCTCAGCGTCGGGTGGGTGTGCACATTGCGGGCCACCTCGTTGACGGTGAGATCCCATTTCTGGGCGAGGGTGAGTTCCGGCAGCAGCTCGGACACGTCGGGCCCGATCAAGTGGCCGCCGAGGAGCTCGCCGTGCGCGCTGTCGGCGATCAGCTTCACGAAGCCGGTCGGGTCGCCGAGGCCGTGGGCCTTGCCGTTGGCCTGGAACGGGAAGTTCGCGACCTTCACGTCGTAGCCCTCGTCGCGGGCCTGCTGCTCGGTGAGACCGAAGCTGGCGACCTGCGGCTGGCAGAAGGTGGCGCGCGGCATCATCCGGTAGTCGCCCAGGGTCATCGTCTCGGCGCCGCCGATGGTCTCGGCCGCGACCACGCCCTGCGCCTCCGCCACGTGGGCCAGCTGCAGCTTGGCGGTGACGTCGCCGATCGCGTAGATGTGCCCCACATTGGTGCGCATGTAGTCGTCGATCTCGATGGCGCCACGGTCGGTGAGCGCGACGCCGGTGGTCTCCAGGCCGTAGCCCTCCACCCGCGGCGCGAAGCCGACGGCCTGCAGCACCTTGTCGACCGTGACGGTCTCGATCGCGCCGGACTTGTTGTCCTTGATCTGGACGGTGACCTTGGAGCCGTCGTCGTCGATCGACTGCACGGCCGCACCGGTGCTGATGGTGATGCCGAGCTTCTTGTACTGCTTGGTGATCTCTTTGGAGACGTCGGCGTCCTCGTTGGGCAGCGCGCGGTCGAGGAACTCCACGATCCGCACGTCGACGCCGTAGTTCTTGAGGACGTAGGCGAACTCCATGCCGATCGCGCCCGCCCCGACGATCAGGATCGAGCCGGGTAGGTCACGGGTGAGGATCTGCTCCTCGTAGGTGACCACGTTCTCGGAGAGCTGGGTGCCCGGCAGCAGCTTGGTGGTGGTGCCGGTGGCGATGATGACGTTGTCGAACGTGAGCGTCTCGGCGCCGCCCTTGGTGAGGGCCACGTCGATCGAGTTCGGGCCGGTGAAGGTACCGAGGCCGTCGAACTCGTCGATCTTGTTCTTCTTCATCAGGAAGTGCACGCCCTTGACCCGACCGTCGGCCACCTTGCGGCTGCGATCGAAGGCGGCACCGAAGTCGAAGCTGACCTCACCGGAGATGCCGAAGGTCTTGGCTTCCTTCTGGAAGATATGGGCCAGCTCGGCGTTGCGCAGCAGTGCCTTGGACGGGATGCAGCCCACGTTCAGGCACACGCCACCCCAGTATTTCTGCTCGACAATCGCTGTTCGCAGGCCGAGTTGAGCGGCACGGATCGCGGCGACATATCCGCCGGGACCAGCGCCGAGAACGACGACATCGTAGTGGGAAGTCACGTCACCGAGCCTAACTCTGTTTCGAGGAGTTCACCCACCCGTCCCCCACATAGGTGAGATGTGCCCCGACCGGCCGCCGGTCACCGTCGACGCGGACGCGGCGCGGCCAGATCGGTGGCGCCGAGCACTTTGCGCAAGGTGGCGGCGAGGGCCTCGAGTTCGCCGGGGTCCGCGTGGGCGCCGAGCCGGCGTTCGATGCCGTCGAGGTAGTGCGGTGCGGCCTCGCGGAACCGCTGCCTGCCGAGCTCGGTGATGGCGACGATCGCGGATCGGCCGTCGTCGGGGTTGTGCTCGCGGCGCAGGAGGCCGTTCGACTCCAGTTCCGCGACAAGGCGACTCACCCTGGTGCGACTGAGGACGACCTTCTCACCCAGGTCGCTCATCCGCATCGGTCCGGCGGCGTCGAGTTCGAGCAGGACGTCGTACCAGGTCAGCGGGAGTCCGGCGGCTTTGCGCAGTTCGGCGTCGAGCTCGGGAACGAGGGCGGCGTGCACCTGCAGCAGCGCGGCCCACGCGGCTACCGCGGGACGACGGGACGACTGTTCGTTCGGCACCACCTCACCTTAACCACTTGCGTGCGTGCGCACACAACTAGTAGCGTGTGCACGCACATAAATTCTTTCGAACGACATGAGGTGAACGCCATGACCGCACTCATCACCCGCGACGAACTGGCCGCGGAAATAGCGGCGAACAGCGTGATCGTGCTCGATGCCCTCGGCCCCGAGTACTACGCGAAAGCCCACCTGCCAGGTGCGCTGAACCTGACCGCCGACGAGGTCGCCGACCGCGCCGCCGACCTGCTCCCCGACCGTGACGCCGCCATCGTGACCTACTGCTCGAACGCGGCGTGCGGCAACAGCGAGGCCGTAGCGATGAAACTGGAAGCACTGGGCTACACCAACATTCGCAAGTACCGCGAGGGGATCCAGGACTGGTCCGACGCGGGCCTGACCATCGAAACCTCGGCCTGAGCACAACGTCGGCCCGCCACCGCTCACTACCGCGCCCAGTACTGTCGGTCCGGTGAGCGGTGGTGCGTCGGCGGAAGGCATCGGTAGCCGGCTCGACGGGACCGCGTCCACCCACCTCGTCCGGCTGCTCGTTCAGGCGGCCAGGGAGGCGGAGGTGGCCGAGGACCAGCTGGCCCGCGTGGCCGGCATCGACGAGGCGACTCTGCGCGGCGAGCTCAATCGGATCCCGATGGGTTCACTGCTGCGATTGTGCGAATTGATCGCCCACGCCCGGCCCGGCGCTGGATCAGGGGCCGCGATCGCCGCCGCCGCACCACTCGGTGCACTGAACACCTGGGACTATCTGGTGACAACCGGTGCGACACTGGTGGATTCGCTGCGCGCGGCCCAGCCGTACCACCGCCTGGTCACCGCTGCCACCGAGGGTTTCGACCTGTCCGGCGACGGGGATCTCACCATCGGCTACCGGACGTCGGCCAGCGATCCGGCGGTGGCCTCGGTGGTCAACGAGTACGTGCTCGCCTACTACTTGCGCCGGGCGCGCGAAGCGACCGGCCGACCGCTCGTGCCCACCCGGGTGAGCTTCGGTCATGCCGCCCCGGCCGAACACTCCGGACTGGTCGCCGTATTCGGTACCGCCGATATCGAATTCGATGCCGAATCGGACGCGATCACCTTCCACGCCGACGACGCCAACGCACCGTACACCCGCGCGGACCCGATGCTGGCCGACTTGATGCGCAGCCACGCCGACCTGGTTCTGGCCTCCGCCCGCCCGATCGCCGATCCCCTCGACGCCTTTCGCAGCGCCCTCGGCGCGGCTCTGGACGCGGGCGATCCAGCCCTGCCCCGGGTCGCGAAAAGCCTCGCCATGAGCCAGCGCACCCTGCAACGTCACCTCGCCGAACACGGCACGTCCTGGCGCGACGAACTCGACCTGCTCCGTCACGAACGGGCGAAAACCCTGCTGGACCAGGGACACAGCACCGCCACCGTCGCGGGCCGCCTCGCGTTCACCGACGACCGAGCACTGCGCAAGGCCTTCCACCGCTGGACCGGCACCTCGCCCACCGCGACCCGCTAGTCGCGCTCACCGGGCCGTAGCGCTCCCACGATCTCGTCGGCGAGCAGCAGACTGGCCAGGCCGTGACCGTGTTTCTCCCGTCGCACGAGGGAGATGACGTTGTCGCTGAAGGCGTCGCGGACCGGCCGGAAGGCCAGACGACCGTCGCGCATTTCCTCGGCGATGTCGAATTCGCTGAGGAAGGCGATGGCCTCACCGGACGTCGCGAGCCGTTTCATGGTCTCGATCGAGTTGGTGTGAAACGCGGGCTGGATATCGAGATCGGCTTTCGCGAAAGCCTCGGCGACGATGCCGTGGATCACCATCGAGCGATCGGCGAAGATCAGCGGAAACGGCGTGCACTGCGCGAGCGGGACCGTGTCCATGGCCGCCAGCGGATGACGCGGGGAGACAACGACTCCGAGCCGGGTGTTGATCCGCCAGTAGGTCTCGAGCCGCGTGGAAGACGGAATATTGAAACCGAGACCGAGGTCGGCCTCGCTGTTCTCGACCGCCTGCACGATATCGAGGGTCGACATGGTGCGGATCGATATCCTGACCTGCGGATGACGGGTACGAAACGTCGCGGCGGCGGTGGCGACGACGCTGCTGGCCAGGCCGGTCATCGTGGCGATCACGACCTCACCGCTGCCGAGGGCACGCAGATCGCGGATATCGGCCACGGTTTCCCGGTATTGCCGCAGCGTCTGCCGGATGTGCGCGAGCAGCGCCTCACCCGCCGGGGTCAGGCGCATGCCGCGGGGCAGGCGCTCGAACAGCGGCTGGTCGAGTTCGGCCTCGAACAGCAGGATCTGGCGGTTGATCGCCGAGGGCGCCACGTGCAGGCGGGCACCGGCCGCGCGGATGGACCCCAGACGCGCCACCTCGTCGATGTACTGCAGCAAACGCGAATGGAGCATTGCGCACCTCCTCCTCGGAACTGTACGAAAATTTAGTACACCTCGTGCGAAAACGCATGCTTGTGGGCAACGGTGTTTGTCGCGTCCAATCAATACAGGCAAGCAACAGTGAATTTCGAAGTGAGGACCACCATGGCCCAGCAGAATTCGACCACCGAGGTCGCCACCCAAGACGACCACGTACGGACAATCTTCGGCATCTTGGAGGGGGAGCGAGAAGCCGACCTGCTGCTGCGCAATCTGCATATCCTCGATGTGCACACCGAATCCGTTTACCCCGGTTCGCTCTTGATCCACGGTGAACGCATCATCGCGCTGAATCCCGACGAATCGATCGTGCGATACCGCGAATCCTTCGACGGCGAGGGCCTTTACGCGATTCCGGGCCTGATCGACGCGCACCTGCACTTCGAATCCCAGCTCGCGCATCCGGCGGCATTCGGTGAGGCGATCGTGCCGAGCGGAACGACTACCGTTTTCGGGGAAACGCTCGATTTCGCCAGTGCCGCAGGCGACGATGCGATCGATGCCGCCCGCGCGCTGTTCGCCGACCACGAGAAGCTGCCGTACCGGCTCTATGCCTTCGCACCGGGAAAGAAGACCTCACCCGAGGTCACCGAGGCGATGCTGGCGATGGATCCGGTGATCGGCCTCGGCGAACTGGCCCACCTGTCCTATATGACCGGCAACGCCGACGATTTCCGCAAGTCCGCGCTCGGACGCGCGAACGCGGGATTCGTGAACTGCCACTGGGGCGTCACCTCACTGTCGGACATGCTGCTGAATTACATGCCCGCCATCGGCGTCGACAACAACCACGACGTCTGGAACGAAGACGATATCGAGAAGAGCATCCGCTACGGGCTCAATACCCAGATCAAATTCGGTGTCGGCAGTCCCGAGGTCATTCGAACGATGCTGCGCGCCATCGTGAAACGCCGTTGGCCCGCCGAGAACTTCCAGCTGTGCGCCGACAATATCTCGGTGGATCGGGTGCTGCGGCAAGGCCATATCGACTGGGTCATCTCGCTGGCCGTCGAGATGGGCATGCCGCCGATCCAGGCGATCAAGATGGGCACGCTGTACACCGCGCGCTCGTTCCACAAGGACCGCGACCTCGGTTCGCTGAGCCCGGGACGATTCGCCGACATCGTGCTCACCGACAGCCTCTCCACGATCAACCCCCGCTATGTGTTCAAGGGCGGCAAGCTCGTCGCCAAGGACCGTCGCCTGCTCGAACCGGTCGGCATCGACTACTCGGTCCTGACCAAGCAGCCCCGGCCCGGCCTCGCCGACCTGCGCGCCGAGCAGCTCGAGCTCACCCCGATCGAGATCTCCGAGGACGGCACGCGGGCGAAAGTACTGCTTTTCGACGTGTACGGACGCGGGCATCTCAAGTTCGCGCAGGAGGTCTGGGTCCCGGTGCGCGACGGTGTCGTCGTCCCCGAGCTCGAAGGCGTTCGCCTCAACCGGATCTCGGTCGTGCAGCGCTATGCCGACGGGCAGCGCCACATAGTCAACGCGCTGTTCACCGGCGTTTCGCTCGACCGCGGCGCGGTCTCGACCTTCTGGCCGGCTCCGGCGGCCTACTTCGTGGTCGTCGGCAGCGACAGTACCGAGATGCGCGAGAACCTCCGGCACCTGGACGGTCTGGTCGGCGGCTGCGTCGTGACCGAGGATGCGCAGGTGAAAGCCGTTCTGCCGCTCGACTTCTACGGAGTGATGGCCGATATGGACCTCGCCGAGCTCGTCGAAGCGACCCGCTCGATCGACGACGCACTGGCGAAGCTGGGCAACCACAACGAAGGTGAGCCGGTCGTCAACAAGCTACTCACCCTGTTCATCTCGCTCGACCGCTTCGGCTTCATGAAATAGCCTCGGCTACCAGAGCAAGGGATCCACCGCAATGCAACACGACAACAACGCGGCAGTCATCGACAACGGAAACAAGGTCCGCCGCTGGATCACCTACGTCGCCGGAATCTATATCCTCACGCTCGGCCTCAGCCTCGCCATCAGGGCCGGGATCGGCATCTCCCCACAGAGCAGCCTCACCCGCACGATGACGCTGGTGTTCACGCCGCTGAGCCAGGGCAACTACAACCTCATCCTCGAGGTCATCATGCTGGGCCTGACCTTTCTGGTCAGACCGAAGGCATTCAAGGCCGGCTACCTGCTCTCGATGATTCCGGCGCTGGTCCTGGCGGTGCTGCTCGACGTGAACCTGTGGCTCACCGAGTGGATCCAGCTCGAGCCGTACGCGGCCGATGTCGTACTGCTGGTCTTCGCCGACGCGATGCTGGCATTGGGCCTGTTCATGATGATCCGGGCGAACCTGATCCTGATGCCGATCGATCTGTTCGTGAACACGATCCAGCAGAAGACCGGACGGAAGTGGGGCAACATCAAGACGGTGTTCGACTGCACGCTGCTGGCGCTGTCGGCGGGCATCGGCCTGCTGTTCCTCGGCGCACCGCATTTCATTCGCGAGGGCACGATCGTCAACGCGATCCTCGTGGGGCAGTACGTGAAGGGGTACTTCTTCCTCTACGAGAAGTTCGTGGCGCGCAAGCGCTCGGCCGCGCTGGTGCCGACGCCCGTCGCCGACTAGGAGTAACCACCACCGCCCGGTCTGTCGTGAACGGACCGGGCGGTGGCGTGCGCGGACCTGGGAAGGTGAACCCGGCCGCCATAACGTAGTCATCACCGGCGAGAAACACCGGCTGACCTCGAAAGAAGGCTCGATCATGTCGAATACGGCCACCCGCGCACTGCCCACCCGCACCCGCGAGATCCACCTCGCCGCCCGCCCGAACGGCGCACCGGTCGCCGGCGACTTCGCCCTCGTCGAACGGGAACTGCCGGAGCTGGGCGAAGGCCAGATCCTGGTCCGCAACACCTGGATGTCGGTCGACCCGTACATGCGCGGCCGGATGGACGACAAAGCTTCCTACATCCCACCGTTCGAACTCGGTGCGGCCCTCGACGGTTCAGCCGTCGGCGAGGTGATCGCCTCCCGCTCGGCCGATATCGCGGTCGGCGCGACGGTCTCGCACTTCGCGGGCTGGCGCGAACACGCCGTCGTCGACGCCGCGACCGTCACCCCGATCGACCCGGAACTCGCCGCGCCGCAGCACTTCCTGAGCGTGCTCGGCACCACGGGGCTGACCGCCTACGCCGCACTCACCGATGTCGCCCAGGTGAAGCCCGGCGACACCGTGTTCATCTCGGCCGCGGCGGGCGCGGTGGGCAGCGTCGCGGGCCAGATCGCCAAGGCGCTCGGCGCGAAGCGGGTGATCGGTTCGGCCGGTGGTCCCGTCAAGGCCCGAAAGCTGCTCGCGGAGTTCGGTTTCGACGCGGCGATCGACTACCGCGCCGGTGATCTCGGCGGTCAGCTCACCGCCGCCGCGCCCGATGGCGTCGACGTCTACCTCGACAGCGTCGGCGGCGAACACCTGAAGGTCGCCATCGAGGCGCTCAACCAGCACGGCCAGGTCGCCCTGGTCGGCGCGATCAGCGGCTACAACGGCGCCACCGCCCAGCAGACCCCGGACCTCTACCTCGCGGCGACGAAGGAGATCACGCTGCGCGGCATGCTGGTGACCAGCTACTTCCCTCTCTTCGGCGAGTACATCGCCAAGGCCGCGGGCTGGCTCGCCGACGGCACCCTCACCACCTCCGAAACCGTCTACGAGGGCCTCGACCAGGCCCCCGCCGCGTTCCTCGGCGTCCTCACCGGCGCCAACACCGGCAAGATGCTCGTCCGCCTCGCCTGAGCGAGACACGGAACGCCCCGCCGCGCACCGAACACGGTCCGGCGGGGTCGATCAACCGGCTTCGGCACAGGTCACGCCCGCCAGACGTGGCTCGCGGCCCGGGCGAAGTTGCCGCCGAAGATCGCCGCACGCTCGGTGGGCGTGAATCCGCGCGCGGCGAGGAGCTCGTCCAGGCCCGGCACCTCGGATTCGCCGAACAGGTCCTCGGGTGGAGTCCACTGGAGTGGGCCCCATTTCGTGTAGGACTCGGAGAACGCACCGGGGTTGTCGCGGATCTCGTCGTTGAACTCCTGGCCGTCGAACGAATAGTCCGATCCGATCCCGATGTGGTCGATCCCGACCAGATCGACGCCGTACCTGATGTGATCGGCGACCGCCGTGACCCGCTCGGCACGGGCGGCAGGCTCGTTGCGGCCGAGGAAGATGCCGACTCCGTTCACGCCGATCACCCCGCCCGTGGCGGCACACGCTCGCGCCTGCTCATCGCTGATGTTGCGCGGATGCTCCCACAGCGCGGCGAAATTGGAGTGACTGTAGATCATCGGGACGCTGGTGTGCGTGGCGATGTCGAGCCCGGTGCGGCGCGAGCAGTGCGAGCCGTCGGCGAACATCCCTACCTCGTTGAGCTTGCGCACCAAGTCTTTTCCGTACCCGGTGAGCCCGGTGTCCTCGGTGTCGAGACAACCGCAACCCGCCGCGTTCGCATGGTTGTAGGTGGGCAGCAGCGAACGCACGCCGAGGTCGTAGAACAGCTCCACATTGTCGAGATCGCCGTCGAGCGGCCCGGAATCCTCCAGATCGAACCCCAGCGAGATCACCTCCGGCGCGCCGATATCGCCGACCCGATCCACCAGCCGCAACCGCGGATCCGCTCCCGCGTCGTCGCGGAACCGGTGCAGCAGCGCCAGCGAATCGTCCTTGGTCTGCGCCGAATACCCCACGTTCACCGAAAGATACGACCCCAACGGATACCGAGCCAGCTCGGCGACCCGCGCCGTGTGCCGCAACGGCAGACAGCAGTGCTGCTCCCACAGGAACACATCCACCTCCGGTTGACTCGTGACCTGCGATCCTACGTTTCGCCGCGCACCCGACACCGGACCGACGCTAACGCGATGCCTGATCCGTTCGATAAATCGGTACTGCTCCGCTAGCCCGAAGGCCCCAGATCAAAGGCGGTGCGACATGCGTCGCTTCCTCGTCCTGTTCGCCACACTCACCGCCTGCGTCGGCCTCTCGATGCTGCCCGCGGCCGCTGCTCCGTCCGACTGCGGACTCACCTGGGGTTCACAGGACAAGACGTCGTCGAACTACTCCACCGCCACCGTCGCCGATGTGCGCGCGGGCCGCCACGAGTGCTTCGACCGACTCGTCATCGACCTGTCCGGCCCCGTCGCCGGTTACCTCGTCGGGTACGTAGGCACCGTCACGCAGGACGGCTCCGGCGCGACCGTCCCCCTCCGTGGCGGCGGGTTCCTCCAGATCGCGGTCTTCGCCCCCGCCTACGACGACGCGGGCAACAGCACATACAACCCCTCGAACCGCACCGACCTGCTCTCGACGAGCGGCTATCCGACCTTCCGCCAAGTCGCGTTCGCCGGCTCCTTCGAAGGCCGGACCACCTTCGGCCTCGGCGTCCGCGCCCGCCTCCCCTTCCGCGTGAGCACCTTCGACAACCCGACCCGCGTGGTCGTCGACGTCGCCCACTCCTGGTGACTCACCACCCCTGCCGCTCCGGGCGCGAGCCGATCAGCTCATCAGGCTTGGCGGTCGCCCGGGAGCGGTACACGATGTAAGGGCGGTAGAAGTAGCTCAACGGTGCGCTGAAGGCGTGCACGAGACGGGTGAACGGCCAGATCGCGAACAAGATCAACGCGATCGTCACGTGGATGTGGAACGACAGCGGCGCCTCGGCCATCAGGTCGCCGCGCGGCCGCAGGATCCAGATGGAGCGGAACCACGGCGACACCGTCTCCCGGTAGTTGTGCTCGGGACCGACGGCGCCGGAACCCAGCAGGGTGGTCGCCAGCCCGGTGATCAACGCGCAGACCAGGACCAGGTACATGAGCTTGTCGTTGAGCGTGGTCGCGGTGAAAACCGGGCCGTTGCGGCGGCGACGATAGATCAGCAACACGATGCCGGTGAGGGTGGCGACACCCGCGATACTGCCGAGCACGATCGCTTGGATGTGATAGACGTGCTGGCTCACGCCGATGGCGTCGGTCCAGGATTCCGGGATGACCAGCCCGATGATGTGGCCGACGATCACCACCATCATCCCGTAGTGGAACAGCGGACTGCCGATGCGAAGCAGCGTGGACTCGTACAGCTGGGAAGACCGGGTGGTCCAGCCGAATTTGTCGTACCGGTAGCGCCACCAGGTGCCCACGATCAGGATCGCCAGACTCACATAGGGGACGATGTCCCAGTAGATCTCGCCCGCCGACACCTCGTTGGCTGCCATGTCACCGATGTCCTTTCACTACAGCGGGTTCGCGCTCGTGCGCGCTTCGGCGCGGCGGCACGGTGAGAGTGAACGGCGCCAGTCCCACCGATTCGGCGGCCGGTCCCACCTCGACCAGCCTGCGGGCCCAGCCGAGATCCTGTTCGGTCGCCGGCGGCAGAGTCGCGACCACCGCGGCCAGGACCGGGGCATAGAGCGAATCCTCGTCCGACAGTGCGAGTCCGATCGCGTGGATCGCGCGCCGATACGCGGTGAGCAGGGCCGCGCCGGCGACGGGGTCGACGGTGGCCGCGAACTCCAGCACGACGGGAAGGTGGTCGGCGACCTCGCCGGTCGGCGGCTCCACACCGGCGCTGCGGTACGCCTCGGTGAAGGCGAGCATCGCCATGCCGCGATTGCGGGTATCGCCATCGGTCCAGTAGGTGAGCAGCAGCGTCGCCCGCCTGCGCAGGTCGAATGTCGCGGTGAACTGTTGTGCGGCAGCGACTTCGGAGAGCTCGCCCAGTTCTGTCACCACCCGCAGCAACGGTCGGGCCTGCTCGCGCGGCAGGTGGGCGCACAGTCGCGTGACGAGTTCGAGCCGCGTTCGGTGTTCGCTGTCGGGGTAGGCGAGCAGCAGCGAGGCCGCCTGCCACACCAGCCGCTGCTCGGCGGCGCGCCGGGCCGCGCGAGCGCGCATCATTTCCGGCCACCGGGGAACATGCCTTCCGGTGCGCCCTTGCCGTCCCAGTTCAGCAAGTTGACCCGGGAGCCGCCGGTCGAAGGGGCGGATTCACTGGTCTGGCGCTGTTTGAGCGCGTGGAAGGTCTCCACCGCGACCGGCACCGGCTTGCCACTGGTCTCGCCGAAGGGGCCCGAGACCTGTTCGTACATGCCGGGTCCGCCGTCGAAGTCGAGGGCGCAGTCGGCTACGGATTCCTCGAGCTGATGCCCCTGATCGGCGTAGGCCGAGGGAATCACGTAGCGGTCCTCGATTTTCGCCAGCGCCAGCAGCCGGTACATCTCGTACATCTTCTCCTCGGTCATCCCGACCGCCGCGGGAATCTCCGCTCGCGGTTCACGTCCGAGGTTGATGTCGCGCATATACGACCGCATCGCGGCCAGCTTGCGCAAAACCACCGCCACCGCGTCGGTGTCGCCGGCGGTGAACAGTCCGGCCAGGTATTCCAGGGGAATTCGCAACGATTCGAGCGCGCCGAACAGGTTGCCCACATCCTCGCCGTCGTGACCGTCCCGGCTGACGGCGTCGACCACCGGCGACAGCGGCGGGATGTACCACACCATCGGCATCGTCCGATATTCCGGATGCAGCGGAAGCGCGACCCGGAAGTCCTTGATCAGCGCGTGAATCGGGGATCTCCGCGCCGCCTCGATCCAGCTGTCCGGAATACCCGAGGCACGCGCTCCCGCGACAACGTCCGGATCGGCGGGATCGAGGAGTACATCCACCTGCGCCTCGTACAGATCGCGCTCATCGGCGACGGCGGCGGCGTCGAGCACCTTGTCCACGTCGTAGAAGATCAGCCCGATATAGCGCAACCGGCCCACACAGGTTTCCGCGCACACCGTCGGCAAGCCGACCTCCACGCGCGGATAGCAGAAGGTGCACTTCTCCGCTTTGCCCGTCTTGTGGTTGAAATACACCTTTTTGTACGGACATCCGGAGATGCACATCCGCCAGCCGCGGCACTTGTCCTGATCGACGAGCACGATCCCGTCCTCGGTGCGCTTGTACATCGCACCGGAGGGACAGGACGCGACGCACGCCGGGTTGAGGCAGTGCTCGCAGATGCGCGGCAGATAGAACATGAAGGTCTGTTCGAGATCGGCCTTGACCTTCTCGCTCACCTTCGCCAGCACCGGGTCGCCGGGGAGAATCTCGGGCGACCCGGCCAGATCGTCGTCCCAATTGGCCGAACCCTTGATCATCATCGGCTCACCGGTGAGCAGGCTGCGCGGCGCTGCCACCGGGATCTGATCGCTCAGTGGGGCATTGGTCAGGTTCTCGTAGTCGTAGGTCCACGGCTCGTAGTAGTCGCCGATCGCGGGCATCTTCGGATTCGCGAAGATATTGGCGAGCTTGCTGAACCGGTCGCCGCCGAGCAGACGCAACCGGCCCTTCTTCATGGTCCAGCCGCCCCGCCACTTCTCCTGATCCTCGTACGTGCGCGGATAACCCTGTCCCGGGCGGGTTTCCACATTGTTGAACCACACGTATTCGGTGCCGGTGCGGTTGGTCCACGCCTGTTTACAGGTCACCGAACAGGTGTGACAGCCGATGCACTTGTCCAGGTTCATCACCATCGCCAACTGCGCCATGACTTTCATCAGTACGTCACCTCCTGGCTACGGCGACGGACCACGGTGACTTCGTCGCGCTGGTTTCCGGTCGGGCCGAGATAGTTGAACGCGAACGAGGTCTGGGCGTACCCGCCCGCCAGGTGGGTGGGTTTGATGAGTAGCTGGGTGATCGAATTGTGGATACCGCCACGGGTTCCGGTCGTTTCCGAGAGCGGGACATCGATGGTGCGTTCCTGGGCGTGATACACGTAGACGACGCCCTCCGGCATCCGCTGCGACACCACCGAGCGGCACACCAGCACACCGTTGCGGTTGAGGGCCTCGACCCATTCGTTGTCGCGCACGCCGATCTTCGCGGCGTCGGCCGGGCTCATCCACATCGTCGGACCGCCGCGCGAGAGCGCCAGCATCAGCAGATTGTCCTGGTATTCGGAGTGGATGGACCACTTGGAGTGCGGTGTCAGATAGCGCACGCTCAACCCGATACCGTCGCGCTCGCCGATCGCCGGTTCGCCGTAGAGCTTGGCCATGTCCAGCGGCGGGCGGTAGATCGGCAACGCCTCGCCGAGCTCCTCCAGCCAGTCGTGGTCGACGTAGAAGTGCATGCGGCCGGTGAGCGTGTGGAACGGTTTGAGGTATTCGATGTTCTGGGTGAAGGGCGCGTAGCGGCGGCCACCGGTCTCACTGCCCGACCATTCCGGGCTGGTGATCACCGGCACGGGGCGAGCCTGGGTCTCCGCGAAGGTGATTCGTCGTTCCTCGCTGCCCTCCGCCAGCTCGACCATGTAACGCCCGGTGCGCCGGTCCAGCTCTTCGAACCCCGCGACCGAGAGTCTGCCGTTGGAGGTGCCCGACAGCATGAGGATGGTCTCGGCCGCCTTCTCCGCCGTCTCCATCGCCGGACGACCCACCGCCACACCGGAATCCATCACCCCGTGCAGGTGTCCCAGCTCGATGACCTCCTGATCGGGAAACACCGTGACGCCCTTGGTGGTCATGCCCTTCTGCTCCACCAGCGGTCCGAGCGCGGCCCACTTCTGGGCGATCGCCGCGTAGTCGCGTTCGACGACGGCCAGTGGACCCATCGTCTTGCCCGGTATCGGCACCTCGCCCGTGGTCTGCCAATTCGACTGGGTGCCATGGGGGTAGGCCATCGCGCCGGGTGTGTCGTGCTGAAGGGTGCCGAGCACGACATCGGTTCTCGTCCCCAGGTGCACGCGAGCCATCGCCGAGAAGGCGCGCGCGATCGCGGCGAAGGCGTCGAAGTCGGACTTGGTTTCCCACGGTGGGTCGATGGCCGGGGTGAAGGCGTTCATGAACGGGTGCATGTCTGTGCTGGACAGGTCGGCCTTCTCGTACCAGGTCGCCGCGGGCAGCACGATGTCGGAGAACAGGGTGGTCGAGGTCATCCGGAAGTCGATCGACATCAGCAGATCGAGCTTGCCCTCCGGCACCGGATCAGGCGAGACCACATCCACGGGACGGTGCCCGGGACCCGCGGGCGTGTTGCGCACGTTGGAACCGGTGCCGAGCAGATGTTTGAGGAAGTACTCGTTGCCCTTGGACGACGAGCCGAGCAGATTCGACCGCCACACACTCAGGACCCGGGGCCAGTTCTTCGGGCTGTCCGGATCCTGTATCGCGAAACGCAGTGTGCCGCTGTGTAATTGGTCGACGGTGTAGGACACCGGGTCTATGCCCGCGGCGGCCGCCTCGTCGGCCAGGTCCAGCGACGAACGGTCGAACTGGGGGTAGAACGGCGTCCAGCCCATGGCCACCGCCGAGCTCATCACGTCCATCGTGTGCTTGTCGCGGAACAGACCGCGACCGGTCGGCGCCGCGAGCACGTCGGCGCGGTACCCGTCGTAGCGCCACTGGTCGGTGTGCGCGTACCAGTAGGACGTGCCTGCCATCAGGCGCGGCGGGCGCGACCAGTCGGTGCCCATCGCGACGGTGGACCAGCCCGTCACCGGTCTGCATTTCTCCTGCCCGACATAGTGGGCCCAGCCGCCGCCGTTGCGGCCCATCGAGCCGGTGAGCAGCAGCATCGCCAGAATCGCGCGGTAGGTGGCGTCGCCGTGGAACCACTGGCAGATGCCCGCGCCCATGATGATCATGCTGCGTCCGCCGGAATCGACGGCGTTGGTGGCGAATTCGCGGGCGATCCGGATCACCTGCGCGCTCGAGACGCCGGTGATCGGCTCCTGCCAGGCGGGGGTGTACGGCGAACCGGGATCGTCGTAGCCGCTCGGCCATTCCCCCGGCAACCCCGGCCGTGCCACGCCGTACTGGGCGAGCATGAGGTCGAAGACGGTGCAGACCGGGCGGCCCGCGACGATCCGCACCGGCACACCACGATCGATCGTCTCGCCGTGGCCGTCGACGGTGTCGAAACGCGGCAACGTCACGATCACCGACCGCCCGTCGCCCGCGTCGGCGGTCAGCGCGGGCTGTAGGTCGCCGAGGTCGAGGTTCCATTTCCCGACGCCCTCCGGGCCGAATCGGAACCCCAGCGAGCCGTGCGGTACCGCGGGCTCACCGGTGACGCTGTCGATGAACACGGGCTTGAAGGCGGCGTTCTCCGCGCTGGAGCCGAGATCGGCGGCGGTGAGATTCTTGCCGGGAACCAGACGGCCGTCACGTTCGACCACGCTGATCAGGAAGGGCAGATCGGTGAACTGGCGCACATAGTCGACGAAGAACGGCTCCCGTTCGCGCACGAAGTAGTCGGTGAGGATGACGTGGCCCATCGCCATCGCCATCGCGCCGTCGGTACCCGCCGCGCACGGCATCCATTCGTCGGCGAATTTGGTGTTGTCGGCGTAGTCGGGGCTGACCGTGACGACCTTGGTACCGCGGTAGCGCACCTCGGCCATCCAGTGGGCGTCCGGCGTGCGTGTCACCGGCACATTGGAGCCCCACATCATCAGATACGAGGCGTCCCACCAGTCACCCGACTCCGGCACGTCGGTCTGGTCGCCGAAGACCTGCGGCGAGGCCACCGGCAGGTCGGCGTACCAGTCGTAGAACGAGGTCATGACCCCGCCGATCATCTCGACGAACCGGGACCCCGCTGCGAAGGAGACCATCGACATCGCCGGGATCGGCGAGAACCCGGCCACCCGGTCGGGACCGTATTCGTCGATGGTGTGCACGTGCGCCGCGGCGATCATCTCGACGGCCTCGTCCCAGCTCACCCGTACCAGACCACCCATCCCCCTGGCCTTTTGATACGCGCGGCGCCGCTCCGGGTCGGCTTGCAGGTCGGCCCAGGCCAGCACGGGATCGCCCAGCCGCCGCTTGGCCTCGCGATACATCTCGACCAGCACCCCGCGCGCGTAGGGGTAGCGCACCCGCGTCGGCGAGTAGGTGTACCAGGAGAAGGCGGCGCCACGGGGGCAGCCGCGCGGCTCGTAACCCGGCCGGTCGGGACCGGCCGAGGGGTAGTCGACGTCCTGGGTCTCCCAGGTGATGATGTCGTCTTTGACGTAGACCTTCCACGAACACGACCCGGTGCAGTTCACCCCGTGGGTCGATCGCACCACCTTGTCGTGGCTCCAACGGTTGCGATAGAAGATGTCGCCCTCACGACCGCCGATGCGGCTGACAGTGCGCAGATCCGCGGATTCGACACCGGGGGTGAAGAACCGGCCGCTGCGCACGAGCAGGTCTTCGACGGCACCGCCGATTCGCGCTGGGGATGGCACTGGATCTGTCTCCTTCGACGAGGTCGGATCAAGGTGCGGCGGGGCACTGTTCGACGGCGCGCAGTTTTACCGAGGTGTAGACAAGGGCGGCCAGCGCGGTAGCGGCGAGCAACAGCAGCCCGATGGTGTAGCTGTGGCCTGCCTCGTCGTAGGTGATACCCATGATCAGCGGCGGGAAGTAGCCACCGAGACCGCCTGCGGCCGAGACGATTCCGGTGACACTGCCGACACTGGAACTCGGCGAGCGCCTGGCCACCCAGGCGAAGACGCCGCCGGTGCCGATCCCGAGGAACAGCGCCATCGTGATGAACGTGGCCGCCGATGCCACGTCGGCCGGCGGTTTGAAAGCCGCGACCACCGCCATCACCGCCGTCCCGGCCAGCGAGGTGACCACGATGTACTTCGGCGCGATCCGGTCCGACAGCGCGCCGCCGATGGGCCGGGCGATCACCGCGGCGAGCGCGAAGGCGGCGGTGCGCGTGCCCGCGTCGACCGCGGAGAACCCGTACACATTCTTGATGTAGGTCGGCAGATACGAACTGAAGGCGACGAAGCCGCCGAACACCACCGCGTACAGGAACGACATCTCCCAGGTGACACCGAGCTTCATCGCGGCGCGCAGCTTGGGCAGCACCGGGTCGGTGTTCGGAGTGAAGTCCGGCGAGTTGCGCATGAACAGGATGCACAGCACCGCGGTCACCGCGAGCGCGGCCGCCACGATCAGATGGGTGGGCAGCAACCCGAACCAGCGGACGAACCGGGGTGTGAAGAACGCCGACACCGCCGTGCCGACCATGCCCGCACCGAACACTCCGGTCGCGAAGCCGCGCCGGGCGGGCACGTACCAGGAATTCGCGAACGGGATACCGACGGCGAACACCGTGCCCGGGATGCCGAGCAGGAAAGCCGACGCCAACATCATCGGGTAGGACTCGATGCTGCCCGCGATCCCGACCGCGACGACCGGCACGATCGAGGCCAGCGAGACCCCGATGAACATCATCCGGCCGCCGATCCGGTCGGTGAGCGCGCCCGACACGATCCGGCCCAGCGAGCCGACGAGAATCGGCATCGCCACCATGATCGAGGCCGCCATGCTGCTGAGCGCCATCTTGTCGGCGTAGTTCGGCGAGAGAGGACCGATGAGGTTCCACGCCCAGAAGTTGATGGCCGAAACCCAGGTGGCCAAGACAAGGTTGAGGGTCGGGGACCCGGTGCGTACCGCTGTCTGTAGCGAGGTCACCGAATCAGGAGAACACACTCCCCTACCCCGACCGGGGCAACACGCAACAGCACGGCAACCTCGACCACTACCCGTACCTACCAGGTATGGGGATTATGCGCGCAGGCCCGATGCCCCGGCGTGGCAAACCACAAACCAGCACGAGTGTGACCGCGATCGGCCGCATCGGCAACAATGTGGGGATGAGCGGCGTTGAAGAAAACGTGACCGATCCCTATCTCTGGCTCGAGGACGTGACCGACGAGGGCGCGCTGGACTGGGCGCGCGCCCGCAACGACGTGGTGGGGCGGCGGTTCGCGGCGACCGACCGATTCGCCGAGATGGAGCGTCGCGTACTGGCGATGCTCGACGACGACACCAAGATCGCCTATCCCGGCCGACGGGGGCCGTGGCTGTACAACTTCTGGCGTGATGCCGAGCATCAGCGCGGGTTGTGGCGGCGGACCACGTTCGAGTCCTACGCCACCGACGCCCCCGAGTGGGATGTGCTGATCGACGTCGACGCGCTGGCCGAGGCCGACGGGGAGAACTGGGTGTGGGCGGGCGCCGCGGTGCTGCGGCCGTCGCAGGAGCGCGCCATCATCCACCTGTCCCGTGGCGGCGCCGACGCGACCGTCGAGCGCGAATTCGACCTGACCACCAGGCACTTCGTCGCGCCCGAGGATGGTGGGTTCTTCGTCGCGGAGGCGAAGTCGCGGATCGGCTGGATCGATGCCGACACCGTCTACCTCGGCACCGATTTCGGGCCGGGATCACTCACCGATTCCGGATACCCGCGCATCGCCAAGCGCTGGCGGCGTGGCACCGAATTGTCCGCTGCCGAAACGGTGTTCGAGGGCAAGTCGAGCGACGTCTCGATCGGCGCCGGATACGACCGCCACCCCGGCTACGAACGGCACTATCTGCACCGGTCGACCGACTTCTTCAACAGCGAGGTATCGCTGCTCGACGACGGGGAGTGGCGGCTGATCGAGACCCCCACCGACGCGGACGTGGACTGGTACCGCGACTGGCTGCTGGTGCGCTTGAAGACCGAGTGGACACCGGGCGAGACCACCTTCGCTCCCGGCAGCCTGCTGGTCACCGATCTGAACGAATTCCTCTCCGGGGCTCGGGAATTCGAGGTTCTCTTCGCCCCGGATCCGCACACCTCACTGGAATCGTGGGGCTGGACCGAGAACCACCTGATCCTCACCACCCTGCGCGATGTACAGACCGGATTCCGCGTGCTCACCCCCGGCCCGGACGGCTGGGCGAGCAGCGAGCTCGCCGACTCCCCCGCCATGTCGTCCACCTCGGTGGCCAACCTCGACCCGCTCGAGGGCGGCGACGAGTTCATGCTCACCACAACCGGTTTCACCACGCCGACCACGTTGCTCAGCAGCGCGATCGGCGAAACCGCGGTGACGCTGAAGCAGGCCCCCGGCTACTTCGACGCCACCGGCATCGAGACCGAACAGTTCTTCGCGACCTCCGACGACGGAACCGCGGTGCCCTACTTCGTGATCCGTCATCGCGACCGGCGCGGCACGCCGGGCCCGACGATCATGAACGGCTACGGCGGCTTCGAAATCTCCAAGACTCCGGCCTATCTCGGCTCGGCGGGCATGAACTGGCTCGAACGCGGCGGCACCTACGTGATGACCAACATCCGCGGCGGCGGCGAGTACGGCCCCGAATGGCACACGGCCGCACTGAAGGAGCACCGCCACCGCGCCTACGAGGACTTCGCCGCCATCGCGCGCGACCTCGTGACCCGCGGCATCACCACCGCGGACCGGCTCGGCGCGATCGGCGGCAGCAACGGCGGCCTGCTGATGGGCGTGATGCTCACCCGGTACCCGGAACTGTTCGGCGCCATCGTCTGCCAGGTGCCGCTGCTGGACATGAAGCGCTACCACCTGCTGCTGGCGGGCGCGTCGTGGGTCGCCGAATACGGTGACCCGGACAAGCCGGAGGAATGGGCCTACATCAGCGAGTACTCGCCGTATCAGAACACCGACACCGGCAAGCAGTACCCGCCGATCCTGCTGGCCACCTCCACCCGCGACGACCGGGTCCATCCCGGCCATGCGCGAAAGATGGCCGCGCTCCTGGAGTCCCAGAATCGCACCGTCTGGTACTACGAGAACATCGAGGGTGGTCACGGCGGCGCCGCCGACAACAAGCAGTCGGCGTACCTGTCCGCGCTGGTCTACGAGTTCTTCATCCAGATGCTGATCGAGGGGCGCCGCTCGGCCTGAGGGTCAGCGGTCGCGCAACCACTTCTCCACCGCGTCGACGGTGGAGTCCGGATCGGCGATCCAGCCGTTGTGCCCGAGGGCCTCCGGCTGAAACCACCGGGTGACCTGTGTGCCGGGCAGCTTGCCCAGCAGGTGATCCGCCGAGGTCTGCGGGGCCATGTCGTCACCGGCGACGGTGATCGACAGCACCGGGAACTTCAGCCGCGACATCCGCTCGTCGTAGTCGATATCGGCGCCGACGGGCACGAAGCGCCCGGTACGCGCCAGCCTGGCCCAGTCCGACATGAGAACTTTGGACTGCCTGCCGTAGGCGCGCTTGCCGAGCAGGTCCCCCGGCCAGAACCCGGCCAGGTTCGACGCCACCGCCACCGCCGCGGTGCCCACCAGCACGCCCGGACCGAACACCCCGCGATACCCCCGGAAATACGGTGTGCCGGAGGCGATCAGGATCAGGCCACCGAGCCTGCCGCGCACCCTGGCCGCGTACATCGCCGCGAGTTGCCCGCCCATGCTGTGGCCGAGCAGGTACGGCGTGCTGGCGGGAAACCGGTTGCGCACCGCGGCCAGCATCGCCGGAAAGTCCACCGAGACCAATTCGTGGTAGCCGTAGGTACTCTCGCCATCGGGGCGGCGGGTGCTCTCGCCCTGACCACGCAATTCGCCGATGGCGACATCGAATCCGCACGCGGCCAGCCGGTGTCCGAAGTACTCGTAGAACTCGCCGGGCACGGCCAGACCGGGGACGATGACCACGACCGCGCGTGGTGCGTCCGGGGTGACCGGATGCCGGTGCGCACCGGTGGCCGGAATGAGACGCACCGGCAAGGTGCTGCCGTCGGGTACCTGGATCGGGACGATCTCGACCCGCGCCATCAAGCCCCGACCGCGCCCAGGATCACCCGGCTCAGCACCTTGATCACTTCGTCGAGCGGCGGGCGTGGGTCGCTGCCGCTCCAGCCGTCGACCACGTAGTTCACCGCGCCGATGATGGCGAGCACGCGCAGTTCGTAGTCGCCGGGCGGGATTTCGCCGTGCATGGCCGCGTCCTCGGCGGCGCTGGCCAGCAGCGAACCCCACACGCGGCGCAGTTCCAGGCGGAACTTCTCGACCTTGGGGCCTGCTCCGACCACCTCGACCAACGCGACCCGCGCCTTGCGGGGATCGTTGCCGATCGACTCGACGTAGGCCCGCACGGCCGCATCGATCTGCTCGAGTACGGTCGCCTCGGACTTGTCCTCGAGCGCGGTGGCCACCGCCTCGCGCGAATGTCGGTCGATCTGCTCGTACAGCTCCAGCAGCAGAGATTCGCGACCGGTGAACTCCTCGTAGAACTGCCGAGACGATAGTCCCGCGTCCTTACAGATCGCACCGACCGAACTGTTGGCATACCCGTCGCGCGCGAAGACCGTCAGGCCTGACTCCAGAAAACGCGCACGCCGCTGGCGTTGCCGGTCCTCTACGGGTTGCCCGGCATACATTCGTCCCGTATTCGCATCCTGTGACATTGTCGCTGACAATACCGAAGGGCCTGATCCCCTCGTCATGGATCAGGCCCTTCGGCTGCCCAATCGGCCAACCGCGCGTTAGCCGAAAGATGGCTACAGACGGCTCAGTTGCCCGAGCCCTGCACCGAACCGGTGCTCAGCGAGCTGGTGAGCAGGCCGAGCAGCAGGGTCAGGATGTTGCCGTCGCTGCTGTCGTCAGTGATGTTGTAAAGCATGTGTCACTCCAAGTCGATGTTTTGTGACTTCGTTGTCACTGGCCATTTGCCGTCTCGGACGATACCCAGTGACAATGTGAAGTGGGAGTGTTTTAAAGGAATTTTCTAGAATTTTTTGTCATGGGACACAAGACCAAGGAACTCGGGGCGCGCGCGGGCCCTACATGAGCCGATTCACTCATGAGAACGAAGCCGTCGACAGCACGGGATCGTGAATATCGGCATCGCCGACACGTCATCGACGCGCTGGGGCAACCGCGATGTGAAACGTGAGTGTACCGAAGCGCGGTACTCACATCCGTTGATCGCCGATACCCACGAGCAGACGGATCCGGTGACAACCGATGTGACTGCCGGACAGTCGAATACGGCGCAATCGGATCAGCGCAGGGTGCGACAAATCATTGCCGCCGAGCGCTGGGCGGGGTATTCCTGTTCCCATGACCACTCCGCTGAGCGCCGGGCCCGAGCCCATCGGCGACTACTGAAACGACGGACCGGGGGTGAGCGCCGACAGGCAGAACAGCCGCGACAATCTGTGCCGTAGGGATTCTCGTCGCCGGACAGCTCTACGTGGCGCTGCCGATGCTCGGCGACCCGACCGAGGCGCAGGACACCGCCCGCGGCGCGGCGACCTGGACAATCCCTGCTTTCAGGCTCGCCCACCGCGCCGGCCCTCCGGTCACCGGCCCGTCGTGGAACCGGTGGAGCCCGGTGATCGCCGGGAGTCCGACGGCCTTGTCCACCCCTGCGGTGATCGCGATGCGGAATTCGAGCACGGGTCCCGCCGTGAGGGGTTCGCCTCCGTGTTCCGCGCGCCGCGATTGGTTCTGCGCTGCCTCAGCCGCCGCGCCCGGGTTGCGATCAGCCTGCAAGAATCCACCTACGGGCGGAGGCCGGTCCCCATGGGGGTGCCTATGCTGAGCGTGACAGCCCGTCACGCATACCCGGAGGCACCGTTGCCGAACACTCTCGAAGCCAGCATCGACATCGCCGCACCGCCGGAGAAGGTCTGGTCGGTACTCGCCGATCTGCGCCGCATGTCCGAGCTCAGCCCGACAACCCTGAAGATGGTCGCGCTCGGTGGCGTTCGCGACGGCGCCTTCACCGTCAACGTCAACAAGGTGGGCTGGAAGGTCTACCCGACCACCTCGCGGATCGTGCGCTTCGAGCCGAACAAGGCGCTGGCGTTCCGGATGAACGAGAACCGCACGGTCTGGGCCTACGAGCTCGAGCCGACCGCCACCGGCACCCGTGTCGTCGAGACGCGCACCGTCGACGCCAAGGGCCTGCCGGGCTGGCTGCGGGGCACGATCAAGGTCGCCATGGGCGGCGAGGAGAAGTTCGAGGCCGACCTGGTCTCGGGGATGCACGAGACGCTGAGCAAGGTGAAGGTCGCCGCCGAGCGCTGACGCCGAGCTACGCCTGAGCCCGCCGGAACCTTCCGGCGGGCTCTTTTTCGTCACGGCAGGTTGTCGCGGATCTCGTCGAGTGCCTGCGCGCTGCGCGTGAGCAGTTCCTGCACCGCCGCCAGTTCCGCCGCGGTGAATCGATCGGCCAGTGTGCGCTCCACCGCGATCGCGCGGGTGTCGGCATCGGCCATCACCGACCGTCCCGCCTCGGTCAATCGGGTCTCCAGCACGTTCTTGTGCCACTCGTGCGGGGTCCGATCCACCAGGCCGCGCTCCTGGAGGTTGGTCAGGACGGTGTTCATCGTCGGCGGGGTGACGCCGGCCAGCCGGGCCAGGGCGGCCGCCGAGATGCCGGGGTTCTCCGCGAGGTGCAACAGCGCGCTGTACTGCGCGACGGTCAGCCCGGCCGGTTTCAGCGCGGCAGTCTTGGTCGCGATCAGGGCTTGCTCGGCGCGCTTGATATACGAGCCGAGCCTCTCGGCGGCGGGCATGGACGTCATGGGTGCATGATATCCGCCCATCACTTCATAACTCCCTTGACGATCATAACGACTCTAATTTACATTACTGCCTATCGCTTGATGTTCAGCATTACATCACTGAGAGGCTTCATCATGTTGCGAACCATTGCCGTCGCCACCGCATGCCTGGCCCTGACCGCGTGCGGGACCTCGCCTGCCACACCCACGCTGAGCACGGCCTACGAACTGCCGGGCAGCGCCGTATATCCCGAGGGCATCGGCTTGGACGCGCGCAACGGTGACACCTATGTCGGGTCGTTCGCGGACGGAGCCGTCTACCGGGCGACGGCCGACGCCGCGCGCGCGGAGGTGTTCCTGCCCGCGGGCGCCGACGGCAGGAAGACAGCGAACGGCGTGAAGGTCGATCGGAGCGGTCGGCTGTGGGTGATCGATTCCGGTGTGGGCGTGAGTGTGTACGACACCGGGTCACGCGCACTGCTCGCGAAGTTCGCAGTACCCGGTGACGCACCACGTTTCGTCAACGATCTGGATTTCGGGGCGGACGGGTCCGCCTACCTGACCGACAGCGTGCGCAATGTCGTCTACCGAGCGGTTGTCGGCTCCCGTGACGAATTGACCGTGGCCTACGACCTGACCGCCACCCTCGGACCGCGTGAGCCGAAGGTGTTCGAGCTCAACAGAATTGTCGCCGACCCGGCCGGGACGTATCTGATCGTCGTCGCCATGTCAGCGGCCGAGCTGTACCGCATCGACCTCACCGGCGGCCAGGAAACGATTCGCAAGGTGGCGCTGACCGGTGGCGATGCGCGCCACGGCGACGGCTTGGACCTGCGCGGGGACACCCTGTGGATCGTTCACAACCTCGACAACACCATCAGCCGCTGGAGCCTCGGCGACAACGGCGCCACCGCCACCCGCACCGGCGAATTCCACGATCCCGCGCTGAATGTTCCCACCACGATGGCGCATTCGGGCGAGCAGGCGCTGATCGTCTCCTCACAGTTCGACAAGGGCGGACCGCTGGGGGCGCAGGGCACACCGGGGACGTTCGTGGTCTCCGCCGTCAGTGGGATCTGATGAATTCGCCCAGCACGGAGACGAACTCGTCCGGTTGCTCGACCTGGGGCGAATGGCCCGCGTGCTCGACGAGGTGGGTGTCGGCGCCCGCCGCGGCGAAGCGGGCGAGGGTCTCGGTGCTGTCGTAGAGGTTGTCGTGACGGCCGTGGACGGCGAGGACGGGCTGGTCGAGGGCTTGCGCGCGGATGTCGAGCGGGGCGGCCGCGAAGTCGGCGGCACGGCCGCCCACCGCGTAGGCGAGGCCGCCGGGAAGGGCAGTGCGGAAATCGCGGACCAGCGCTTCGGCCAGGCCGGGCGCCGAGTCGTAACGGAATCGGGGCGCGAAGACCGAACGGTTCGCCAGGCGGATCACCGGTCCGGGTGTCCACCGTTGCGCCAAGCGCACCGACCACGGACGGACCACCCATCTCGCGGCGGTCGGGATGCTCGCGGCCCGGTAGTCCGGGGCCTGGCCGACGACCACGACGCGAGCCACCCGATGCGACGCGGCGGCGAGTTCCAGCGCGATCTCGGCGCCGAACGAGTGGCCGACCACCGTCACGTCGGTGAGGTCGAGGTCGTTCATGAGGGCGACGAGCGGAGCGGTGCGGGCCGCGGCGCTGAAGTCGCCGTCGGCGCCCAAGTCGTGCATGTCCACGCGGATCACCCGGAAGGTCGCGACCATCCGCTCGGCGACCGCGGCGAACCAGTCGACCGAGCCGGGGATGCCGTGCAGGAACACGATCGCCGGTGCCGTGGGTTCGCCTTCGTCCACAACCAACACGTCAACCACCCTAGTCGCGCACGGCCGAATAGGCTCTCGGCATGTCTACCGCCCTGCTGTACGGCCTCGGTACCGCGGTCCCGCTGCTGATCGGGGTGGCGGTGGGGCTGCGGTGGACGCTGCCGAAAGCCGTGCTCGCCGCGATGATGGCGTTCGGCGCGGGCACGATGATCGCGGCGATATCGGAGGAGCTCTTCGCGCCCGCCTTCCACCGCGACGGCGCGCTGCTCGCCGGCAGCGCGCTGTTCGCCGGTGCGGGGGTGTACGTGGTCGCCAACCATCTCATCGAGAACAAACTGGGGCCCGCCGCAATCGGCTGGGCGTTGCTGCTCGGGACGGTGCTCGACGGCGTGCCGGAGAACCTCGCACTGGGTGTATCCCTCAGTGGCGGAGGCGGATTGGTGTTGGTGGTCGCGATCGCGGCGGGCAATGTGCCCGAAGCGGTCAGCGGGGCGGTACTCATGCGCGAGCAGCACGGGTTCGAGGCGGGCCGGACCTTCGCGCTCTGGGCGGTGACCGCCGCGGTGCTCGTCGCGGTGACCGTGCTGGGAAACGCTTACGCCGACTCGGTTTCGACGACCGCGATCAGCGCGGTCCAAGCGTTCGCGGGCGGCGCCACGATCGCGGTGCTGGCCGACTCGCTCGTCCCCGAGGCCTATCGCGAAGGCGGCTGGTGGGTCGGAATGGCAACCGCGGCAGGATTCTTCGTCGCTTTCGCCATCGGCTGAGCCATTCCGCCCGGTCGCGGCCAGAATTTCATCTCCGTACCGGTGGCAATATTCCGCCGGTTCGCATACGCTTCGCCGCGGATGAAAACGCCTCTTGGAGGGACGAGTGATCACTCCGAACAGGCCGGAGGACGTAGCCGATGCTCGGCACGCGGTGCCGTTGACCCAACTGATACACCTGATGGCGGAGTATCAGCAGCTCGGCGCGCACCGTGACACCTTTCTCGCCACCCCCGCCGACGACACCTTCGTGCGCGGCTGTGGCATCGTCGCGGGCTGTATCGCCACCATCGGCATCATCGTCGCGGCCGTCGGCGGATGGCAGGGCGGTGTGGCACTGCTCGTGATCGCCGGCGCGCCCGTCCTGCTCGCACTGCGCCGCGGGGTGATCAACCGGCAGAACCGCGCCGCCCGCATCGACCTGTTCGACCAGGGCGTCACCGTCTACCGCTCGGGTCAGCGCGTGGCCGGATTCCGGTGGGACAGCACCGAAGTGCGTCAGCACGCGATCCCGTTCCACGACACCACCCCCGTCACCTACCTGCTGGAGCTGTCGGGCCCCGGCGGTGTCGAAGCGACCATCGACGAAGAGGGTTTCGCCCGCGCCCGTGAATGGGCCCGCGCCATCCAATCCGCCGTCACCGCAACCCAACTCCCCGCCGCGGTGGCCGCCATCGACAACGGCGAAACCGTCCCCTTCGGCGACCTCTCCCTCTCCCTCGACGCCCTCACCTTCCGCAGCGAAGCCCTGTCCTGGGAAGACATCCAGCTCATCGACGCCCGCAGCGGCCACATCCGCATCAAACTCTCCGGCGTGTGGATGTCGCTGGCCCCCGTCAGCACCATCCCCAACTTCTACATCTTCAACGAACTAGCCGAACGCCTCCGCCTCACACCGGTCGGCTGAGCTCGCACGAACCCGCCTGCTTGATCAGCTGCATACCGATCACTTTCATTAATACATAAGTTTCGGAATGACCGAGCTGGACGAGAAGGAATCCCAGAATCCCGACGAGTCCGGTTGGGGCTTCGAATTCACGTTCCGCCTCACCCGTCGGCCCGAAGAACACGAGGCGCCGGTGTGGCCGGTCGGCTTCCTTCAGAATCTGGCTCGCTACGTCTACTCCTCGGGCAACTGGTTCGAAGCTGGTGACCATGTCGATGCCTGCCCCGCAATCGCCGATGCCCTCGTCAATCGCCTCCCCCACGGCAGAACACTGACGATCTCCGGCGACGGACGCTCGATCACCTTCTCCCCCTCCGACTCCGATTCAGGGGGCGCCGCCCTCGACGAAGGCGTTCTTACGCTCGATCTTCTCCCCACCGAGCTGAGCGCGCTGGTAGCAGCGCTCCACAACACCAGCCCTGGCCCGCTCCCCATCCGCCCACAACTGGTCATCGCATTCGACCACGAGACGTGACTCACCCGACTACCCGTCCGACGGCGGTGCGAGATCCTTCTTCGCCAGGTCGTTCAGGCTCGAACAACCTATCCACAACATCGCCGCACCGATGATGACCCGCACCGAGTCCAGGACATTGTTGATCATCTTCACGTCCGCGTAGTTGGCGCCGGACTTCGACATCGCACACGAGTTATCGTCTGGGGCCATGTCGTAGCTGGTGAAATCCAGGACGAGGGGGCTCCAGTCGTGACATGTGACCGTGCCGTCGACCAGGTCGAGCAGACCCGACAGGATCGCCCAGCCGCAAATTATCCCCATCAGTACACAGAACAACCAGTACTTGCGGACCGTGTGGACGATCGCCACGTTCACTCCCCTATTTCATGCCGAAGACCGGCCCACCGAGTGGTGGACCGGTCTACGTGATTTGCGTTGGGCTAGCTGATCAGCGGATCAGAAGTCCATGCCGCCCATGCCGCCGGTGGGGTCGCCCGCGGGGGCGGACTTCTCCGGCTTGTCGGCGACTACGGCCTCGGTGGTGAGGAAGAGCGCGGCGATGGAGGCCGCGTTCTGCAGGGCCGAGCGGGTGACCTTGACCGGGTCGGCAACGCCGGCGGCCAGCAGGTTCTCGTAGACACCGGTGTCGGCGTTCAGGCCTTCGCCCTCGGGGAGGTTGGAGACCTTCTCGGCCACGACGCCGGGCTCGAGGCCCGCGTTGAAGGCGATCTGCTTGAGCGGGGCCGACAGCGCGACGCGCACGATGTTGACACCGGTCGCCTCGTCAGCGGTCAGGCCGCTGAAGCCGTCGAGCGCGGGGGCGGCCTGCAGCAGCGCGACGCCACCACCGGCAACGATGCCCTCTTCGACGGCGGCCTTGGCGTTGCGCACGGCATCTTCGATGCGGTGCTTGCGCTCCTTGAGCTCGACCTCGGTGGCGGCACCGGCCTTGATCACCGCGACGCCGCCGGCCAGCTTGGCCAGACGCTCCTGCAGCTTCTCACGGTCGTAGTCCGAATCCGAGGACTCGATCTCGGCGCGGATCTGCGCCACGCGGCCCTTGATGGCCTCCGCGTCGCCCGCACCCTCGACGATGGTGGTCTCGTCCTTGGTGATGACGACCTTGCGCGCGGTGCCGAGCAGCTCGATGCCTGCGGTCTCCAGGGAGAGGCCGACCTCTTCGCTGATGACCTCGCCACCGGTGAGGATGGCGATATCGGCCAGCTGGGCCTTGCGACGGTCACCGAAGCCGGGCGCCTTGACAGCGACGGACTTGAAGGTGCCACGGATCTTGTTCACGACCAGGGTCGACAGGGCTTCACCCTCGACGTCCTCGGCGATGATCAGCAGCGGCTTGCCGGCCTGGATGACCTTCTCCAGCAGCGGCAGCAGGTCCTTCACGGTCGAGATCTTCGACGACACCAGCAGGATGTACGGATCCTCGAGGACCGCTTCCTGACGCTCGGGGTCGGTCACGAAGTAACCGGAGATGTAGCCCTTGTCGAAGCGCATGCCCTCGGTGAGCTCCAGCTGGAGCCCGAAGGTGTTGCTCTCCTCGACGGTGATGACACCTTCCTTGCCGACCTTGTCCATCGCCTCGGCGATGAGCTGGCCGATGGCCGGGTCGCCCGCGGAGATACCAGCGGTAGCAGCGATCTGCTCCTTGGTGTCGATCTCCTTGGCGGTGTCGAGCAGCTTGGCGGTGACGGCCTCGACGGCCTTCTCGATGCCACGCTTCAGGCCGAGCGGGTTCGCGCCGGCCGCGACGTTGCGCAGACCTTCACGCACGAGCGCCTGGGCGAGCACGGTGGCGGTGGTCGTACCGTCGCCGGCGACGTCGTCCGTCTTCTTGGCGACTTCCTTGACCAGCTCGGCGCCGATCTTCTCGTACGGGTCCTCGAGGTCGATCTCCTTGGCGATGGACACACCATCGTTGGTGATCGTGGGGGCGCCCCACTTCTTCTCGAGTACGACGTTGCGACCCTTCGGGCCCAGCGTCACCTTGACAGCGTCGGCGAGGGCGTTCAGACCCCGCTCGAGACCGCGACGGGCCTCTTCGTCGTACGCAATTGTCTTGGCCATTGCGTTGAGATCCTCCACATGTCTATGGCTGACACACGAGACGACCACAGGTTGGATCGCCCCAAAGTACGCTGGCCAGGAGGTGCCCGCGACGGACGACCGAGGGTGTCGATGGAACCCGATCTCACCGTCCCGACCTGGCACTCAACAGTCACGAGTGCCAAGCCATTTTTAGCACTCAGGTGGTGAGAGTGCAAGGTCGCGCCCAGCGCGCAGGACACACCGGGCGCGCCCCCGCGTTCTCAGGCCTCGTCCTGCACCGAAGCCAGGAACTGATTCAGCAGCTCGACGAGCTCGGCCTCTACGACGGCCTTGTCAAGGCCCAGACCGCTGAGTACGCCCGCGCCGTTCTCCTGTTCCAGCAGAGCCAGCAGGATGTGCTCGGTGCCGATGTAGTTGTGACCGAGCCGCAGCGCCTCGCGAAAGGTGAGCTCGAGGACCTTCTTCGTGTCGCCGTCGAAGGGGATGAGCGCGGGCACGTCACCGTCGGCGGCGGGCAGCGAGGCGGTCGCGGCAGCGCGCACGGCGTCCAGTGCGACACCCCTGGCGATGATCTCCTTGGCGGCCAGACCTTCTGACTGGCCGATCAGGCCGAGGATCAGATGCCCGAGCGCGATCTGGCTACTCCCCGAGGCGCGGGCCGCTTCCTGCGAGCCGACGACCACCTGCCGGGCCCGGTCGGTGAACTTGGCGAAGCCCGCCTGCGGATCCATGGCGGCCGCGTCGCTCGGACCCTTGGGCACGAATCGTTTCTGCACGGCCTGCTTGCTGACGCCCATGCTGGCGCCGATATCGGTCCAGGAGGCGCCGGAACGGCGAGCCTGGTCGACGAAATGGCCGATCAGGTGGTCGGCGGTCTCGCCGAGGTGATTGGCGGCGACCACCGCGTCGGAGAGTTGGTCGAGGACGTTGTCGGGGCGGGCCTTCTTGATGCCGTCGATGAGGTCGTCGAGGCGAAAGTTCGGAGTGCTCATGCGTCAACCATAGGTTGACGATGCTGGATCGTCAACGATTGGTTGACGGCAAATTCCTGGCAGAGTGTCGCCATGGGGAGAATTCGGCGCTGGGCGCCGCGCGTGGTGGGGATCATCGTGACGGCGGCGTGCCTGATCGGAGCCGGGCGACTGCTGTGGCCGCAGCCGGGCCTGGACGGGCAGCCCGGGTCGACCGCGCGCCAGCTGGCCTTCGTGCGTGACGCGCTCGACGACGGCTCGGATACCGCTGCGCAGCAACTGTTTCCGGAGGGGTACGTCTTCTCGAACGTGCTCTACGGCCTCGCCTGGGTACAGGCCGCGCACACCGATCCAGGACTGCGTGACAACGCGCTCCGCGAAGCACGCTGGGCGCTGGCCAGAACCGAATCCGACGAGGGCCGTGCGGTTTTCAGCCCCGGGTTGCAGCCCGCGTACGGAGTGTTCTGGGCCGGGTGGACCAACTGGCTGCGGGGCGCGATCCTGTCGCTCGATCGCTCCGATACCACTGCGGTGCACCAGTTCTCCACGCACAGCGCCGAGATCGCACAGGCGTTCTCCGCGGCCGGCACACCGTTTCTCCAGGCCTATCGAGGTCAGGCGTGGCCGGTCGATTCGACCGTCGCGGTGGCTTCCCTTCGCCTGCACGACAAGCTGTTCGGGGCGCAGTACACGGCAGTGATAGATCGCTGGCTCGCGCAGGCCGAGACCCGCCTCGACCCCGCGACCGGCCTACTGCCGCATCAGGTTTCACCGACCGACGGATCGATGCTGACCGGCGCCCGGGCAACCTCACAGACAGTGATACTTCGATTCCTGCCCGAGATCGACCCAGCATTCGCGAAGAGCCACTACGCGCGGTACCGAGACCGATACCTGACCTATCCAGGCGGTTTCGGGCCCGCCATTCGCGAATATCCGAAGGGTGTCGACGGGAGCGGTGACGTCGACTCGGGACCGTTGGTCGCCGGAGTCAGCCTTTCCGCCACTGTCGTCGCCCAGGGCGCCGCCCGCGTGAACGGCGACAGCGACTTGGCGGCCGCGATCGGCTCCGCAGGTGAGCTGCTCGGACTGCCGATCGGCCTGCCCGGCTCCAAGCGGTACGCCTTCGGCCTGATGCCCATCGGGGACGCGTTCGTGGTGTGGTCGTCTACGGCACGTCTGCTGACCGAGCCGACGACGGCGCTCGAACGAGATGTGCGCTGGTGGTGGCGGCTTCCATGGCTCAGCGTGCTCCTCGCGATCGCGATCGCGCCCTGGGCACGGCCGCTGACCCGACACGCTCGACGCCGGTGGCCGCGCCGCAGACGAGACACCGCCACCTGACCACACCGGACGACCCCGGCGCGATCGCCCCACTTCGCGGCCCCCGGTCAGATCTGACCCAACGGCCGCGAAAAGGGCGATTACGCCAGTCCGGTCGGACTATCGCAGGCCGACCGTGAAGGCCGTACCGCGCACGATCAGTTCCTTGATCAGCGCCCCGACACGGCCCGTGAGCACCGTGCTCGTCGGGGTGTCATCGGCCTTGACCACCTGGAACACCGCGTCACGGCGGCCCAGGCTGATGCACTGCGCGACGTAGCGGCCCTTCATCGGCTCGGGTTCGCGGCCACGCGCCCGCGCCGTGATGGCCCCGACAACGTACTGGCCGGCGGGAATCGCTGTCGCGCAAGCCATCCGCAGCGGGCGGCCGTCCACGCCGACCATCAGCGCGGCGTCGCCGACGGCGTAGATGTCGGGGTGCGACACCGAGCGCAGCGTGTCGTCGGTGCGGATACGGCCGTCGTCGGCGACCTCCAGACCCGCGCGACGAGCCAGATCGGGGACGGTGAAACCGGTGGTCCAAACGGTGGTATCGGCGGGCACCAGGGTGCCGTCGGCGAGGCGAACCGCATCGGAGAGCACCTCGACAACCTTGACACCGGAACGGATTTCGACGCCGGCCCGCGTGAGCGCGTCCCGGATCAACTGGTGCGCGCGCGGCGAGAGCCAAGCGCCCGGGTCCTCGGTGCCGAGCAGGCTGATCCGCGAATCCGGCTGCGACTCAGCGAGTTCGGTGGCCAGTTCGATGCCGGTCGGGCCCGAGCCGACGATGACGATCTGACCCGACAGTTCCGTCAGGTCCTCGGCGGTGGCGACGAACTTCGCGTGCTCGGCCGCTCCGGGCACGGCGTCGCGGTCGGCCTGGCTGCCGAGCGCGTAGACGAGGGTGTCGTAGTGCAACGTCCACTCGCCGTCCAGGGCGACGATCTTGCGATCCGGGTCCAGGTCGGTGACCCGCGCCTGGAGGAATTCGATGCCCTTGCGTCCCAGCGACTTCCGCAGGTCGAGCCGCTTGACCGGCTGACCGGCGGCGGCCTGGTGCAGACGCACCCGCTGCACGAATTCGGCGCGGCCGTCCACGACAGTGATCTGGGAGTCGCGAGTCTTCTTCGCGAGGGCACGGGCCGCGGTGAGTCCCGCGTACCCGGCGCCGAGGACGACGATCCGATGCTGACCGGTCATGGTGTGGCTCCTTCTCTCGAAATGCCTACACACACCAGACCGATCAGCCCCCGAGTTCCTGACAGGTTCTCGAAGTGATCTGGATCACATTGTTATGGCGCCCAGTTTGATCGGGTTCACGACCGTGCGGACCGCCGCGATCGAGCCCGCTTCGTCGAAGTCGAACACGAGTACACCGGCCGGAATCTCGTCCTGGATCAGGATCAGGCCCACGTCGCCGTTGATCTCGGTGAATTCGAACCGCGACGTGGGGCTGAGGAAACGCCGCAGGTTGGACAGGTAGCGCGCGACCACATCGCCACCGACCACCGGGATCTTGGCCGCGACCACCCGGCCGCCGCCATCGGCGACCGACACCACGTCGTCGGCGAGCAGTTCGCGCAGACCGGCCACATCGCCGGTCGAGGCCGCTTGCAGAAACTTCTCGATCATCGTGCGCGCGTGCTCGGCCGACACCACGAAGCGCTGCTTACCGGTGCGCACCCGCTGACCGGCCCGATGGAATATCTGCTGGGTGTTGGCCACGGTGAGGTCGAGCATCTCCGCGATCTCGCCATGGGAGTAGCCGAACGCCTCACGCAGCACGAACACGGCGCGTTCGATCGGGCTGAGCCGTTCCATCGCGGTGAGCACCGCCAGGGACACCGATTCGCGTTCCTCGACGGTGCCCAGCGGACCGAGCGCGCCGCCGCCGGTCGGTACCGGCTCCGGCAGCCACTGCCCGACATAGGTCTCGCGCCGGGCGCGAGCCGAAACGAGCTGGGTACGACACAGATTCACGGTGACGGTCGTCAACCACGCTTCGGTATTGGCGATCTCGGCGTGGTCGGCCAGCGCCCACCGCAGGTATACCTCCTGCACGACGTCCTCGGCCTCACTCGCCGCACCGAACATCCGGTACGCAAGCGAGAACAGCCGCGACCGATGCTCCAGAAACTCAGTGATATCGGTGGCCGGCGCCGCGGGGTCCTCGGGTGGCGGAGGTGGCGTTGATTGCTCCATGTCGAAACGTCCAGTCGCGAGGGTCGGATGCCTGGTCAGTCGTCGTTGCGCGGGCGACGCAGGCGCAGGCGCGCCGAGCCACGGATCGCCGGTCGGCGGATCGCGGGCATCCGTCGCTGCGCCCGCCGTTGGGCCCGCCGCTCAGCCGGCTTGTGCTGCCAGGTCTCCGGCCGCGCGGCCACCCAGCGGGCCGACCGCCAGGCGAACGGGATGTGCGCGAGGTAGAGCGCGACCAAGATCAGCAGCAGCACGATCGGGTACGTGACCAGCAGCGCGGCGGCCAGCGCGGTGAGCACCAGCAGCCCGGCCGCGGCCTGCGGAGCGACCGACACCGACTTCATCGCCAGGGTCGGGATGGTGCTCACGCACAGCAGCGCGGCGAAGACCGTCCAGGCGGCGACGAAGGCGAAACCGTCCCACCAGCCGTCGCCGAACTGCACCTTCAGCGCGATCGGCACCAGCGCGATCAGCGCTCCGGCGGGCGCGGGGACACCGACGAAGTACTCACGCGCCCAGTTGGGCCGGGAATCGTCGTCGAGCAGGGTGTTGAAGCGGGCAAGGCGCAAGACCAGGCTCACCGCGAACAACAGCGCGACGATCCAGCCCGCGCTGTTGCCGTCGAGCAGGGTCACGTAGATGACCAGCGCGGGCGCGACGCCGAACGAGATCGCGTCCGAGAGCGAATCGAGTTCGGCGCCCATCTTGCTGGTGGCGTCGAGCATGCGCGCGAGCCGCCCGTCGAGCGTGTCCAGCACGGCGGCGGCACCGACCATCGCCAGCGCGATCCCGAGCTCACCGTCGAGCCCGAACTTCACTGCCGACAGGCCGGCGCACAGCGCGAGAATGGTGACGACGCTCGGCAGCAATCGCACCGAGCGGGGTCGTTTGCGAGGTGCTGTGCGAGCCTGCTCGATCATCCCAGCACAGCCAGGACTGTTTCGGCCCCGATCGTGCGCTGCCCGGGGGCCACCAGCAGTTCGGTGCCGATCGGGAAGTACGTGTCGACGCGAGACCCGAATCGGATCAGGCCGTAGGTGTCACCGATGGTGAGCAGGTCACCGACGCGGGCATCGCAGACGATGCGACGGGCCAGCAGTCCGGCGATCTGCACCACGACGACCTGCTTACCGTCGGCGGTGTCGATGACCATGCTGTTGCGCTCGTTGGCGTCGGAGGCCTCCGGCAGATCGGCCGAGAGGAACTTGCCCGGCTGATGCAGCACCTCGCGCACGGTTCCGGACACCGGAACGCGCTGCACGTGCACATCGAGCACCGACAGGAAGATGCTGACGCGCGGCAACGGCTGATCGCCGAGTCCGAGCTCGACGGGCGGCACCGCGGTGTCGACCAGCGCCACCTCACCGTCGGCGGGCGCGACCACGATGCCCGCCCGGTTCGGCGGCACGCGATGTGGGTGCCGGAAGAAAGCGGCGCAGGCGGCGGCCGAGGCCAGACCGGCCCTCCGCACCCATTTATTACGTCCGCCGATGACCGCCACTGCCAACGGCACCGCCACGAACGGCAGTCCGGCGGGATGTAGTGGGGGTACAGCGGCCCGCACCAAGTCGACGACATGTCCGACGCCGGTGGTATCGGGCGTGCCGGGCGGGGTGGGGCGGCGTGCCACGGGCTCCCTCTTTCGTGTGATGACTACAAGCGATCACACCTTACGGGAAGCCCGGGGCAAGCACCTGTGGTCAGTGGACCGATTTACGCCCGGTGAACAGCTTCACCAGGTACAACAACACGCAGGCGCCCACCAGACAGGTGATGAAGCTGAAGATCCAGCCCGCGCCTTCCACATCGACGCCGAACAGACTCAGCACGAAGCCGCCGAGTAGCCCGCCGATGATCCCGACCACGATATTGAGCAGGATGCCCTGCTGCGCGTCGGTCTTCATGAACTTGCTCGCGATCCAACCGGCCAGACCGCCGATGATGATCCAACTGATGATGCCGAGTCCGAGCATGCTGTCCTCGATCCCTCGAAGGGTCGGCGAGCAATCGCCTTGTCCCCAAGATACCCCCGGCTCCACTGTGACAATCGACACTCTGATCAAGAGGCGCTAATATGAGGAAGCCTCATGTCTGAGCGTTCACATGGTGTCCACGTACGGGTCACGGGCGATGAGGGACAGATTTCGATGCTTCGGGTACACCCAGCGGTACTGCCGCAGGTTGACAGGTACATAGGAGACGCACAATGGCTCGAATCGCCCAGACGACGGGTACTGAGCACACCGCCATCCTCGGATTGGGCGTCTACCGCCCGGCTCGGGTGGTCACCAACGACGAGGTAGCGGGGCCGATCGACTCCAGCGACGAGTGGATCCGCACCCGGTCCGGCATCCATACCAGGCGCTTCGCCTCGGACGAGGAAACCATCCAGTCCATGAGCGTCGCCGCCGCGCGCGACGCGATCGCCGCCGCCGGGGTGCAGGTCGACCAGATCGACTGCGTCATCGTGGCGACGTCGACCCATCTGATGCTCACCCCGGCCATCGGCCCACGCATCGCCACCGAGCTGGGCATGACCGGCGCGGCCGCCTTCGACATCTCGGCGGGCTGCGCCGGGTTCTGTCACGCGGTGGGTATGGCATCGGACCTGGTCCGGGCGGGCACCTCGAATCACGTGCTGGTGCTCGGCGTCGAAAAACTCACCCCCACCGTCGACTTCACCGACCGCGCGACGGCCTTCCTGTTCGCCGACGGCGCGGGCGCGGTGGTCGTCGGCCCGTCCACCGAACAGGGCATCGGCCCGACCGTGTGGGGTTCGGACGGTACTCAGCACCACGCCATCCGCCAGACCAAGGACTGGGTGGAGTTCTTCGACGAGATCGAGGAGAAGGGCACCGACGCGGTGCGCCCCTATCTCACGATGGAGGGCACCGCGGTGTTCCGCTGGGCCGCGCACTCGCTGGAGAAGGTGTGCCGCGACGCGATCGACCGCGCGGGCCTGACCACCGGCGACCTCGACGCGATGATTCCGCACCAGGCCAACGGCCGGATCATCGAGATCATGGCCAGGGTGCTCGAGCTACCGGAGCACTGCGCGCTCGCCAACGACATCGAGGATTCCGGCAACACCTCGGCAGCATCGGTCCCCCTCGCGATGGAGGCGCTGTTGCGCAAGGGCGAATCGAAGCCGGGCGACACCGCGCTGCTGATCGCCTTCGGCGCCGGGCTGTCCTATGCGGCACAGGTTGTCGCCATGCCCGCCTGGAAATAACCGATCAGCAAATTCTCACAAAACCGGGGTGGCCTGCGCCGAAGCAGGCCACCGACCGGTTGGCTCGCCGTGTCCACCTTGTCCCGCTTGCACCAACTCGGACATGCTGGCAAACTTTTCGCTACCGACGTTTGCTGATCGACGAAGCTCAGCCTCCAGCGTTCCCGTCGTCAACCCGAGGTGATCGGCCGTGAAACTGCGCTCACTCCTGCCACGCAGGCACATCAACGAGGTCCCGCTCCTGCCGAGCATCGGACCGGACGACGCCTTCGCGCTCCCCAGCGCGTTCGTGCCCCGCGGCACCCGTCTCAAACGCGAGGAACGCCTCGAACGATTGCTCACCCCCACCGAACTAGACCTCGTCCTCCACCACCAGCTCTGACGGCTACCTCACAGCAGGGGGATACTCGATCGGGTGAGCACTCCCTCGGTAACCAAACCGGCCATTCTGAGCGTTGACGACGATCCCGGCGTATCGCGCGCCGTGGTGCGGGACCTGCGCCGCCGCTACGGCGCCGACTACCGGATTCTGCGGGCCGAATCGGGACCGCAGGCACTCGAGGCGCTGCGCGAGATGAAACTGCGCGGGCAGCCCGTGGCGGTGCTGATCGCCGACTACCGGATGCCCGGCATGGACGGCATCGAATTCCTCGAACAGGCGATGGACCTGCACCCCTACGCACGCCGGGTGCTGCTCACCGCCTATGCCGACACCGACGCCGCGATCGACGCGATCAATGTCATCGATCTCGACCACTATCTGCTCAAGCCGTGGGACCCGCCGGAGGAGAAGCTCTACCCGGTGATCGACGGGTTGCTCGAGGTGTGGCGCAGCGCCGAGCAGCGGCCGGTGTACGAGACCAAGGTCGTCGGCGATCGCTGGTCGCCGCGGTCTTCGCAGGTGCGAGAGTTCTTGGCGCGCAATCAGTTGCCGTATCGGTGGTATCCGGTCGACGAGCCGGAGGGCACCCGGTTGCTGGAGGCGGCGGGCGCCGATCCGCTGACCTGTCCGGTGGTGATCACGGCCGCGGGCACCGCCCTGATCCAGCCGACCGACAGCGAGCTCGCCGAAAACGTCGGGCTCACCGTCGAACCCAGCGGGGACTTCTACGACCTGATCGTGGTCGGCGGCGGACCCGCCGGACTCGGCGCGGCGGTCTACGGTGCGTCGGAGGGCTTGCGCACGGTGCTGGTCGAGCGCACGGCCACCGGCGGACAGGCGGGGCAGAGCTCGCGGATCGAGAACTATCTCGGATTTCCCGACGGGGTCTCGGGGTCACAGCTGGCGGATCGGGCGCGGCGACAGGCGGCGAAATTCGGCGCGGAGATCATCACCACTCGCGATGTGGTCGCGCTCGAGATCAACGGGTCGGCGCGCACCGTGCGATTCGCCGACGGTGGAAAGCTGTGCGCGCATACGGTTCTGATCGCCACGGGCGTGGACTATCGACGCCATCCGGCACCGGGTGTGGACGAATTCACCGGGCGCGGTGTGTATTACGGTTCGGCGATGACCGAGGCGGCCGAGTGCGCCGAACAGGAGGTCTACATCGTCGGCGGGGCCAACTCGGCCGGACAGGCCGCGGTGTTCCTGTCCCGCAACGCGCGTCGCGTGCACCTGGTTGTCCGGGGCGACTCGCTGGACAAGTCGATGTCGCACTATCTCGTCCGGCAGATCGCGGCCATCCCCAACATCGTCGTACACACCGAGACCGAGGTCGTCGGCGTCGACGGTGACACACACCTGGAACGCATCGTTCTGCGCGACAACAGCACCGGCACCGAAGACAAGGTCGACGCGCAACGGCTGTTCCTGTTCATCGGCGCCGCGCCACAGACCGGCTGGCTCGACGGCGTTGTCACCCGAGACGCCGCCGGATACGTGCTGGCCGGGCCCGACCTGATGGTCGACGGCGCGCGACCGCCCGGCTGGGAACTGCCGCGCCCGCCGCAACACCTCGAGACCAGCGTCCCCGGCGTGTTCGTGGCGGGCGATGTGCACGCCGAATCCGCCAAGCGGGTCGCCTCGGCGGTCGGCGAGGGCGCGATGGCGGTCATGCTCGTCCACCGGTATCTGGCATGAGAGGTCAGCGGCCGGAGGCGGTAGCGGAGCGTAACCACGCAGGCCGCCCGATCATGCCCATTGAGACAGCATGAGTGAGGACTCTATGATCTGCGATCCGGAAGAACTGCGCACCCTGTTCCTGTTCGAGAAGCTCGACGACTCCCAGCTCGCCGAACTGTGCGCCATCGGGCGCATCGAGTACGTCGAACCGGGCCCGGTGTTTCGCGAGGGCGAACCCGCCACCTGCTTCTACGTGCTGATCGACGGCGAGGTCCGGCTCACCAAACTGTCCGGCGGGGTGGAGATCGAGATCAACCGCACCGACCATCGCGGGGTGTACGCGGGCGCCTGGATGGCCTACCTGGGCGATCGGGCGAACCAGGACTACAACGGCTCGATGTATGTGCTGCGCCGCTCCCGGTTCCTGGTCATGGACGCAGCCGATTTCTCCCGGATCATGCACGAGTGGTTCCCGATGGCCGTGCACCTGCTCGAGGGCGCGTTCTTCGGCGGGCAGAAGTCGAACCAGCGGATCGCCGAACGCGAACGGCTGCTCGCCCTGGGATCGCTGTCGGCCGGGCTCACCCACGAACTCAACAATCCCGCCGCCGCCGCGGTGCGCGCCACCTCCGGCCTGCGCGAACGCGTCGCCGGGATGCGGCACAAACTGAAGATGATGGCCGAGGGCAAGTTCCCCGCCGACGCGCTGGTCAAGCTCGTCGAGATGCAGGAGCAGGCCGCCGACCAGGTCGCCAAGGCACCCGACCTCAGCCCACTGGAAGCGGCCGATCGGGAGGACGCGCTGGCCGACTGGTTCGAAGAGCGCGGCATCGCCGACGGCTGGAATCTGGCGCCCACCTTCGTGCAGGCGGGCCTGGACACCGACTGGCTGGAGGGTGTGCACGCGACCTTGGAAGCCTGCCAGGCGCCGGTGTTCGAGGGCGCCGTGCGCTGGCTGAACTACACCATCGAGACCGAGTTGCTGATGAACGAGATCTTCGACTCGACCACCCGCATCTCCACTCTCGTCGGGGCGGCCAAACAGTATTCGCAGATGGATCGCGCGCCCTATCAGGTCGTCGACCTGCACGAACTGCTCGATTCCACTCTGGTGATGCTCAACCGCAAACTCGGTGACGGCATCCGCGTGGTGAAGGACTACGACCGCGCGCTGCCGCCGATCCCCTGCTTCGCCGCCGAACTCAACCAGGTGTGGACCAACCTGATCGACAACGCCGTCTACGCGATGGGCGGCGAGGGCACCCTGACGATCCGCACCTTCAAGGAGAACGACTGCGCCGCGATCGAAATCGGGGACACCGGGCCGGGCATTCCCCCCGAGGCGCGGGGCCGGATCTTCGAGCCGTTCTTCACCACCAAACCGGTCGGCGACGGTACCGGTCTCGGTCTCGACATCTCGTTCCGGATCGTGGCGAACAAGCACAACGGTGACATCCGGGTGGAATCGGAACCCGGCAACACGCGCTTCATCGTCCGCCTGCCGTTGCACCCGGCGGCGGAGGATGTCAGCACACCTACTACAGGAGGTCTAGATGGCTGAAGCGGGGATCGATCCGAGCGTGCCGCCCAGTGGCGCCGGGTGCGTCGAATGCGACGCGAGCGGCGGCTGGTGGGTGCATTTGCGCCGCTGTGCCGAGTGCGGGCATGTGGGCTGCTGCGACAGCTCTCCCAGCAAGCACGCGACGAAGCATTTCGAGGCCACCGCGCACCCGTTCATGCAGAGCTACGAACCGGGCGAGGACTGGTTCTACAACTTCGCCAGCGGCGAGATGTACAGCGATGGTCCCGAGCTCGCCGCGCCGACCAGCCATCCCACCGATCAGTCGGTCCCCGGACCGGCCGCGCGGGTCCCCGCGAACTGGCAATCGCTGCTGGGCTGAGCGATGGCTAGGGCTTCATCCCGGCGGCGTCGGCAACCGGCTTGTCGGCATTGGCCGGGACGAGGCAGACCAGCTTCACAGTGCTGAGCGCCACGTTGGGGCTGCCCTCGAACGGACCGCCGGGGTGTGCCGCGAGGATCTGATCGATGGCCTTCTTCTCGCCGTCCGGGTCGAGCGTCTTGAACTGTGTGCAAGTGATGTCGGTGCCCGCCGCGGCCGAGCTCGGCGCCGCGCTCGACGTGGGCGCCTTGGTGGCGGTGGCGGACGCGCTGGAGCTCGGCGTGCCCTTGCGCAGCCCGCTCGCATCAGCGGAGTCGTCGGACCCGCACCCGACCAAGGTCAGGGTCAGTGCCCCGGCGGCCAGAACGGCGAGGGAGATTCGGTTCATCTGCTGCTTTCCCCGGTAGATCGCGGCGCCGGCACCTCCGGCGCGTCCGGTGCAGCGTACCGACTGGCGGCGATAGTTCGTCATGTCAGCCAGAATGGCCGTCTGACCTTGCCGTCGGCCTATCGATTCCTGATCGCGGCGAGAAGGGCAGAATGGGGCGGTGGCTGAACTTTCGCTCACCGCCCGGCTCAATCCCTCCGCAGCCGACGCTCGTCGCGGGGTGGTGCGCCTGCACCCCGAGACGCTCACCGCGCTCGGCCTGCGCGAATGGGACGGCATCGCGCTGATCGGCGCGCGCCGGACCGCGGCGGTGGTGGCGAAGGCGCCCGCGGACAGTCCGCCGGGGGTGGCGCTGCTCGATGACGTGACGCTGTCGAATGTGGGACTGCGGGAGAACGCGGCGGTGACGGTCGCCCCGGTGACAGTCTTCGGCGCCAGACAGATCTCGCTGAGCGGCTCGGCGCACGCTGTGGCCAGCATCCCGGCGGCCACCCTGCGGCAGGCGCTGCTCGGCAAGGTGGTGACCGTCGGTGACACGGTGTCGCTGCTGCCGCGCGATCTCGGACCCGATATCAGTTCCTCGGCGGCCACCCAGGCGCTCTCGCGTGCCTTCGGGATCGCCTGGACCACCGAACTGCTCACCGTGACGGCGATCGAGCCCATGCCGGGACCGGTGAGCGTGCAACCGAATTCGGCCGTCGGCTGGGGTGCGGGTGCGGCAGCGATCCAGCACACGGTGGAACGTGACGGCGATGTGCGCCAGCCTTCGAGCACGCCGGGCCGGCAGTGGTTTTCGGAGCCGGATCAGCCGGGATCCGGCGCGGTGAAGGTGAGTTCGGGGAGCACGCCGGTCCAGATCGAGGATCTGGCGGGCGTGCAGAGCCAGGCGGCCAAGCTGGCCGAATGGCTGAGCCTGGCGCTCGATGAGCCGGAGTTGCTGAAGACGCTCGGCGCACCGGCGCATCTCGGTGTCCTCATCACCGGACCCGCCGGAGTCGGCAAGGCCACCTTCGCCAAAGCTGTTGTCGCACCGCGTCGTATCGTCGAGCTCGACGGCCCGAGCGTCGGCGCGACCGAGAGCGGAACCCGGCTGCGTGAGGTCGCCGAGGCGGTGGCCGATGTCGCCACCGGGCAGGGCGGCGTGCTGCTGATCACCGATATCGACGCGCTGCTTCCCGCCGAGGCCGAGCCCGTCGCCACTCTCGTTCTCGACCAGCTGCGGGCCGCGGTGCGCGCACCGTGCGTTGCCCTGCTGGCCACCACCGCCCATCCGACACAGGTGGATTCGCGTCTGCGCGCTCCGGATCTGTGCGATCGCGAACTGGCGTTGCCGCTGCCCACCGCGGCGATCCGGCGGGCACTGCTGGAACAGCTGCTGCGCAAGGTGCCGGCGGGAAAACTGGACCTCGACGTGATCGCCGCACGCACACCGGGTTTCGTGGTGGCCGACCTGACCGCGCTGTGCCGGGAAGCGGCCGTGCGCGCGGCAGGCCGGGCCAGCCGAGAGCACACCGAACCCGAACTCGTCCAAGACGATCTGATCGGCGCGCTCGACGTGATTCGCCCGCTGTCCCGTTCGGGCACAGAGGAATTGGCGATCGGCTCGCTCGACCTCGACGACGTCGGCGACATGATCGAAACCAAACAGGCACTCACCGAATCGGTGCTGTGGCCGCTGCGCCACCCCGACTCCTTCGCCCGCCTCGGCATCGAACCGCCGCGCGGAGTCCTGCTCTACGGACCACCCGGCTGCGGCAAGACGTTCCTGGTGCGGGCGCTGGCAGGGACCGGTCAGCTCAGCGTGCACGCGGTGAAAGGCGCTGAGCTGATGGACAAGTGGGTCGGCTCCTCCGAACGCGCGGTGCGCGAGTTGTTCCAGCGGGCCCGCGACTCGGCACCCTCGCTGATCTTCCTCGACGAGGTGGACGCGCTCGCCCCCCGACGCGGCCAGAGCAGCGACTCCGGGGTGTCGGACCGGGTGGTCGCCGCGCTGCTCACCGAACTCGACGGCGTCGAACCCCTGCGTGATGTGGTGGTGGTCGGCGCGACCAACCGCCCCGAACTGATCGACCCCGCACTGCTGCGGCCGGGTCGGCTCGACCGCCTCGTCTTCGTCCCGCCACCGGACGGCCCGGCCCGGCTCGAGATCCTGCGCACGGCGGGACGCTCGGTACCGCTGGCCCGGGATGTCGACCTGGCCGCGCTGGCAGAGGATCTCGACGGCTACTCGGCCGCCGACTGCGCCGCCCTGCTGCGCGAGGCCGCGCTCTCGGCACTGCGCCGCGATATGGCCGCCGCCGACGTCACGGCCGAGGACGTGGCCACCGCCCGCGCGAGCGTGCGGCCGTCCCTCGACCCCGCGCAGGTCGAATCGCTGCGTCGCTATGCCGAGAGCAGGGTTTGAGGCCGAACTCGCCACCCTGATCCGGCCGCGACATCCCCGGTGCGGGCATGTGTCGCCGGTAACGTCGGCACGGTGCCCAAGATCGGTGATGGTCTGGACGTGGTCACGGCGTTCGCCGGCGCCGCGGCCGCGGGGATGTCGCTGTTCCTGCCGTTCAGCTTCGGTGACGATTCGTCGATCGATTCGCCGTACCGCGTCACCAGTCTGATCAACAGCGTTCCCCGCGCGGCCGCACTCGGTCTCATCGTCGCTGTCGTCGTCGCCGTGCTGGCCAGGCCGATCACCCGGCCGGGGCTGATCTGGCTCACCGCGACGGGCGGGGCGGCGGCGCTGGCAATCAACTACTTCATCGGCGAGGCGATGACCTCCGCCGACGTACTCACCACCCAGAACTACATCGACTCGCTGTGCGGCGGTGTGCTGTTCGGGGCGCTGTGCATCTGCGCGTGGCGGATGCGCTGGTCCGCGGTCGGTTTCGGGCTCGGGGTCCTGGTCGTGTTCGTCTACGGCGAAGTCGTGGCGGTGTTCACCTCGAACGCCGCGGCGACGGCGGACAAGGCCGTGCACACCCCGTTCTGGCTGATCGGCTCCGCCGTCGTGCTGCTGGCGGTGAACACCGCGCGCCATCGGCACGGCATCATGCTGCCCGCGGTGCCGCGGATGGCGGCGGATCTGCCGATCGCCCCGATCATCGCCACCACCGTGCTGTCGCTGTCGCTGCTGATCGCCACCGAGTGGCTGGGCCGCGAGTTCGACGGCCGCCGCGGAAACTCCTGGCAAGTCGCGCTCGCCGTGATCGTCACCCTCGTGGCGGCGTTCGTGGCCGCCGCGCTCCTGCCGGGCCGCGACGGCACCGGTGTGCTGATCGCCGTGAGCGTCGCCGCCGCGGCCGATTCACTCAGTGACGCACCCCGCCTCGGCTGGCATCTCGTCCTCGTCCTGGTGGTCGGTGTGGTCGCCATCCTGGCGGGCCTGCGGTGGGCGACACCGTGGGGCGTGTTGCTCGGCATCGCCGTGATCTGCGGTTTCGCCATTGTGGCCGAGCGTCTTCCGTGGGCATTCGTGTGGACGGCCGGGGTGGTGCTGCTGACCTGTGTCACCGGTTTCGCGATCGGCTCGATCCGGGTCAGTTACCTGCCGAGCGCGATGCTGGCGCTCGGTGCGCTGTACCTGCCGTCGATCCTGTGGTCGATTCCCACCGGGCAGCGGCACTGGCCGACGGGCAGCACCGCCGTCGCCGATCGAGTGCCGGGGCAGGTGGCACTGGCCATCACCGTCGGCGCCGCGGCCGGACTCGCGGTGCTGTATCAGATCCGGCCACCCGCGCAGCCACGGGCGGCGCAGCCATAGCCGAACCGCTCGCGACATGGCCGACGCGACAACCTCGGTGCCGCCGAACATCCCGTCCGCGCCCGTAGGATCGGGACGCGCTACTCGACCGCTACCTACCCGACGGAGGGGGAGTTGCTAGCCGTACTGCTCGTTCACGCACTGGCCGCCCTCCTGGCCCCGCTGTGTGTACGAGTGCTCGGCCGCAACGCTTTCTACCTGCTCGCCCTGGTACCGCTGGTCAGCCTCGGCTGGGTGATCGCGCACTGGGGAACCACCGTGCGCACGCATGTGCAATGGGCGCCGCAGATCTCGATGGACATCGATCTGCGCTTCGATGCCCTGTCCGCGGTGATGTGCACGCTGGTGCTCGGCGTCGGCGCGCTGATCCTGGCGTACTGCGGGCGGTACTTCGAGCGTGACGAGGCCAGGCTCGGGGTGTTCGCGGCCGAGCTCACCGGGTTCGCCGGTGCCATGTTCGGGCTCGTCACCAGCGATAACATGCTGCTGCTGTACGTGTTCTGGGAAATCACGACGGTGCTGTCGTTCCTGCTCGTCGGCCACTACGCCGAACGCGCGGTCAGTCGAAGGGCCGCGATCCAGGCGCTGCTGGTGACCGGCGCGGGCGGGCTGGCGATGCTGGTCGGCATCGTTGTCCTCGGGCTGCGCTACGACAGTTTCCTGCTCTCGGACCTGCTCGCGGCGAGCTCGGTCCCGGCCGGGAGCGCGGTGCCGGTCGCGATCGGTTTGGTGCTGATCGGGGCGATCAGTAAATCGGCGATCGTGCCGCTGCACTTCTGGTTGCCCGGCGCGATGGCGGCGCCGACACCGGTGAGCGCGTACCTCCACGCCGCCGCGATGGTGAAAGCCGGTATCTACCTGGTGGCCCGGCTGGCGCCCGCGCTCGCGCAGACCCCGCCATGGCATCTGATGCTGCTGCCGCTCGGCATCGTCACCATGCTGCTGGCCGGGTGGCGGGCGATCCAGGTACACGATCTCAAGCTGGTACTGGCGTTCGGCACCGTCAGCCAGCTGGGGCTGATGATCATGATGATGGGCATCGGCACGCCCGACGCGGCGCTGGCCGGGCTCGCTCTCCTGGTGGCGCACGGACTGTTCAAGGCGTGCCTGTTCATGGTGGTCGGCATCATCGATCACGGCGCGGGGACCAGGGATCTGCGCAGACTGTCCGGGCTCGGCCGGCGCGCGCCGGTGCTGTGCGCGATCGCGGTACTCGCCACGCTCAGCATGGCCGGGCTGCCGCCGCTGCTCGGTTTCGTCGGCAAGGAGTCGGCGCTCGGCGCGCTGTGGTCGGCCGAGATACTGAGTCCGCCGGTGCGGTTCGCCCTGCTGGCCGGGGTCACCGTCGGGTCGGCGTTCACCGTGGCCTACAGCATCCGATTCGTCTGGGGCGCTTTCGGAGTAACCGCGAATCCCGAACGCGCGGTCACCTGGCACGCGCCCGGCCCATTGCTGCTCGGTCCGCCCGCGGTGCTCGCCGTGGCCGGGCTGGCGGGCGGTCTCGACACCCAGGCGGTCGATCGATGGTTGAGCCCCTACGCCGAGTCGCTGCCGGGCGTGCTCGACACCCATCTCGCCCTCTGGCACAGCTTCACCGGACCGCTCGCGCTGACGGTGGTCATCGTCGCGGCCGGTATCGCCCTGTTCCTGATCCGCGGCCGGATCGGCGAACCCGCGCACCCGCGTCTCGGCAACGCCGATCGCAACTACGACGCGGCCCTGCGCGCGATGGACCGACTGTCGTTGCGTATCACCGGAACTGTGCAGTCCGGTTCACTGCCCGCCAGCCAGGCCACCATCCTCGGCACGCTCATCGTGTTGCCGACGGTCATGCTCGCGATCGGCACGCGGACCGGAGTGCAACTGCGACTGTGGGATTCACCGTTGCAGGCGGCGATCGGCGCGATCATGATCGCGATGGCGCTGGCCGCCACCGTCTTGCGCAACAGGTTGGCCAGCGTGCTCGTCGTCGGGGTGACGGGCTACGGCTGCGGCGTGATCTTCGCGCTGCACGGCGCCCCCGATCTCGCACTGACCCAATTCCTGGTCGAGACACTGACTTTGGTCGTCTTCGTGCTCGTGTTGCGCGCCTTCCCGGCGGAGATCGCCGAAAGCCAGGGCACGGCGTTCAAGTTCCGCCGGGCACTGCTGGCCGTCGGCGTCGGCATCACCGTCCCCGTACTCGCCGCGTTCGCCATCGCCGCCAAGCACGGGAACCCGATCTGGGACGCCATCCCCGATGCCGCCTATCGGATCGGCGGCGGCAAGAACGCGGTCAACGTCTTGCTGGTCGACATCCGCGCCTGGGACACCCTCGGCGAGATCTCGGTGCTCGTCGTCGCCGCGACCGGCGTCGCGTCGCTGGTCTTCCGCAGCCGCCGCTTCGGCAGCGCACCCCGCGCCGCCGATTCCCCGAACTACGATCCCGACGCGGTGAGCTGGCTGCCCGCCGCCCGCCTCCTCGATCGCCGCGATCGCTCGATGGTCCTGCAGATCACCACCCGCCTGGTCTTCCCCACCATCATGGTGCTGTCGGTGTACTTCTTCTTCGCCGGCCACAACGCGCCCGGCGGCGGCTTCGCGGGTGGCCTGGTCGCCGGATTGGCCCTGACCCTGCGCTACCTGGCGGGTGGCCGATACGAACTGGGCGAAGCGCTCCCGGTCGACGCCGGGCACCTGCTCGGCGCCGGCCTCACCCTCGCGGCGGGCACCGCGACCGCGTCGTTGCTGCTCGGCGCACCGCCGCTGTCCTCGGCGATCATCGAGGTGACGCTGCCGCTGCTCGGTCACCTCAAACTGGTCACCGCCATGTTCTTCGACCTCGGCGTCTACCTGGTGATCGTCGGGCTGGTGCTGGACGTCCTGCGCAGCCTCGGCGCCCGCCTGGACAAGGAAATCCGATGAGTGCCGACCTCGTTCTCCTGATCACCATCGGCGTGCTCACCGCGTGCGGTGTCTACCTGCTGCTCGAGCGGGTGGTGTCGAAGATGCTGCTGGGGATGATCCTGCTCGGCAACGCGGTGAACCTGCTGATCCTCACGATGGGCGGCCCGGACGGGAAGCCACCGATCCTCGGCAGCGCCGACACCTCCCCCGACGGCATGGCCGATCCCCTCGCGCAGGCGATGGTGCTCACCGCGATCGTGATCACCATGGGCCTGGCGGCTTTCGTGCTCGCGCTGGCCTATCGCTCCTACATGCTGACCACCACCGAAGACGTGACCAACGACCCCGAGGACGCCCAGGTCGCCGCCCGCCGCGAACGGGAGGATCCCGAACAGTGACCCTGTCCCCGGAACTGTTGCCCGCCATCGCCCCACTACCCGTACTGGTTCCGCTGCTCGCCGCCGCGGCGACGCTGGTGTTCGGCCGCCGCCCACGGCTCCAGGCGATGATCACGCTGACGGCACTGTCGGTGGTGCTGCTGATCAGCGCTCTGCTGCTGTATCTCGCCGACCGCGACGGCACCACCGCGGTGCAGGTGGGTGGCTGGCCGACCCCGATCGGCATCACGCTGGTGGTGGATCGGCTCAGCGCCGCGATGCTGCTGGTCTCGGCCTTCGTGCTGCTCGTGGTGTCGATCTACGGTGCGGGACAGAACATCTCCGATGGTGGCGAACACCAGCCGACCTCGATCTACCGGCCCACCTATCTGGTCCTGACCGCGGGCGTGTCGACCGCGTTCCTTGCCGGTGACCTGTTCAACCTGTTCGTCGGGTTCGAGGTCCTGCTCGTCGCCTCGTTCGTGCTGCTCACCGTGGGCGCCACCGAGGAACGGATCCGCACCGGCATCGCCTATGTGATGGTGTCGATGGTGTCGTCGCTGATCTTCCTGATCGGCATCGGCCTCACCTACGCGGCGACGGGCACCCTGAATCTCGCGCAACTGGCCGTGCGCCTGGAAGCGACGCCCAGTGGCGTGCGCACCGCCTGCTACGCGGTGCTGCTGGTCGCGTTCGGGATCAAGGCGGCGGTGTTCCCGCTGTCGAGCTGGCTGCCCGACTCCTACCCCACCGCACCTGCCCCGGTCACCGCGGTGTTCGCGGGTCTGCTCACCAAAGTCGGTGTGTACGCGATCATCCGCACGCACACGCTCTGGTTCCCCGACGGCGCGTTCGACAACATCCTGCTGGTGTGCGGACTGGCGACGATGATCGTCGGCATCCTCGGCGCCATCGCGCAGACCGATATTCGGCGACTGCTCTCGTTCACACTGGTCAGCCATATCGGCTACATGGTGTTCGGTATCGGTCTCGCCACCACCGCCGGCCTCACCGGCGCGGTGTTCTACGTGGCCCACCACATCCTGGTGCAGACCGCGCTGTTCCTCGCTGTCGGACTGATCGAACGCCAGGCCGGTTCGGTGTCGTTGCGCCGGATCGGCGGACTGGCCACCGCCAGTCCGCTGCTGGGCGTGCTGTTCCTTGTCCCCGCCCTGAATCTCGGTGGTATCCCGCCCTTCTCGGGATTCATCGGCAAGGTCACACTCCTGGAAGCCGGTGCCGCCGAGGGCAGCGTCCTGGCGTGGGTGCTGGTCGCGGGTTCGGTGATCACGAGCCTGCTCACGCTGTACGCGGTGGCGCGGGTCTGGAGCAAAGCGTTCTGGCGACCACGTGAAGAGGCGCCGGAAGGTCATCTCACCGCGGCGAATCTACCGACACTGGTGGAGGATTCGACCGATGTGTACTACGAGGATCGCACCGATCCCGGCCGGATGCCGGTCCTGATGGTGCTGGCCACCATCGGGCTCGTCTCCGCGGGCCTCGCGCTCACGGTGTTCGCCGGGCCGGTCCTCGGCATCGCCGAGCGCGCCGCCCGCGACCTGAACGACCCGTCGGTCTACATCGACTCGGTCCTCGGCCCGGTGCTGCGATGAGCCGATTCGTGAATCGCGACAATATCCTTCGCGTCGCCGTGCTGATCTGGCTCACCGCCGTCTGGGTCGCGCTGTGGGGCGATCTGAGCCTGGCCAACACCCTCGCCGGGGCCGTTGTCGCACTGATCGTGGTCTTCGCCCTGCCCCTCCCGTTGGTCCCGGTGTCCGGGCGTTTCCATCCGCTGTCGTTTCTCGAATTGATCGCTGTCGGTACCTATTACGCGCTCGAATCGAGCTTGCAGGTGGCCTGGTTCGCGATTCGGCCCAGCGGCCCGCCGGTCTCCGGCGTGCTACGCGTACATCTGGGCATCCAGTCCGATCTGGTGCTGGTGATGTGCACCGATCTGCTCAACCTGATCCCCGGCACCATGGTCCTCGAACTCGACCGCGCGCGCTGCGTGGTCTACGTCCACGTGCTCGATGTGGGCAGCGACGAGGCGGTGGTGAAGTTCTACCGCACCACCCGGCGCCTGGAACACCTGATGATCAATGCCTTCGAACGACCGAGCGAACGCCGCCGCGTCGAAACACCACCGGAGGTGCAACCATGACTGTCGTCGCCGTCATCGCCGCCGTCCTGCTCACGGCCGCCGCGGTGATCACCAGCTACCGCGTCCTCGCGGGGCCGAGCACCCTCGATCGCGTCGTCGGCATCGATTCACTGATGGCCATCGCCGCGTCCGGGCTCGCGGTGTGGGCCGCCTACAGCGGCGACACCACGGTGATCCCGGCGATCGTGGCGCTCGCGCTGGTCGGTTTCCTCGGCTCGGCCGCGGTCACCCGATTCCGGGTCAGGGACGACCGATGAGCGTCTGGGAATGGGTGTCGGCGGTGCTGATCCTCACCGGCTGCGCACTCGCGTTCACGGCGTCGATCGGCATCGTCCGCTTCCCCGACACCCTCACTCGGATGCACGCGGCTACCAAACCACAGGTGGTCGGCCTCATGCTGGTTCTCGTCGGCACGGGCATCGACATCCGCGACGACGTCAATGTCTGGATGCTCGTGCTCACCGGCCTGTTCACGATCATCACCGCGCCGGTCATCGCCCATCTCATCGGCCGCACCGCCTACCGCGAACAGCGCCACCGCGACGGGTTGTTCTAGGTGGCGGGCGTCGCGATTCGCTCGAGGGCCGGTGCGGGCGCGGTGGCGAACCAGGTGTTGTGGAAGGCGATCGCGACCGCGGCCAGCAACCCGATGACGATCGCGCCCGCCGCCACCGGATACTCCGCCATCGGCACCGCCAGGTACCGGTAGGACAGCAGCAGCCCCGCGAACACCGCCGCCCCGAAGCCGACCAGCCGGATCCGGAAGCCGCCCCAACCCCGCTCGGGCGCGCGCAGCGCCGACTCGACGGTCAGGCACAGCACCGCGCCCGCCACGAGGTCGACGCCGTAGTGATACCCGAAACCCAGTGTGGCGGTGACCGTGGCAGCCAGCCAGAACGCCCCGCCCCAGCGCATCCAGACCGGGGCTCGCGACCCGTCGACATCGCGCCGGGTGTGGATGAACAGCGACAGTGCCCACGCGGTGTGCATGGAGGGCATGCAGTTGCGCGGGGTGAACTCGTCGAAGGTGAGCGCGGCCGGGTTCGAATCGAGCGGCGGCATCGCGGCGGGCCAGAAATTGCCCACCTGGAAGCCGTGCCCGTCGGCGCCGAACGCGAACATCGGCCCGACCACCGGGAACAGCACGTAGAACAGCGGCCCGACCAGACCGAGCACCAGGAAGGTGCGCACCAGGTAGTGGGTCGGCCACTGCCCGGTCGTGACCACAGTGCGCAACTGCCACACGGCCACCGCGATCGCGGCCACCGGCAATTCGATGTAGACCCAGTGCAGCACCGCGTACACCTCGGGCCCGAGCACATCCAGCACGCGCCCGACGACCCACGACGGATCACCGAGCGCGTGATCGGCGAGCAGCACGTATTCGTCGAGCACGGTGGGCCGCACCGCCGAAGTCAGGTGCAGCCACACATCGCCGACCTTGGTGGCCAGCACCAGCAGCGCACCGAGCGCGACCGCCGTCAACGCGTCGCGGCGTTCACGACCCCGCCATCGCACTGTCGCGACGACAGCCAGCGCGGCCAGCACGATCGTCGGCCCGTTGCCGACGGTGAACGGCTTGCCGTCGATGAGTCGCAGCGCGACCCACACCGCGTCGATCCCGATCGCGGCGGCCAGCACGAACACCCGGCGGCGCGTGGAGATCCCGACGAGCGCGAGCACCAGTCCCGCCCACGGCACCGACATCGACTTGGGTGTACCGACGAAGTCGCGAGCCAGGCTGGCCAGCGGTCCGTCGAAACCCATGATCCACGCGACGATCTGCAATCCGACCAGCAGCGCGAGCACTGCGGCCACTCCGACGACGGCGAGTGTGCGTGGTTCACGTAGACGCGAACCGAGGGTGGCACCCCCCGCAACGGCGCGCGGATGTTCGACAAGCATCCGACCATCGTAAACGGCGGGTGAACGCGATCTCCCCGGGCAGCTGAACGCTACTGGTCCAGCTCGCGCACCAGCGCGTCGACGACGGCGACCATGTCGCCCTGTGTCTGCGCGGCGACCCGGCGTTGCCGCTGGTAGGAGGCACCGTGACGGGGAATGTCGGCCACCGCGGCCAGCTCGGCGGCGCAGCCGAGACGCTTCGCGGTGGGCTCCAGCCGGGTGAGCAGATCCATCAGATCGTCGGTGACCAAACGCTCATTGCTGGCGTCGTCGACGATCACGATCGCGTCGAGCCCGTAGCGCGCGGCGCGCCATTTGTTCTCCTGCACATGCCATGGCGGCAGCGTCGGCAGTTGCTCGCCGTTCTCGAGGCGCTGATCCAGGTCGACGATCAGGCAGTGGATCAGCGCGGCCACCGAGGCCAGTTCGGTGCGGCTGGACAGCCCGTCGCACACGCGCACCTCGATGGTGCCCCACTTGGGCGCGGGCCGGATATCCCAGTGCATCCCACCGAGCTGTTCGAACACACCGGTTTTCATCTGGTCGTGCACGAAACCTTCGAACTGGCGCCAGTTCTCGAACTGGAACGGCAGCCCGGCGGTCGGCAACTGCTGGAACATCAGCGCCCGGTTGCTGGCGTAGCCGGTGTCGTCGCCGGACCACATCGGCGACGACGCCGACAGCGCGAGCAGATGCGGATACGACAGCAGCAGCGAGTTCAGGATCGGAAAGACCTTGTCCCGGTGCGACACTCCCACATGCACGTGGACGCCCCAGATGAGCATCTGGCGGCCCCACCACTGGGTGCGCTCGATCAGTTCGTCGTAATGCGGTGAGCGCGTGAGCTGTTGGGCCGACCACGCCGCGAACGGGTGGGTGCCCGCGCAGAACAGGTCGACACCGAGCGGATCGGCCGCGCGCCGCACCGCGTTCATGGTGCCGTGCAGGTCTTCGACCGCGCCGCCGACCGTGTCGTGCACGCCGGTCACCAATTCGACCGTGTTGCGCAGCAGTTCCTTGGTGACCTGCTGGGTGCCGTCGTGGGCGCGCAGGTCACCGACCGCGTCGAAGACCGCCGAAGCCGTGTTGGACAGATCCCGCGTCACCTTGTCGACGAGCGCGATCTCCCATTCGATGCCGATGGTCGGCCGGGGCGAACCGCGAAACGAAACCGACTCGAATGCCCCGGCCATGGGAGTGTCTCGCTAACCGACGACGCCGCACGCCACCCGGGCGCCCGCATCACCGGTGGTCAGCGTGGTTTCGTCCGGCCCGGTGCCACCCTCGCGGGTGTAGCGCGGCGGGATGTTGCCGAAGTTGTCGGCACCGCCGTGGATGATCAGCGCCTTGCCCTTGACGTTGTCGAGGGTGACCGAGTCGGTCCGGGTGACCAGCTTCGCGGAGCCGTCGGCGCCGACCTGCAGCGAGGTGAGGTCACCGCTGGCCGGGTGCGCGGTGGCACCGCCGACCTGCAGATGCCCACCGGCCGAGGCGAAGTCGCCCTCACAGGTGCCGTTCTGGTGGAAGTGCAGGCCGTGGAAGCCGGGCGTCAGACCGCGCGCCTCGACGGTGACGACCAGGTGGCCGCCCTCCTGGACGATGGTCGCGGTGCCGACCTCGGCGCCCGCACCGTTCTTGAGCGAGGTCTTCAGGCCGCCCGCCACGCCACCGTGGTCGTCGCCGTGGCCGGGAGCCGCGGTCTCCGACGGTGCGGCGTGACCGCCACCGTGACCGCCGCTTTCGCCCGCGGGTGCCGCCGAGCTGGTCCACACCGGCGGCGTGGTGCCCTTGACGTCACTCGACTCCTGGCTGTTGGTGCAGGCTGCGAGCCCGAACGCGGCGACCGCGAGCACCGGGGTCACAATGCGCCAGGACGGGCGACGAGTTGTCGACGTGGCCATCAGGGGACTCCTTATCGGACTGGGGCTATACCGCTCAAGATGATGCCACAGCGGCGACACGGCCTACGGCACCGCGTGCCGCGCCTGGTTCAGCGACCGGTCAGTACGACGACGACACCCGGCGAGGTGTCCCCCGACTTGGGCGCGACCGTCCCGCCGACCTGCTCGGCGATCTCGGTGGCCGCGGCCTTGTCGCGCGCGCCGCCGCCGTAATACACGGTGGTGGTGGTCAGGTTCTCACCGCTGTAGTTGCCGGTGCTCACGTTGGTCCAGCCCGCGGTGGTCAGTTCGCTCGCGGTGCGCGCGGCCAGGCCGGCGACCAGGCTGTTGTTCAGCACCCGCACCGATACCGTCTGATCCGTGCCGCCCGTAGCGGGTGCCGTGGTGGTGGTCGTCGGTGCGACGGAAGTCGTGGTGGTGGTCGGGGCGGCGGCCGCGCTGGTGGTCTTCGGCGCGGGCGTGGTGGCAGGCGCCTGCGCGACCGCGCTGGAGGTGGTGGTCTCGGTCTGCTCGGTATCCGATGCCACGGCATCGGAGTTCGACAGCGACATCGCACCCAGACCGGCGAAGACAATGGCCAGCGCGATCAACACCATCGCCAGCGCGCGCAACGGCGGGCCGCCGGGGGTGGGGTTCGGGTTGCTCACCCGCCCAACCCTAGTCGCAACGAAGGGTGTGTGGCCGTCATGTCAGACCTGGAAACCGAGTTTGCGGGCCGCACGCGATTTCTGCCTGCTCGCTCGCAGCCTGCGCAGCCGTTTGACCAGCATCGGGTCGGCGGCCAGCGCCGCGTCGGAGTCGACGACAGCGTTGAGGACCTGGTAGTACCGGGTGGCCGACATGGCGAACAGCTCGCGGATCGCGTCTTCCTTGGCGCCCGCGTATTTCCACCATTTGCGCTCGAAGTCCAGGATGTCGAGTTCACGACGACTCAGACCGGTGCTCTCGTCGGCGGCCGAATCCTGTTCGCCCGCAGTGTGGCCCTGCGCGATGTGCCGAGCTGCTGCGCCGTCCATCTTGCTCCCTCGCCGAGTATCACGAGATGGGTAGATACCGTCGTCATTCAACCACGGGTTCCCCCGATCCTTCGACCCATGTCACGGCGTGTTGACTGAAGGCCAGTAGGGGTGGCGCGGCCCACAGGGGTCCGCCGATCGTCCGCCCGCGCCAGCGGCGATAATGGCGACCATGGCAATTCTCCCGATCGTGATCGTCGGTGACCCCGTTCTCCACAACCCCACCGCGAAGGTGACGGAGACCCCCGCGGAGCTGGCCGAGCTCATCGCGGATATGTACGACACCCTCGAAGAGTCCAAGGGTGTCGGCCTGGCGGCCAATCAGGTCGGCGTCGGCAAGCGCCTGTTCGTCTACGACTGCCCCGACTTCGACGCCACCGGCAATCCCCTCCGCCGCAAGGGCGTGGTGGTGAACCCGGTGCTGGAGACCTCGGCGATCCCCGAGACCATGCCCGACCCCGATGACGACGAGGAAGGCTGCCTGTCGGTGCCCGGCGAGCAGTTCCCGACCGGTCGCGCGGACTGGGCGAAGGTCACCGGGACCGACGCGAACGGCGAGCCCGTGGAACTCGAGGGCACCGGCTTCTTCGCGCGCATGCTCCAGCACGAGGTCGGCCACCTCGACGGTTTCCTCTACGTCGACGTGCTGATCGGCCGCAATGCCCGCGCCGCCAAGAAGGCGATCAAGCGAAACGGTTGGGGCACACCGGGTTTGAGCTGGATCCCGGGAACGGTTCCTGATCCGTTCGGTCATGACGACTGATATCCCCCTCGGCCGCCGGGTGGTGATGCGGTACCAGCTGCCCGCGGGTTATCCCCAGCCACTCACCGACGTGATCGGCGAACTGGTGTCGCTCACGCCGCCGTCGGTGCGGACCGCCGAGGGTGAGCTGGTCTCGGTGTCCGCCGATCGCGTTGTGGCGTTGAAGGCGCTGGGGCCCAGGCCCATTCGGACCAAGGAGATCCGGTCGCTGGAGACCGCGGCGGCCATGGCCTGGCCGGGCAGCGCGCACCTGTGGATCGACGGCTGGCTGGTACGAGCGGGCAACGGCTACACCGGGCGCGCGAATTCGGCGGTGCCGCTGGGCGAGTCGGGTGTGCCCGCGGTGTTGTCGATCGACACCATGCGCAAGATCGCGGACTGGTACACGAGTCGGGGGTTGCCGCTGCTGCTGCAACTGCCCGACCGGCTCGCTCCCGTCCCGCCGACCTGGAACACCTGGAGCGAGACCGTGGTCCTCGGTCTCGACATCGCGAATTTCGTGCTGCCGCAGGGACCGTCGATGGTGCGCATCACCGACGAGCCAGAGGACGGTTGGTTGCGGACGCACCGCTACCGCGGCGAGATTCCCCTCGACCCCTCCGTGCGCGAACCGGACCGTGCCGTGCTCACCTCGGTCCTGGACGGCACTCTCGGTTTCGCGTCCCTCGGCCTGCCCGAACCCCTGTCCATCGGCCGCGGCGCGGTGACCACCGCCCCCGACGGCCGGCGCTGGGTCGGGCTCACCTGTGTGGCCGTGGCGACCGCGCACCGCCGCAACGGACTCGGCGCGCTGCTGTGCGCCGAACTGATCCGGTGGGGTGCCGAGCTGGGCGCGAGCCACGCCTACGTCCAGGTGGAGGTGGGCAATTCCGGCGCCCTCGCCCTCTACCGCGAACTCGGCTTCATGGAGCACCACGCCTATCGCTACGCCGCCCCGCAGAGTCATTAGCCTCGAAAGGACCGTCACAACCGTGCGTCTCGCCACCTGGAACGTCAACTCGATCCGCTCCCGCGTCGATCGGGCGATCGCTTTTCTGGACCGTCACGACATCGATGTGCTGGCGTTGCAGGAGACCAAGTGCCGTGACGATCAGTTCCCGTTCGAGCAGTTCGAGGCCGCGGGGTACGAGGTGGCGCACGTGGGGATCAATCAGTGGAACGGTGTCGCGATCGTGTCGCGCGTCGGGCTCACCGATGTCGAGCTCGCGTTCCCCGATCAGCCCGGCTTCGACAAGAACGCCGGCGATTCGCTGATCGAATCGCCGGTGGTCGAGTCGCGCGCGATCGGTGCGACCTGCGGCGGGGTGCGGGTGTGGAGCCTCTACGTTCCCAACGGGCGCACGCTCGCCGACCCGCACTACACCTACAAACTGAACTGGCTCTCGACCCTGCGCGCGCAGGCGGCAGGCTGGCTGGCCGACGACCCGCAGGCGAAGATCGCGCTGGTCGGCGACTGGAACATCGCCCCCACCGACGACGATGTCTGGGCGCCGGAACTGTTCGTCGGCAAGACCCACACGTCCGCGCCCGAACGCGAGGCGTTCCAGTCCATGCTCGACATCGGCTTCCGCGACGTGATGCGCCCGTTCGCCCCCGGCCCCGGCGTCTACACCTATTGGGACTACACCCAGCTGCGTTTCCCCCGCAAAGAGGGCATGCGCATCGACTTCATCCTCGCCTCCCCCGCCCTCGCCGACCAGATCAAGGACGCTTCGGTGGATCGCGAGGAACGCAAGGGCAAGGGCGCCAGCGACCACGCACCGGTGATCGCCGAATTCTGACGGATCCGCCACGCGTTCTCGGTTACGTTGGAGGTGGAAGTTTCAGCCTGCAACGTAGCGGGAGGCGCGCCTCATGTCGTTTTATCGCAGGGTCGGAACGGTGCCGCCGAAGCGGCATACGCAGCATCGGGATGCGCACGGCAACCTCTACTACGAAGAGTTGATGGGCGAGGAGGGGTTCTCCGGGGACTCCTCGCTGCTGTATCACCGCGCGCTGCCGCCCGCGATCGTCGACGCTACGGTCTGGGAGCTGCCCGACCAGACATTGACGCCGAATCATCCACTGCACCACCGGCATCTGCGGCTGCCGCTGCTGTTTCCCGGCGATACGGCAACGACGACCGACCCGGTGACCGGGCGCAGGTTGCTGCTGGCCAATGCCGATGTGCGGATCTCGTACGTGGTCGCCAAGGGCGCGTCCCCGCTGTACCGCAATGCCATCGGCGACGAGCTGGTGTACGTGGAATCCGGTGCGGCCGTGGTGGAGAGCGTGTTCGGGATCGTGCCGGTTCGCCAGGGCGATCAGGTGCTCATGCCGCGCGCCACGACCCACCGCTGGCTGCCGATGGGTGAGGAACCGTTGCGCGCGTATGTGATCGAGGCGTCGAGCCACATCACCCCGCCCAAGCGCTATCTCTCCAGATTCGGTCAGCTACTGGAGAGTTCGCCGTATTGCGAGCGGGATCTGCACGGGCCACTCGAATTGCTGCTCGTCGAGGACACCGAGGTGGAGGTGCTGGTCAAGCATCGGGCGGGCACCGAGGTGATCGGCACCAGAATGACCTACGCGACGCATCCGTTCGATGTGGTCGGCTGGGACGGCTGCCTGTACCCGTACACGTTCAACATCGCCGATTTCGAGCCGCTGACCGGCCGCGTTCATCAGCCGCCGCCGGTGCATCAGGCCTTCGAGGCCACCAATTTCGTCATCTGCAATTTCGTGCCGCGCAAGGTCGACTATCACCCCCTGTCGATTCCGGTGCCGTACTACCACTCGAATGTGGATTCCGACGAGATCATGTTCTATTGCGGCGGGAGCTATGAGGCGCGCAAGGGTTCCGGTATCGCCCAGGGTTCGGTGTCGGTGCATCCCGGTGGTTACGCGCACGGCCCACAGCCAGGTGCCTATGAACGCAGTATCGGGGCGGAGTTCTTCGACGAGCTGGCGGTGATGGTGGATACGTTCCGCCCGCTGCAACTCGGCGAAGGGGCGCTGGCCTGCGAAGATCCCGCGTACGCGTGGACCTGGTCCGGTCGCGGGCCGGGGCTCGCATGAGTGAGCGCAGCGGCGTGGACGGCGGCCGATGACGGGCGCGCAGGTGTTGCGCGTGGAGGTACCGGCAGACTCGCTGTTCGGGCCGGAGAATATGCCCTACGGCGTATTCGCACCCCCCGGCGGCACCCTCCGGATCGGTTGCCGCTTGGGCGATATGGTGCTCGACCTGGCTGTGCTGCTGGATGATCCGGTGTTCGCTCGCCCCGAGATGAACGCGTTCCTGGCACAGGGTTCCGGCCGCTGGCGTGAGGTCCGCGCGAGGTTGCGCGCGCTCGCGGACACGGCGCTGCCGATCGATGCCGTGTATCCCTTGTCCGCTGTGCGGATGGCACTGCCGGTACGGATCGGCGACTACGTCGATTTCTACGCCAGCATCGACCACGCCACCAACCTCGGCAGGCTCTTCCGTCCGGACAGTGCACCGCTGCTGCCGAATTGGCGGCACCTGCCGGTGGGGTACCACGGCCGGGCGGGCACCGTCGTCGTCTCGGACACCCCGGTCATCAGGCCGCGGGGACAACGCCGAACCGCTGCGGGCACAACTGATTTCGGACCGTCGCAGCGGCTGGACATCGAGGCCGAACTGGGCTTCGTCGTCGGCTCCGGATCCACGCTCGGCGCACCGGTCACCGTCGACGAGTTCACCGAGCACGTGTTCGGCGTCGCCCTGGTCAACGACTGGTCGGCCCGCGATATCCAGGCCTGGGAGTACCAGCCGCTCGGCCCCTTCCTCGGCAAGTCGTTCACCACGTCACTCTCGGCCTGGATCACCCCGCTGGCCGCGCTGACTCAGGCGCGGGTGCCGCTACCCGCACAGCACCCAGAACCTCTCCCCTACCTGCGCGGTACCGGCGACTTCGGCCTCGACATCGATCTGACCGTCGCCTGGAACGGCGAGGTCGTCGCGTATCCGCCCTACTCACGCATGTACTGGTCACCCGCGCAGATGCTTGCCCACCTCACCGCGAACGGCGCCTCGATCCGGCCCGGCGACCTCTACGCCTCCGGCACCATCTCCGGGCCGGAGCCGTCCCAGCGCGGGTCTTTCATCGAATTGTCCTGGGGTGGAACACAACCCATCACAGTGAAGGATCAGACCCGCACATTTCTGGCCGACGGCGACGAGGTGACGATCACCGCCACCGCGCCGGGCACCGCGGGCAGGCGGATCGGCCTCGGCGCGGTCGGCGGCCGAATCCTGCGGGCACGCGATACCTGAGACACCGCTAGCGGTTGTGGGCCGTCCTCCGCGTCCACCCAGGGGCGGAGATGGTACTCGGCCGACCTCCACCCCGAGGCGGTATCGGATATAATTCGACGCGGGATACGGTGACGGTTCGAACGTTTCCGAGCAGAGGGCACCCGACGATGTTGACGAGAATCGCCCGCACCGCCGTTGCCCGACCACGATGGGTGGTCGCGGTTGCGCTGGTGCTGATGGTGTTGTGCGGCGCGATCGGCGCCACCGTGCACTCGCACATGAAATCGGGCGGATTCGTCACCTCCGATCTCGATTCGGTCCAGGCCAGTCAATACCTGAGCGAACACTTCCCCGGCAGCGAGCCCAACTACGTCCTGACGATCACCGCCGAGGGTGTGGCCGACTCCGCCGCCGCGCGCGCCGCCGCCGACCGCGCGCTCGCCGTCCTCGGCGCACATCCCGAGATCGTCAGCGGTGTCCAGTCGTACTGGACCGCGCGCCCCGATCTCAAACAGGCGATGCTCAGCAAGGACCGCACCCACGCGCTCATCCTGGCCAGCATCGAGGGCGACGACGCCGAACTGCCCGTCCGGGCGGCCCAGCTGAGCGAAGAACTACAGGTCGAGAGCGGTCCGGTGACGGTCAAGGCCGGTGGGCTCGCCGCCTCCTTCGCCGATATCAACACCCAGATCAGCAAAGACCTGATCATCGCCGAGGCGATCGCGATCCCGATCACCGGCCTGCTGCTGGCGCTGGTGTTCGGCAGCCTCATGGCCGCCGCGCTGCCGGTCGCGATCGGGCTGTTCGCCATCGCGGCGTCGCTGGGCATTCTGCGGGTGCTGACCGCGCTCGCCGATGTGTCGATCTTCGCGCTGAACATGACCACGGCACTCGGACTGGCGTTGGCGATCGACTACAGCCTGTTCATCGTCAGTCGATATCGCGAAGAGCTGGCGGCGGGCCTTACCCCGACCGCGGCGGTGACCCGTGCGATCCAAACCGCCGGTCGTACGGTCGTGTACTCGGCGCTGGTCGTCGCGCTCTCGCTGTCGGCGCTGCTGGTGTTCCCGCAGTACTTCTTCAAGTCGTTCGCTTACGCGGGTATCGCCGTGGTCGCCGCCGCGGCGGCCGCCGCGGTGATCGTGCTGCCCGCCCTGCTCGTTCTGGTGGGTCACCGCATCGATTCGGGCGACCTGCGCGCACCGATGCGCCGGCTGTTCCGGCTGGCCCCGAGGACGGAAAAGGAACCGCGCCAGACCTTCTGGTATCGCCTGGTCAACGCGGTGATGAAGCGTCCGTTGCCGATCGCCCTGGCCACCACCGCGTTCCTGCTGCTGCTCGGCTCGCCGTTCCTGGGTGTCCAGTTCGGCTACCCCGACGACCGGTCGCTGCCCACCGATGTCGCCAGTCGCGAAGTGGGCGACATCCTGCGTACCGAATTCGATGCCGACCTGGCCTCGAGCGCGACCATCGTGCTACCCGAATTCCGGGGCAGCACAGCCGAACTCGACACCTACGCCCGCGACCTGTCCAAGGTGCCCGACGTACCGGCCGTGCTCAGCAGCGCGGCGGTGTACCGCAACGGGCTGCGGGTGGCCCCTGGCGTGCCCGAGATGACGGACCCGCAGCACGGCGCCTACCTGTCGGTCGCCACCACGGTCGACCCCTACTCCGACGCGGGCGGCGACCAACTCGACACCCTGCGCGCCGTTCCGGCGCCGTCGAAAGCCCTGATCACCGGCCCGGCCGCGCTGAACCAGGACTCGGTCAACGCGATCACCGGCAAACTGCCGCTGGCGGGCGCGCTGATCGCGCTCACCACGCTGGTGCTGCTGTTCCTGTTCACCGGCAGCGTGGTGCTGCCGGTGAAGGCACTGATCCTCAACATCCTGTCGCTGGCGGCGACGTTCGGCGCGATGGTGTGGATCTTCCAGGAAGGCCACCTGTCGGGCCTGCTCGGCTTCACCGCGACCGGCACCCTCAACCTGGCCATGCCCATCCTCATGTTCAGCCTGGCGTTCGGCGCGTCCATGGACTACGAGGTCTTCCTGCTGTCGCGGATCCGCGAGGAATGGCTGGCCGGGCCGAAGACCACCGAGGGCAATACCGAGGCGGTCGCGATGGGCGTGGCCCGCACGGGACGCATCTTCACCGCCGCCGCGCTGCTGATGAGCATCGTGTTCCTCGGCGTCGCCAGCTCCGGCGTATCGATGATGAAGCTGTTCGGCCTCGGCTGCGCACTCGCGGTGATCAGCGACGCGACCGTGATCCGCGGCCTGCTCGCCCCCGCGCTCATGCGAATGATGGGCACCTGGAACTGGTGGGCACCGAAGCCACTGGTGGCACTGCACAGCAAGTTCGGGCTGCAAGAAGCCGACAACACGCCGGCCTCGGTCGAGCGCCAGCTGACCGAATCCGGCACCCGATAGCGAACGCTCAGGCCGCCGCCTAGACTGCACACCAGCCACGCATGCCCCGACCTCGAGGAGGGGCTCGCCGCGAAGCGGCGGTTCGCGGCCGTCCCGCCGATGGGAGGCCGTTGCGTAGGCGACGAAGGAGCAAGCAACGGCCTCCCATCGGCAGGACACCAGGGGCCGCGAACTCGAGCGCGTCAGCGCTCAAAAAAGCACGGGGGCTCGCACCAGCGGGCTGAGAGGACGGCTAGCCCATCTCGGGCGTTCAGGGCCGTCGACCGTATGAACCTGACCGGGTAATGCCGGCGTAGGGAGGAAATATCGTGGGCTCGAACACGTCTTCTGACAGGACGGTCGACACCGTCACCACCGGTCCGATCCAGGGCAGCGTCAAGCACTACCAGGAGGTAGACGGCCTGCGCATCCCGGTGCGCCGGATCAACCTCACCAACGGCGACCACTTCGATGTCTTCGACACCTCGGGGCCGTACACCGACGACAACGCGGTGATCGACCTCGAGGCCGGGCTGCCGAAACTGCGCGACGAATGGGACTCCCCGACCGTCGACGGTCCGCCTACCCAGCTCGCCTGGGCTCGTCAGGGCATCATCACCCCCGAGATGCGGTTCATCGCCGCCCGCGAGGGGGTCTCGCCCGAACTGGTGCGCGACGAGGTCGCACTCGGTCGCGCGGTGATTCCGGCCAACCACAACCACCCGGAGCTGGAGCCGACCATCATCGGCAAGAAGTTCCTGGTCAAGATCAATGCCAATATCGGCAATTCGGCGGTGTCGTCGTCGATCGCCGAAGAGGTGGAGAAGATGGTGTGGGCCGCGCGCTGGGGCGCCGACACCATCATGGACTTGTCCACCGGCAAGAACATCCACGAGACCCGCGAGTGGATTCTGCGCAACTCCCCCGTCCCGATCGGCACCGTCCCGATCTATCAGGCGCTGGAGAAGGTGAACGGTGATCCCACCAAGCTCACCTGGGAGATGTACCGCGACACCGTGATCGAGCAGTGCGAGCAGGGCGTCGACTACATGACCGTGCACGCGGGCGTGCTGCTGCGCTACATCCCGCTCACCGCCAAGCGCGTCACCGGCATCGTCTCGCGCGGTGGCTCCATCATGGCCGCGTGGTGTTTGGCGCATCACCAGGAATCGTTCCTGTACACGCACTTCCGTGAGCTGTGCGAGATCCTGGCGCGCTACGACGTGACCTTCTCCCTCGGCGACGGCCTGCGTCCCGGCTCCATCGCCGACGCCAACGACGAGGCCCAATTCGCCGAACTCCGGACTCTCGGCGAGCTCACCAAGATCGCGAAATCCTATGGCGTGCAGGTGATGATCGAAGGCCCAGGCCACGTGCCGATGCACAAGATCGTCGAGAACGTGCGGCTCGAGGAAGAGCTCTGCGAAGAGGCGCCGTTCTACACCCTCGGCCCGCTGGCCACCGATATCGCACCCGCCTACGACCACATCACCTCGGCCATCGGCGCCGCGATCATCGCCCAGGCCGGCACCGCGATGCTCTGCTACGTCACGCCCAAGGAGCACCTCGGTCTGCCCAACCGCGACGACGTCAAGGTCGGGGTGATCACCTACAAGATCGCCGCCCACGCCGCCGACCTCGCCAAGGGTCACCCGCACGCCCAGGACCGGGACAACGAATTGTCCAAGGCCCGTTTCGAATTCCGCTGGCACGACCAGTTCGCGCTCTCGCTGGATCCCGACACCGCCCGCGAGTACCACGACGAGACCATGCCCGCCGAGCCCGCCAAGACCGCCCACTTCTGCTCGATGTGCGGTCCGAAGTTCTGCTCGATGCGCATCTCCGCCGACGTGCGCGAATACGCGGAGAAGCAGGGGCTCACCGATGTGGCCGCCATCGAGGCGGGCATGGCCGAGAAGTCCGCCGAGTTCGCCGACCAGGGCAGCAAGGTGTACCTCCCGGTCGTCTCCTGACCCCGCTCCGCCCTCGCCGACGCCCGTCCGATCTTCGCGATCGGGCGGGCGTCCCGGCGCGTGCACCCTGGATTTCGGGGCTTTCGCTCACCCTGGCGATCGGTAACGATTGGCAATCGTGTCGACCTACCGGCACGCCGAGCACTGGAGTGAATCAATGAAACGCATCGTCGCCGGGGCCCTCGCGGCCGCCGCCCTGTCCGTCGCCGCCCCGCTCGGCACCGCCCAGGCCGAGTCCCTCCCGGTCGCCGACTCCGGTTCGTCGTCCATCGGCTGCACCTCCGACACCAGCCCGTGCGCCCTGCGCCCGCTGTTCGACCTGTTCACCGCCCTCCTGACGGGCAGCGCCTAGGCCACGGGGCGCGCGGGGTAACGTCGGCCGGGTGGCCGATGCCTTCTACCGCCGAGACCCCGCGGACCCGAACCGGTACCTCTCGACCGAGCTGACCCGGGGCCCGTGGTCGCCGGACGCCCAGCACGCCGGACCGCCGTCCGCTCTGCTCGGGCATGTGATCGAGCGCTGCGAGCCCCGGCCGGGATTCCAGGTCGGACGAGTCGCCGTCGAGATTCTCGGGCCGGTGCCGCTGGCTCCGCTCACCGCGCAGGCGAAGGTGGTGCGGTCGGGGCGCAGTGTCGAACTGATCGAGGCGACTTTGTCGTCGGAGCGCGGCCCCGTGATGCAGGCCAACGCGTGGCGGCTCAAGCTCGCCGAGCCCGCCCTCGATCTGCCCGCCCAGTTCCTGCCGACCGGTACCAGGCCACTGCCCGCGGCGACGGAGCCGGAGCAGTTTCCCTCCGATCAGGAGATCGGTTTCCACACCGGCATCGAATACCGTTTCTCCGCAGGCTCATTCGCCGCGCCGGGGCCCGCGATCTGCTGGATCCGGTTGAAGTACCCGATCGTCGCGGGGACCACCCCGAGTCCGCTGGAGCGCACGCTGGCCGCCGCCGATTCGGGCAACGGGGTCAGCGCGGTCCTCGACTGGTCGAAGTACCTGTTCATCAACACCGACCTCACCGTGACCCTGCATCGTCAGCCGGTCGGCGAGTGGGTGTGCCTGGACGCGGTCACCCATCCCCAGCCGCACGGCATCGGCCTCGCCGAATCCGCGCTGTTCGACGAGACCGGGCCGATCGGGCGCAGCACCCAGACGCTGCTCATCGCGCCCCGGGGCTGATCAGGGACGCGGCTTCACCAAGTCGGCGTTGCCGTGCTTGAGCAGTTCCGACTCGCCGGTGCTCGTGCGCCGGAACGGGTCGCCTTCACCGGTGGTGAGCAGACCGCGCAAGCTGGTGGTGATGTAGGCGCCCCAGGCGTTGGAGCACACCTCGTAGCATTCCCCGGCGGGCACCAAACCCACATGGGTGAAACGGATTTCGGTGCCGTCGGCGTTCTCGGTGATGTCGAAGACGACGTCGGTGTCCTCCCATTCGTTGGTGTCGGCGATGAAGGACAGGTGCGAGTCGGTGACGTGCCAGACCAGGCGCTCGCCCGGAATCGACGTGGTGGTCGTCATGGTGCAGCGGTGCAGGCCGGGGACCTCGAAGAGGTAGCTGTCACCGACCGTGCCGGTGCTGCCCTCGATGGTCTCCGACCACCAGGCCCACACGTTGTTGATGGCCGCGAAGGCCTCGTCGGGTGTCTTGTCGACGGTGATGGTGGCGGTGAAATCGTTGTCGCTCATTGCGTTTCCTTCCGGCTCAGCCGTCGAGATGCCGGCGGAGCGCGTCGAGTGGGCCGTCCCAGTCACGGGACAGGGCGGCCAGAAATTGTTGTGCCACGTGCATCGGAGCGGAATCGAGGCGGTAGCGCACGCGCCGCCGCTCCCCCGGTTCCGCGATCACCAGGCCCGCATCCGCGAGCAGGGCAAGGTGTTTGGCGATCGCCTGCCGGGTGATGGGCAGCCGATCGGCGAGGTCGGTCGCGGTGGCCGGACCGTGCGCGGCGAGTGCGGCCAGTACCGACCGCCTGCTCGGATCGGCCAGCGCGACGAAGACCCGTTCGGCGGTGGCCTCCTGCTCAGGCCGCATCGAGGTACTCGACGAGCTCGCCCAGCTCGCTCTTCCAGCCGCCGACATTGCCCTCGAACGCCGCCTTGTGGGCCTCCTCGGGCAGCTGGGCGAAGCCGGTCTCGGTGACCGTCAGCCGGGTGCCGTCGCCGACCGGCTCGAGGCTGAATTCGACATAGGTGCGTCGCGGGTCGTCGTCGGGCAGCCCGTTGATCGGCCAGGTGTAGCCGAACACCGAGGGCTCCTCGACCCGCTCCACCCGCATGTCGGCGGCGAACCCTTCCTTCCAGGTCATTCGCATGTCCCCGCCCGGTCGCAGGTCGATCTCGGCGGTATTGCCGAACCAGCTCCCCAGCCCTTCCGCGGTGGTGATGGCCGCCCATACCTTGGCGGGCGGATGCGCGAGCTCGACGGTCCGGACGATCTGATCAGGAAATCCCATGATGCCTCCTCATATATTGCAACCGACTGGTTGCAATTCAGGGTATTGCAACCGTTGGGTTGCGTCAAGGGTGTGGTCATCCGTGGCCGCCGGTGACGCGGAACCCTTTCGGGACCAGCCAGACCGTGCCGACAGCAACCACCGCGACGACGGCGGCCGAGATGTAGGACGTGGTGGTGAGGGCGACGTCGAAGGCGTGACCGGCGGCATGGGCGAGTTCGTCGCGGGCGGGTTCGGGTAGGTCGGTGGCCACCTCGGCCGCGCCGCCGATCGAACCGCTCGCCTGATCGAGCTTGTCGGCGGGGACGGACAGGCCCGTCATGTGCTGACTGAAGATCCTGGCGTGCAGGCTGCCGAGCAGGGCGACGCCGAAGCCGACGCCGACCTCGTAGTTGGTCTCCTCCACCGCACCCGCCTGGCCCGCCCGGTCCGCGGGCACGGCGCCGACCAGGACTGCGGCCGCCGCGGTCACGGCCATACCGTCGCCGAGACCGAACGACACCAGCACCAGCGCGACCACCGGATAGGTGGTGGGTTCCGGACTCACCGCCAACAGCAGGAACCCGAGGGCGACCGCGCCGAGGCCGAAACCGAGCACCGCGCGGACACCGAACCTCTCCATCAGAAACGGTGTGAGCAGGGAGGCGGTGAGCAGCGTGAGCGCGGCGGGCAACATCCGGATGCCCGCCTGCGACGGGCTGTAGCCGTGGACGTATTGCAGCCACAGCGAGATCAGGAACATGGCCGCGCCGATCGCCATCATGGCCAGCAGCGTCGCGACGGCCGCCGCGGTGAACGCGCCGTTGCGGAACAGCCGCACATCCAGCAGCGGGTCGGTGGCAGTGAGCTGACGTCGGGTGAACCAGGCCAGCGCGGCGATGCCGATCAGCAGGATCGCCCAGTCCACCTCGCTCGCTTCACCTTTCGCGAGATGCTTGACGCCCCACGCCAGGCAGACGATGCCTGCCACCGACAGCGCGGCGGCGAACCAGTCCAGGCTCCCCGCCTGCGGCGCACGATATTCCGGCAACACCCACAGCCCCACCACCACCGTCACGACCACCACCGGCACATTGAGCCAGAACGCCGACGACCACCCGAAGTGCTCGACGAGGAACCCACCGACGATGGGCCCCACCGTGGCGCCGACCCCTGCGACCGCCGCCCAGATCCCGATGGCCATGGTGCGTTCGCGCACATCGGCGAAGATGTTGCGGATCAGCGACAGCGTCGACGGCATCACCATCGCACCGCCGATTCCGAGCAATACCCGGCCGCCGATCAACTGCGCCGCGCTCCCGGCGGTAGCCGCGACCACCGACGCGATGCCGAACAGCACGAACCCGCTGATGAACAACAACTTTCGCCCCACCCGATCACCGAGCGCACCGGTGGTGATCAGCAAGCCGCCGAGCACGAGCCCGTAGATATCGATGATCCACAGCTGTTCCATCGGCCCGACCTGCAAATCCTCGATCAGCGACGGCAGCGCCACATTGAGAATCGTGGCATCCATCGCCACCAGCAACAGACTGGCGCACAGCACCCCGAGCATCACCCAGCGCACCGACCCGTAGGACTCGTCCCGCGCTTCGCTCACCCTGGCCACCTCACCGGCCGCTCGGCCCTCGACGTCCGTTGACGACAAGCTACCCACACCAGTGACGCCCGCCCGGCAATGCTCGCGGCAGGTCCAGCCGCGATCCGGGCACACGAAGGCCGATCCGGGCCGGATGAGACCCGATCACCGACGGGCGCTCAGCCGGGCAGGACCGCCGCGATGAGGGTGCGCGCGGCGCGGCCCGTACGTTCCCGGTCGCCCGTGATCACGCGGTCCTGGATGATGCCGCGCAATCCGGAGACCAGCAGCGTGGACACCACCTCGGGATCTTCGGCCAGCCCGGTGCGGCGCAGCGCGGCGGCGAGTTCGGTGACGAAGGTGGCGATCGCGGCCTCGGCGTAGTCCTGGTACGGCGAGCCGGGGGCACACGCGGCACCCAGCACCTGCAGCAGCACTCGCACGCTGTCGGCCTCGGCACCCTCGGAATTCACGTCGAAGAACCCGATCAGCCGCGCGGATAGCTGCGCGGGCTCGGCGATATCGGCGAAGACCGCGGCGAGGTCGGGTCGCTGCGTCGCCAACGCCTGGACCAGCAGTTCTTCCTTGGTTCCGAAGTAGTAGATCAGCATGCGCGAGCTGGTTCCGAGCGCCGCGGCCAGCGGTCGCAGCGAGAGCTCGGCCAAGCCGTGCGAGGCGATGTAGGTGACGACACCGGCCAGCATCTCGGCGCGCTTGCGGTGGTCGAGGGGACGGGCCATGGGTTGACTGTAGCGAGTGCTACAGGTATTCATGTCATCGTGACTGTACCGATCGCTTCAGAAACTCGGGGCGGCGTGGTGGTGACCGCGTACGCGGCGACCACCGCACTGGCCGACACCATGGACGAGACCTGGTCGCGCCTGCTGCGCGGCGAGAGCGGAATCCGTGCGCTACCCACGCGGTTCCTCGCCGAGCACGATCTGCCGGTGCGGATCGGCGGACCACTGGTCACCTCGCCCGATGCCGAGCTGACGCGGATCGAGCAGCGCAGGCATTCCTACGTCGAACGCATGGCGCTGGTCCTCGGCAGACAGGTCTGGCAGGCCGCGGGCTCGCCGGAAGTCGACCGTGAGCGGCTCGCCGTGGCCATCGGCACCGGCCTCGGGGGCGGCGACGCACTGATCGATGCCGTCGACGCGATGCGGGCGGGCGGCTACCGCAAGGTCTCGCCGCTGGCCGTGCCGATGGTGATGCCCAATGGACCCGCCGCCACCGTCGGACTCGACATCGGCGCGCAGGGTGGGGTTTTCGCGCCGGTGTCGGCCTGCTCGTCGGGGTCGGAGGCGATCGCGCACGCCTGGCGGCTGCTCAGCACCGGCGAGGCCGATGTGGTGGTCACCGGTGGCGTCGAAGGGCATATCGACCCGGTCCCCATCGCGGGCTTCGCGATGATGCGGGCGATGAGTACCCGCAACGACGAGCCCGAACGTGCCTCCCGGCCGTTCGACCGCGACCGCGACGGCTTCGTCTTCGGCGAGGCCGGCGCGCTGCTCGTGCTCGAATCCGAACGGCACGCGAAGGCGCGTGGTGCGCGCATCCACGCGCGAGTGCTCGGTGCGGGCATCACCTCCGACGCCTTCCACATCGTGGCCTCCGACCCGGCGGGCACCGGTGCGGCGCGGGCGATGCGCAAGGCCGTTCACACTGCGGGGCTGCGGGTTCGCGACATCGATCACGTGAACGCGCACGCGACGTCGACATCGATCGGCGATGCTTCCGAAGCGGCGGCGATCACCGCGGTCGCTCCCGATGCCTCGGTGTACGCCCCGAAGTCAGCGCTCGGTCATTCGATCGGCGCGGTGGGCGCTCTCGAAGCGGTGCTCACGATCCTGAGCCTGCGTGAGCAGATCGTCCCGCCCACACTGAATTTCGACAACGCGGACCCGGCGATCGATCTCGATATCGTCGCCGGGGCCGCACGACCGCACAAGATCGACTACGCCCTCAGCAACTCGTTCGGATTCGGCGGCCACAATGTCGCGCTCGCGTTCGGAAAAGCGTAGCGGCGCCGCCGATCCGGTGGGATCGACGGCGCCGTGACGGCTCAGCGCGACTTACGCCTTGTCGAAGCGGGTGTCGACGAACGACTTGAAGTCGACCTTGCCGGGGATGGCCTTGGCCTTGGTGAAGGCATCCGCGATTTCCTGTTCGGAGGCGATGACCTGGTCGGTGAGTTTGATCGGCTCCTTGATCGAGCGGGTCCAGGTGGTGCGGGAGGCGTCGACGCTGATCTGGGTCAGCTCGCCGTATTTGGTCGACCAGGTGTCGAGATTGTCCGAGGACCACTTGGTGGCGGCGGCGTAGCGCTGGAAGAAGTCGGCGAGAGCGGCGGACTTGCCCGCGTCGGCGACGGTCTTGTTGCCCGCCACCCAGAAGTTGTAGCCGTTGGCGGCCTGGTCGGCGGTGGCGATCGACTTGGCGCCGATCTCCTTCTCCGCGATGGCGGTGTAGGGGTCCCAGGTGGCCCAGGCGTCGACGTCACCGCGGGTGAGCGCGGTGTAGCCGTCGCCGGGAGCCAGGTAGACCGGCTCGACATCGCTCAGCGACAGGCCCGCCTTCTGCAGTTGCAGGAGCAGGTTCGCGTTGGCCGAACTGCCCTTGTAGACGGCGACCTTCTTGCCTTTGAGGGCCGCGACCGAACCGATCGTGGAGTCCTTGCCGACCAGGATCGCGTCACCCTTGCCGGTGGCCGAGAGCGCCCCGACGATCTTGATGTCGGCGTCGGCGGCCGCGCCGAAGATCACCGGGGTGTTGCCGGTTTGGGCGATGTCGATGCCGCCCGCACTCGCCGCCTCGACCAGCGGCAGACCGGCGGTGAAGGTGGAGAATTCGATCTTGTAGGGCAGGTTCTCCAGCTGACCCGATGCCTTCAGCAACACCTCGATCGAAATCGCCTTCTGGTCACCGACTTTCAGCGTGACGGTGCTCAGGTCGACCGGGCCCGAGGGCGAGGCCTCGGTCGCCGTGTCGTCGCCGCACGCGCTCAGTGCGAGCGTTGCGACGACGGCGAGGGCAAGGCCTGCCAGACGGGACATCGGAGTGCGTTTCACGGGAACAACTTTCGTGCGATGGTGCGGAGGGTTCAGTGCACGCCGAGCAGCGCGAGCAGGTGCGTCGCGTACTCGGCGACTTCCGGCGCGGCGGCGGTGCGGGGGCGTGGTAGCTCGATGGGCACGTCGGCGGCGATACGGCCGTCGTCGAGAACGAGAACGCGGTCGGCCAGGGTGATCGCCTCCAGCACGTCGTGGGTCACCAGCAGGACGCCGAACTCGCGCTGAGCGTGCAGGCCGAGGAGCAGCTCGTGCATCGTCAGCCGGGTCAGCGCGTCGAGCGCACCGAAGGGCTCGTCGAGCAGCAACAGCGTCGGCTCGGCCACCAATGCCCGTGCCAGCGCGGCACGTTGGGCCTCACCACCGGACAGAGTGAGCGGCCACGCGTCGGCGCGACCGGCGAGGCCGACCTCGGCGAGCAGGTCGCGGGCGGCTTGCTCGTCGGCACGTCGATTGCGCGGCTTCGGCCTGCCGAGGGCCACATTGCGCACCACCGGCTGCCACGGGATCAGGCGGGGTTCCTGGAAGACGATCGTCGGCCTGCCTTCGACGGAAGCCGCACCGCGAGTGGCGGTATCGAGGCCGCCGATAATCCGCAACAGCGTGGACTTGCCGGATCCACTGCGCCCGACCAGTGCGACGATCTCGCCCGCGCCGATCTCGAGATCGATCCCGTCGAGCACGGTGCGGTCACCGAATCGCTTGCTGAGAGCGGCGATCCGGGCGGCGGGCACGCGAGCCGATCGCGACGAGATGGGGGTGACGGTCGTGGCGGCGGCAGCGGTCATGGGGTGAACCTCGCGATCGAACGGCGGCGGGTAGCGGGCCTGCCTGCTCTCGGGACGGGGTGGGTCCTCGAGCCGGCGGAAGAAGCGGACATCAGCGGTGCACCGCCGGGCGCCAGCGCAGTGCGCGGCGTTCGAGCAGCCGCACGATCGAGTCGGTGAGCAGGCCGAGCAGGCTGTAGACCACCAGGCCGAACACCACGATGTCGGTTCGCAGGAATTCGCGGGCATTGTTGACGACGAAGCCGAGTCCGGCACTGGCATTGATCTGTTCGGCCACGATGAGCGAGAGCCAGGCGATGCCGAGACTCTGCCGGGCGCCGACCAGGATCTGCGGCAGGGCGCCGGGGAGCACGAGCAGGCGCAGTCGTTCGGTGAGTCCGAGGTGCAGGGCGCTGCCGAGTTCGAGCAGTTTCGGATCGAGCTGGCGGATGCCCGAGAAGGTATTGAGGTACAGCGGGAAGAACACACCGAGGGCGATCAGGTAGACCTTGGGCTCCTCGCCGATGCCGAACCAGATGATGAACAGCGGGATCAGGCCGAACAGCGGGATGGTGCGGATCATCTGCAGCGGCGGGTCGACCGCGTACTCACCGATCTTGCTCAGGCCGGCGAGCACGCCGAGTACCAGCGCGAGAACCGCGCCGAGGGCGAAGCCGTACAGCGCGCGCTGGCCGGAGACCAGCAGGGCCTCGGTGAGCTGGCCGGATCGGTAGGTTTCCAGACCCGCGTCCAGCACCGCGGACGGCGCGGGCAGTTTCTTGGCCGGGATCGAGCCGCTGGCGCTGGCGAGCTGCCAGATGACCAACACCGCGAGCGGCGAGAGCGCGCGCAGGAACCCGGGGCGACGGTACAGCGGGATCCGTCGCTCGCCGGTTTCGGTGGGCCTCTCCAACAGCATGCGAGCATGGTGCCCGCCCGAAGCGGTATACCGACAGGGTTCGAATCAGCTCGAGGATTTGTCGGCTCGGCTGGAGATCTGCTGCACCGCCCAGCTATTCCCGTCGGGATCGCTGAAGAAGACGAAACCGACATTGTCGAGCGGGTGCGGGACGGGCCGTGGATTCTTGCCGAGCTCGCGCACCTCGCTGACCTCGACTCCCCGCGCCACCAGCTCCGCGTGCGCCTGCTCGATATCGGGAACCACGAGTTGCAGGCCCTTCAGCGAGCCCGGCGGCATCTGCGGCACCGCCCCTTTGCCGATGACGATCGAGCAGCCCGAGCCAGGCGGGGTGAGTTGCACGATGCGCACGTCGTCGGAGATCACCGTGTCGTGGTCGACGGCGAACCCGAGCTGACGCGCGTAGAAATCTTTGGCCCGATCGATATCGGAAACCGGGACGATCACAACTTCCAGGGTCCAGTTCACTACGCGCCTCCGCGTTGCAGTCCGGGTGATGCGCCAAGTCTGCCAGGTGCGCGCTCGGGAGCAGGGCCGTATCGGCGGCGGTCAGGGCTTGCGTTCCCATCGCCAGGCGAACTCGCCGGTCGCAGGGGGTGGGCCCGGTAACTCGCCCTCGGCGGTGAGCCCGTCCACCATCAGCGCGAGGACACGTTGGCGCAGTTCGGCGGTGCGCGCCGGGTCGGGCATGGTGATGGCCGAGCATGCCTCGAGGATCAAGCCGAGGTCGAGGGCGTCGACATCGGGCCGAAGGCGACCGCTGGCGTGGGCGCGGCGGACCAGCTCCTCGCCGGCCTCACCCGAGTGCACGACGTCGGGCAGCATCGACTCGTCGGGCGTGAAGGTGCCCGCCAGACGCACGGTGAGCGAGTGCACGTCGGCCTCGACGACCCGTTCCAAGAATCCGACGAACCCGCGCCAGCCATCCGAATCCGCCAGCGCCGCATCGGCTTCCGCGTTGAATCGCCGTAGCCCTTCGTGACAGAGGGTGCGCAGCAGCACCTCCTTGCTCGGATACCGCCGGTAGAGCGCGCTGATCCCGACGCCCGCCCGTTCGGCCACGGCGGCGATCGGTGCGTTCGGATCGTCGAGGAACACCGCGCGGGCGGCGTCGAGGATCAGTCCGTCGTTGCGCGCGGCCTGCGCCTTGCGACCGGGCAAGCGGGGCTGATCTGCGGTTTCGGTCTGGTTCGCCATGAATATCAGCCTACCACTTGAAACGGAATGCTCCGTTCTGCTACGGTTGGAACAGAACGAAACATTCCGTTTCAATTTGAGGAGTCGACATGGCCACCATCACCCCGTTCCGAATCGACGTTCCGCAGGCCCGCCTCGACGACCTCGCCAACCGGCTGCGCGGCGCCCTGTACCCCGACGAACTGCCCGGCGTCGGCGACGCCTACGGCGTCCCGGCCGGTCGCGTCCGCACTCTCGCCGAGTACTGGCTCGAGGAGTTCGATTGGCGCGCGCTGGAATCCGAGCTCAACGCCTACCCGCAGTTCACCACCGAGATCGAGGGCGAGGACATCCACTTCCTGCACATCCGCTCCTCGCGCGCCGATGCGACGCCGGTGATCCTCACCCATGGCTGGCCCGGTTCGATCCTCGAATACCTCGACGTGATCGCGCCCCTCACCGAGCCGGAATCGGCCGACGCGCCCGCCTTCCACCTTGTCATCCCCTCGCTGCCCGGCTTCGGCTTCTCCGGCCCCACCCGCAGCACCGGCTGGAACCGCTACCGCACCGCCCGCGCCTGGGCCGAGCTGATGACGCGCCTGGGCTACCAGCGCTACGGCGCCATCGGCAACGACGGCGGCTCGATGGTCTCCCCGGAGATCGGCCGGATCGCGCCCGACACGGTGATCGGCGTGCACGTCACCCAGCTGTTCTCGTTCCCGTCCGGCGACCCGGCCGAGTTCGAGGGCCTGTCCGAGGCGGATATGGCCGCGCTGCAGCATCTCCAGTGGTTCCACGAGAACAAGATGGCCTTCAATACGCTGCACAGCCAGCAGCCGCAGACGCTGGCCTACGCGCTCGCCGATTCCCCGGTGGGCCTGCTCGGCTGGAACGCGCAGCTGTTCGGCGAGTCGCTCGACGCGCAGTTCGTGATCGCGAATGTGGCGCTGTACTGGCTCACCGGGACAGCGGGTTCGTCGCTGCGCTTCTACTACGAGGACGCGCACGCCACCGAGCAGCCGACCGAGCCGACCACGGTCCCGACCGGGCTGGCCATGTTCGCCGGCGATTTCCAGTCGATCCGCCGGTTCGCCGAGCGCGACCACAGCAAGATCGTCAGCTGGAATTCCTACGACACCAGCGCGGGTACGGGCGGCGCGAACGACGCGGCCGGGCACTATGCCGCACACGAGGCGCCCGCGGTGCTGGTCGGCGACATTCGCGAGTTCTTCGCCGGGCTGGCCTGATTCGTCCAGGTGCCGCGGCCCACGCTCCCCTCATCGGTGCGTGGGTCGCGACCCATTCGAATCATGCACCAGCGCAGTGTGATACGCGCAGCAAAGATGCCAATCAGTGATGCTCGTGCAGGTCGGCCCAGGCCGGAAACGGATCGGCGTAGCCGGTCCACGCACTCGGGCCCGCCGCGAACTCCGCGTCGGTGAGCAGCGCGGCGTCGAGTTCGCGCCGCACGGCGGGGGCGTCGAGGCGCACTCCGATGAACACGAGCTCCTGTCCGGCAGGCACTTCCAGTTCCGACCACCACGCGCCGGGTTCGAAGGTCAGATTCGGGCCCGCCTGCGACCAGATCGCCGCCAGCTCGGGACGGCTCGCGATCCAGCAGAATCCCTTGCTGCGCAACATCCCCCGCAATCGCTCCAGCACGGCGGCGAGGCGTTGCGGATGGAAGGGCCGGTCGGCGAGAAAGGTGCTGCTGCTGATTCCGTATTCCTCGGTCTCGGGAGCGTGTCCCCCCGCCAATTCCTCTGCCCAGCCTTCGGATTCGGCCGCGACCACCGGGTTGTAGCGTCCCGTGGCAAGCACTTCGCGCAGATCCACGACGCCCTTTTCGGTTCGCAGCACGTGCGCTCGCGGGTTGAGCCTTCGTACGGTCGCCTCCACCGTGGCCGCGGCGTTCGCGCTGACCAGGTCGGTCTTGTTGATCAACAGCACGTCGGCGAACTCCACCTGATCGACCAGCAGATCGGCGATCGAGCGGGCATCACCCTCGCCGGCTTCGAGGTCGCGTTCCGTGAGCGCCTGTCCGCGGACGAGTTCGGCCAGGAAGGTCGAGGCGTCGACGACGGTGACCATGGTGTCGAGGCGGGCGATGTCGCCGAGGCGGAACCCGTCGTCGAACTCCCAGTCGAAGGTGGCGGCCACCGGCATGGGTTCGGAGATGCCGGTGGACTCGATCACCAGCTGGTCGAAGCGGCCCTCGCGTGCCAGACGCGCGACGGCTTCGATCAGGTCCTCGCGCAGGGTGCAGCAGATGCAGCCGTTGGTGAGTTCGACCAGCTTCTCCTGGGTGCGGTCGAGGTGCCCCTGGCCTGCGATCAGCGCGGCGTCGATATTGACCTCGCTCATGTCGTTGACGATCACCGCGACCCGGCGGCCGTCGCGGTTGGCGAGGATGTGATCGAGCAGCGTGGTCTTGCCTGCGCCGAGGAAGCCGGACAGGACGGTGACGGGCAGAGGTGTCAGGGTGTTGGTCACGAGTTAATGATAATGGTTTTCATTCGCAGTGCCCAGGTGGGGTCTCGCGACGGCGAGTGCGGTCGTAGGGTTGGGGCGTGAAGATGTTGCCGCTGACCCCCGATGGCCAGACCCCCGTTCGCGCGCTCACCATCGCGGGCACCGACTCCGGTGGCGGCGCGGGCATCCAGGCCGATTCGCGCACCATGGCGCTGTGCGGCGTGCACGCGTGCGTGGCGGTGGCCGCCGTGACCGTGCAGAACACGGTGGGCGTCAGCGGGTTTCACGAGATTCCGCCGCAGGTCGTGGCCGATCAGGTACGGGCGGTCGTGCGCGATATCGGCATCGGCGCGGCCAAGACCGGCATGCTCGCCTCCACCGCGATCATCGAGGCCGTCGCCGGGGTGTGCCGCGAGCTCGGAATCGGGCGCGAGGGCACCATTCCCCTGGTGGTCGATCCCGTCGCGGCTTCCATGCACGGGGATCCACTGCTGCACGCGGAGGCCCTGGAGGCAGTGCGCACTACGCTGATTCCGCTGGCGACCGTCGTTACCCCCAACCTCGACGAGGTGCGTCTGATCACCGGCATCGAGGTGGTCGACGACGCCACCGCGCGCAAGGCCGCCGAGGCATTGCACGCACTGGGCGCGCAGTGGGCGATCGTGAAGGGCGGGCACCTGCGCGCCTCGGAATTCAGCACCGACCTGCTCTACGACGGCGACACCTTCCGCGAGTTCAGCGCACCGCGCATCGCCACCGGCAACGATCACGGCGGCGGCGACACCCTGGCCGCGGCGATCGCCAGCGCGCTCGCCAACGGCTACCCGGTTCCCGACGCGGTGGAGTTCGCCAAGGAGTGGACCTACCGATGCCTCGCCGCCTCCTACGATCTCGGCGCAGGCCACGGCCCCGTATCACCGCTCTGGAGACTTCACGTCGACGCATGATCGGCGCGGCCGCGCACGGCCGAGGTATGCCTAGCGTGGCGTCCCGAACATGTCGGTACCCAGGTTCATACTGAACCCATCGCACCCCCGTCGACCCCAACGACGTGATCGACGAGAACAACGGAGTTCGTGTCGGGCGCGAGAACTCAGTCGAGACCGAAAGCCGAGCGCAGCGGTTCCGACGGGTCGATCTTGACCCCGTTGAAGCGAGCGTGCGCCTGCGCCAGCGCCGAGATGCTCTCGGCCAGATAGTCGACGAAGCGCTCGACCGGCATCGCCGATACTTCGCGCTGGTTCGCGCCGAGCCACCAGTCCGTGGCCGAGGCGACCGCGCCGAAAATCGAATAGTTCACCAATTCGATCCCGGTCACGTCGATCGATTCGGTCGGCAGCAGGCCCGCGAAGAATTCCGCCGCCCGCCGCGCCGATTGGCGGGCCGCGACCAGCGCGCGTTCGGTTTCCTTGGCCTGCTGGCTGAAATGGCTGTGCAGCATGAACCGGAAGACGTTCGGATGCGCCGACACGACCGCCACGTACTCGGTGGCCGCGGTATGGACGAGTTCGCTGATCGAATCGTCGGTGAGATTCACGCTGGTGAGCACGCGCTCCCAGAGCATGTCGCGTACCCGGTCGACGATCGCGTTGTAGAGGTCGGTCTTGTCCTCGAAATGGCGATACAGCTTCGGCTTGGCCGCACCGGCTTCCTTGGCGATATCGCCCATGCTCACATCGGGCCCGACCTGATCGAGCGCCCGGAACGCGGCGTCGACGAATTCGATCCGCACCTGCACGCGATGCTCACGCCAGCGTTCGGTCCGCGCGTCGACACGACGCCGCGGCGCCTCGTCCGTCTTGGGGTAACCGCGCGTCACGGTAGTAATACTAGGGCGGGCCGTACCGCGGGTTACGCACCCCACCGAGAGCGGGAACACATTTGCTGAAACAGCAAGATTTCTGGCGCCCGTCGGAGCCGCCGATGCACTATCGGGTGATCCTTTCACCCTGACTGACCAGGAGCATCGATGACCGAGACCGTGGCGAACGCCGAAGAGTTCTGGGAAGACTTCTACCGCGAACGTGCGCAGATCTGGACCGGTAACCCGAACCCCCTCCTGGTGCGCGAGGTCTCCGAGCTGACCCCAGGGACCGCCCTCGACCTGGGCTGCGGCGAGGGTGCCGACGCGATCTGGCTGGCGGAGGGCGGCTGGCAGGTCACCGCCGCCGACATCTCCGCGACCGCGATGGAGCGTGGCGCGCGCCGGGCCGCCGAGGTAGGCGTGACGATCGTGTGGGAGCGCCACGACCTCCAGGCGAGCTTCCCGGCGGGCACCTTCGACCTGGTGTCGGCGCAGTTCCTGCACTCCCCGGTGGAACTGCCGGACGAGCGGGCCGGGATTCTGCGCAGCGCGGCGGCCGCCGTCGCGCCGGGTGGCGTACTGGTGGTCGGCGCGCACGCGGCCGCGCCGAGCTGGGCCTCCAGCCAGATGCACACTCATGTGTTCCCGACCATCGAGCAGGTGCTCGAGCAGCTCGAGCTCGGGCCCGAGTGGCAGGTCGAGACCGCAGAGCTGGTCCACACCCCCTCGACCAGCCCCGACGGTGTGGTCGGCGAGCGCGCCGACAGCGTGCTGCGCCTGCGTCGCGGCTGACCACGATCCCCAGCAACCTCCCAGCTCGGTCCCAGCTCGGTGGCAGCGCGGCCATCGAGTCTGGGTGTCATGACTCAGACCGAGGCCGAGCAGAAGGCCATGCAGAGCAGCCGCGCGCCGGTGCTCGACGTAGTGATACCCGTGTACAACGAAGAGGTCGATCTCGGCCTGTGCGTGCGGAGGTTGCATGCCTATCTGCGCGCCGGATTCCCGTTCACGGCCCGCATCACCATCGCCGACAATGCCAGCACCGACGCCACCCTCGCGGTGGCGGAGTTGCTGGCCGCCGAACTCGACGGCGTCGAGGTGCTGCACCTGGACGCCAAAGGGCGTGGGCGGGCCCTGCGGGCCGCGTGGGAAGTCTCGGACGCGGCGGTGGTCGCGTACATGGATGTCGACCTGTCGACCGACCTGGACGCGCTGCTGCCGCTGATCGCGCCGCTGGTGTCCGGGCATTCCGATCTCGCGATCGGCACCAGGCTCGACGCGTCGGCTCGCGTGGTGCGCGGACCCAAGCGTGAGATCATCTCCCGCTGCTACAACCTGCTGCTGAAAACCACTCTGCGGGCAGGCTTTTCGGATGCGCAGTGCGGATTCAAAGCCGTGCGCACCGAGGTCGCGCGCGAACTGCTGCCGCTGGTTCGGGATGGCGAGTGGTTCTTCGATACCGAGCTGCTGGTGCTGGCCGAGCGGGCGGGTCTGCGGATTCACGAGGTGCCCGTCGACTGGATCGACGATCCCGACAGCCGGGTCGACATCATCGATACCGCACGCAAGGACCTGCGCGGAATCTGGCGGTTGACCAGGGCGCTGACCACCGGCGCCCTCCCGCTGGACGAGCTGCGGGCCGCTGTCGGGCGGGAACCGCTGGTCGCCGGAGTACCCCTCGGCATGGTCGGGCAGCTGGTGCGGTTCGCGATCGTCGGGGTGAGCTCGACCCTCGCCTACATCGTCCTGTATCTGCTGCTGCAGCCGCTGCTCGGCAGTCAGGGCGCCAATCTGATATCGCTGCTGGTCACCGCGGTGGGCAATACGGCCGCCAACCGGGCATTCACCTTCGGCGTGCGCGGACGCGGCAACGCGATGTCGCACCAGTTCCAGGGTTTGGCCATCTTCGCGTTCGGGCTGGCGGTCACCAGCGGGTCCCTGTTCGCCCTGCACCGCTGGGCACCCGACGCACCCGTGGCGGTGGAACTCACCGTCCTGATCACCGCCAATCTCGTGGCGACACTCGCTCGTTTCGTCGGCCTGCGCTGGGTGTTCCGGCACGCGGGCGCCGACCGGAGCACGAGCGTCTCGCCGGTGTTCGCAGCCACCGAGAGCGCGGAGTCGGCAGCGCGCACGCACGCGGTGGAGGTCCGTCGATGACCACGACCATCGCACCCACCCCACCCGCCGGCATCGCGAAGACCACGCCGACCCGAAAGCGTTGGGAGCGACCCGCATTGGCGGCGTTGCTGCTCGGCACACTGATCGCCTATCTCATCAATCTGAGCGCCAACGGCTGGGCCAACGACTTCTATGCCGCTGCGGTACAGGCAGGTTCGCAATCGTGGGAGGCGTTCTTCTTCGGCTCCTCCGACGCCGCGAACTCGATCACCGTCGACAAACCGCCCGCTTCGCTGTGGGTGATGGAACTGTCGGTCCGGCTGTTCGGGCTCAACAGCTGGAGCATGCTGGTGCCGCAGGTGCTGCTCGGCGTCGCGAGCGTCGCACTGTTGTGGGCGACGGTGCGCAGGTCGTTCGGACCTGCGGCGGGGTTGATCGCGGGCACGGTGCTCGCGGTGACTCCCGTCGCGGTGCTGATGTTCCGGTTCAACAATCCCGACGCGCTGCTCGTCTTGCTGATGATCGCGGCCGCGTGGGCGATGACACGAGCGGTCGCGGACGGACGGTGGCGATGGTTGCTGCTCACCGGCGCGTTCATCGGATTCGGGTTCCTGGCCAAGCAGTTGCAGGTGCTGCTGGTGGTGCCACCGTTGGCCCTGATGTATCTGATCGCCGGACCCCCGAAGCTGGGAAAGCGGGTCGCGCAATTGTTCGCCGCCGGAGCGGCGATGGTGGCAGGCGCGGGGTGGTGGATAGTGGCGGTGGAGCTGTGGCCGTCGGATTCGCGGCCGTGGATCGGTGGGTCACAGAACAATTCGATCATCGAGCTCACCCTCGGATACAACGGACTCGGCCGGTTGAACGGCAACGAGACCGGCAGTGTCGGCCCCGGCGGGGAACTGCCCGCCGGCGGCAACGGGATGTGGGGAAGCACCGGGATCACCCGGATGTTCGAACCCGCGCAGGGCGGTCAGATCGCGTGGCTGATTCCGGCGGCGTTGCTCGCGCTCGTGGTCGGGCTCGCCTTGCGCGGACGCGCGCCGCGCACCGATGCTCGGCGGGCCGCGCTGATCCTCTGGGGCGGTTGGCTTCTCGTCACCGGACTGGTGTTCAGCTTCATGGCGGGGATCTTCCACCAGTACTACACGGTGGCGCTCGCGCCCGCCGTGGCGGCGCTGGTCGGGACCGGCGCCGTGCAGATCTGGGGTTCGCGTGATCGGCTGTGGGCGCGGTGCGCGGGCGCGGTGGCCATTGCGCTCACCACGGCGACCGCGTGGATGTTGTTGTCACGCAGCGCTTCCTTCCAGCCGTGGTTGCGCTGGACGATCCTTGTCGTCGGTGTCGTCGCCACCGTCGCGTTCGTGTTCCCACTGGCTCGCAAGCAGTCGGTGATCGTGGCGCTCGCCGCGGCCTTCCTCGGCCTCGCCGGACCGATCGCCTACTCGATCGACACCCTCGCGTCCGCGCATTCCGGTGCGATCCCTTCCGCCGGACCGAGTTCCGGCGGGATGCACGGCATGGGGGGACCCGGTATGCGTCCCGGGGGCGACGGTGGCAGGCCGGGCGCCGACGGATCCGCCAGGGACGGTGCCGCACCTGGCGGGACAGCCCCGGACGGTGCGGCCACGGGTGCGCCGGACGGTGCCGCGCTGGGGCAGGACGGCGCGGCGACGCCGGACGGTGCCGCGCAGGGAACGAACGGCGGCGACCAGCGCATGGGTGGCGCCGGCGGATTGCTGGGCGGATCACGGCCGAGCGATCAGATCGTCAGCCTGCTCGAGTCGAACGGCACCGACTACACCTGGGTCGCGGCGGCCGTCGGTTCCAACAGCGCCGCCGGGTATCAGTTGGCCACCGAACTGCCGGTGATGCCGGTCGGCGGGTTCAACGGCAGCGACCCGTCGCCCACCCTCGAACAGTTCCAGCAGTACGTGGCCGACGGAAAGATCCACTACTTCGTCGCCGGTGGGCGCGGTGGTCCCGGCGGGAACAGCGCGTCGACCAGCTCGGCGATCACCGCATGGGTGACGGCGAACTACTCGGCGACGACGGTCGACGGGGTAACGCTCTACGACCTCACCCAACCGAAGTCGTAGCCGTCTCGACGACAGGCTGGGCCCGGCGGATCACCCCGATCCGCCGGGCCCAGCCTTCGTGTCGCCTCACCCCATCGCGCCGCCGGCACCCTGCGTTGCCGCCCAGATTTCATCCACCACGCAATCACAATTCGGCCCGACGTCGGAGAACGGGAGCAGCAGCCTTTGCACGAGCTCCCCGGGGAAGCAACATCGGACAGGCGAGCGTCGTTGATATGCCGAGCAGCACCGGAGCGCCGAGCAGCCTTACAGCGCAGCGGAGACCCACTCGGCGAAGGAGGGACCGGCCAGGGTGGCGTGCGGGGACGGCAGGAGGGTGCCGTTTTCGAATTGCTCGCGGTCGGGGTTGGCCGAGTCGGAGGTTTCGATGATCTGTAGCGCGTCCCCGCGGGTCTCGACCAGAACGGCGGCCGCACCGGCCATGGTCTCCGGCTGCGGGCCTGCGATCTCGGGGAACGGAATATCTTCGGCGGCAATCGGATTCGCGGCGAGATCGACCAGCGCCTCGGCGACTGTTCGCGCGGCGACCAGCTGGGTACGCATACCCGCAACGTAGGCGACGGAGCCTTGCGTGCCCCATCCGACCATCACCTCGACGAGTTCGTGGAACTGCGCCGCACGCAGGATCTGCACCGGCAGTGCACCTTTGAGCAGTTCCTGCTCATGGGCCAGCTTGGCGGCGTTGTACCCGGCGAGCGAACCGTCGATCCCGATGATGGACACCACCACCAGCCGCTCGACCCCGGCCCGCTCCCCCGCCGCATGCAGGTTCCGCGCGGAAGCGGTGAAGAACTCGGTCGCCACCTGCTGATCGGCCGACGGCGTACTCGACGCGTCGATAACGATGTCGACCCCGGTCAACGCCTCGTCGAGACCCGCACCGGTCTCGATGTCGACACCGTCGGCGCGCGAGAAGGCGACAACGTCGTACCCACGCTCGACCAGCACATCCACCACGTGCCGACCCAGCCGCCCGGTTGCCCCCGCCACCGCGATCTTCTTCTGCTCCACCATGATCCACTCCTTCATCGCTTCTTGCGGGTTCACAGAGACGACGACGTAGGCGACCGGAGTGTGACATCACCTGGTCACGATGTCTCGAGACTCCCCCGAGGCGCGACCCAGCGGTGATTGAGGTCCACCACCGATGCGACCGTTTCGAAATCGGAGTCGTAGTGGAACAGGACAAGGCGGTGTTCTATCGCCAACACCGAAGCGAGCAGGTCATGGATGCCGACCGCGCGGTGGCGGCCCGACCGCGCCAATTCGCGCTGGATAGCAAACGCGCTCTGCCAGTGTTCGTCGTTGGTCGGTAGATACTCGAACAGCGCGCGCCGATCCGATCGGAGCTGTTCGTATTCGACAGGATTGCGCGCGCTGTATAGGATCTCGGCGTCGATAACGGCACAGGTGGCGACCACTCCCGCGTCGATGAGCGGCACGAGGTGACCGGCAACCTCCGGACGAGGCATTCGGGCGAGTGCGCTGGTGTCGACCAGGTATCGCGCTGTCACCGCCATACGTCGTCGCGCCGATCCTTATCGGCCATCTCTGCCAGCCCCCCGTTGATGAGCCACTCGACATGACGGGCTCGGGCCGCGGTGACCGCTGCCGAGTGCAGGGCCGCGCGCACGGTATCGGAGACGCCGGTAGTCCCGAGCGCGTCCTGCGCGGACTCGAGTAGCTCGTCGTCGATCTCGATCAGGCGTTTGGTCATCGCACAGTCCCTCGATATATATTCCCCCATGCCCGAACTATATACCTCGAAACGACCAGGTCACAAGGGTTCAGTGGGACAGGTTCAGGGCGGTGTGCAGGGTGGCGGCCCACTGGTCGACGATCAGTTTGCGGCGAGCGGAGTCGTCGGTGAGGACGTCGGCGAGGCCGAGGCCGCGGGCCAGGTCGAGGGTGGCCTGGACGAGGTGGTGGGTGACCGGGTCGGAGTCGTCGACGCCGAGGGCCTCGATGGCGCGGCGGTGGGAGATACGGCCGAACCGGGCCTCGAGGGGCAGGATGCGTTCGCGCAGGGCCGGGTCGGCGGCGGCGTGGGTCCAGACCTGGAGCGCGGCTTTGAAGAACGGGGTGGTGTAGGACTCGACGAGCGCGGAGACGACGGCGCGCGTGCGGCCCGCACCCTGGGCGACCGCGTTCACCGTTTCGGCCTCGGCCTTGGCCTGGTCCATCCGGAACTCGAACATGAACTCGAGCGCGGCCGTGATCAGATCCTCGCGGGTGGGGAAATGGTGCTGGGCGGCACCGCGCGACACCCCGGCCCGCTCGGCGACCACCGACACGGTGGCGGCTGCCCAGCCGGTTTCGGCCAGGCAGTCGATGGTCGCCTCCAGCAGCCGCTGCCGGGTGGCCCGGCTGCGGTCCTGCTTGGGTTCGTGGGGTGTCGCCATCGGACTATTGTGCCCAGCTGGGCGGACGCTTCTGGAAGAAGGCCGTCATGCCCTCGATCACCTCGGGGGTGCCGAAGAAGCTCGCCGACCGCTTGGCCAGTGCTTCGGCCTCGGCGTCGAACGTAGCCAGCACCGCCGCGTTGACCAGTTTCTTGGACTCGGCCAGTCCCTGCGGCGACCCCTTGCGCAGCTCGCCACTCAGGCGTTTCACCTCGGCGGCGGCGTCCTGCGCGGCCACGGTGACCAGGCCGATCTCCTGCGCGGTCGCGGCATCGAATTTCTCGCCGGTCAGGAAGTAGCGGCTCGCGGCCCGCTGGTCCAGCCGCGGCACCAGCGTGAGCGAGATCATGAACGGCGCCATCCCGATGCGCACCTCGGTGAGCGCGAAACTACTGCCCGGCCCCGCGACGACCAGATCGCAGGCCCCGATGATGCCCATGCCACCGGCCCGGACATTGCCGTCGATCTGCGCGATCACCGGCTTGGGCGAGGCGAGGATGCCGCGCAGCACGTCGATCATCACGCGGGTGCGCTCATCGGCGGCCACCGCGGGATCGGCGTTGCTCGCCTCCTTGAGGTCAGCGCCCGCGCAGAAGGTGTCACCGGTGTGGGCCAGCACGATGCCGCGCACGGCGGGATCGGTGGCCGCCGCGTCGAATCCGGCGAGCAGCTCGCGAACCAGCCTGGACGAGAGCGCATTGCGGTTGTGCGGCGAGTCGAAGGTCAGCCTGGCGAACCCGTCGACGACCTTGTAGCGGACGAACGGTGCTTCCGTCGCGTCACTCATCGGGACTCCTGTTCATCCGGTAGGGGTGGTCGCCCCATCTCCGGGGCGACCACCGTTGTGCCTAGTACGAGCGCGGCAAACCCAACGAGTGCTGGGCGACGAAGTTCAGGATCATCTCGCGGCTGACCGGTGCGATGCGCGAGATGCGCGCGGCCTGCAGCATCGCCGCCAGCCCCACCTCACGTGTCAGGCCCGAACCGCCGTGGGTCTGAATCGACTGGTCCAACGCTTTGATGCTGGCTTCCGCGGCCGCGTACTTGGCCATGTTGGCCGCCTCGGCGGCGCCGAACTCGTCGCCGGTGTCGTAGAGCGTCGCGGCCTTCTGCATCATCAGCTTGGCCAGTTCCAGCTCGATCTTCACCTGGGCCAGCGGATGCGAAATACCCTGGTGCGCACCGATCGCCGTCTTCCAGACCGTGCGCTCCTTGGCATACTCCACCGCCCGGTCGATGGCGTAGCGACCGAGGCCGACCGCCATGGCCGCGCCCATGATGCGCTCGGGATTCAATCCGGCGAACAGCTGGGCGATGGCCGCGTCCTCGGAACCGACGAGGGCGTCGGCGGGCAGGCGCACGTCGTCGAAGAACAGCGTGAACTGGTTGTCCGGCTCGATCACGTCCATCTCCTGGACGTTCTTCACCAGGCCGGGCGCATCCACCGGCACGATGAACAGCGCGGGCTTGAGCTTGCCGGTCTTGTGGTCCTCGGTCCGCGAGACCACCAGGATGGCCTCGGCCTGATCGACACCGGAGATGAAGATCTTGCGGCCGTTGAGGATCCAGTCGCCGCCGTCACGGCGGGCGGTGGTGGTGATCTGGTGCGAGTTGGAGCCCGCGTCGGGTTCGGTGATCGCGAAGACCATCTTCGACGAGCCGTCGGCCAGCTTGGTCAGCCAGTTCTGCTTCTGCGCCTCGGTGCCGTACTTGGTGATGATGGTGCCGCAGATGGCAGGCGAGACGACCATCAGCAGCAGCCCGGCGCCCTGCGCCGCCAGCTCCTCCTGCACCAGCGCCAGCTCGTACATGCCCGCGCCACCGCCGCCGTACTCCTCGGGCAGGTTCACGCCGAGGAAGCCGAGCTTGCCCGCCTCGTCCCACAGCTCGGTGAGGGGCTCGTTCTTGCGCGAGAGCGGCAGCACGTAGTCGCGGTAGTTGTACTTGCTCGCCAGCGAGGCGACCGCCGCGCGCAGCGCCTTCTGCTCTTCGGTCTCGATGAAACTCATGCCTGCTCCTGCTCTTCTTCCTCGACGACGGCGAGGACGGTTCCGACCTCGACCTGCTGGCCGACGGTCACGTTGAGTGCACTGAGAATGCCGGTCGCCGGGGCCGCGATGGTGTGTTCCATCTTCATCGCCTCCAGCCACAGAATGGGCTGCCCCTGCGTGACGTGGTCGCCTTCGGCGGCGCCGAGGCGGATCACGCTGCCCGGCATCGGCGCGAGCAGCGAACCGGCGGCCACCTGCTCCGACGGATCGGTGAAGCGGGGCAGCCTGCGCACCGCCACCGGGCCGAGCGGGGAGTCGACCGCGACGTGATCGCCGTAGCGGGCGATCTCGAATTGCCTGCGCACCGAACCACGTTCATTCGGCACACCGAGAACTACCCGATCGGGCGCGACCGAGATCAGCTCGAGACCGTCGTGGCCCTCGACCGCCACACCCGTGCGGGTGAAGCGGTAGCGCACCTCGTGGGTGCCGGAGGTCCGGCTTTCGTAAGACTTGGTCTGCGGCAGCGAAGACAGGTTGCGCCAGCCACTCGGGGTGAGTCCGGCCAGGCGAGAGGTGCCGCGATTGGCAGCCGAATCGGCAAGTGCCGCAGCGACAATCGACAATGTCTCATCGACCTCCGATACCAGCGGCGCCGCGAGCACGGCCAGGTCGTGGGTGGCGAAGAAGGCGGTGTCGGTGTCACCGGCGAGGAACGCCGGGTGCCGCAGCACGCGCACGAGCAGGTCGCGGTTGGTGACCAGGCCGTGGATCTTGGCACGCTGGAGCGCGGTGGCGAGCAGATGTGCTGCCTCCGCGCGGGTTTCGGCGTAGGAGATCACCTTGGCGAGCATCGGATCGTAGTGGACGCCGACCACCGAGTCGTCGACGACACCGGTATCCAGGCGCACGCCCGGCTGGTCGAGGACAGTGAATTCACCGGCGGTGAAAGGGATTTCGATCTTGTGCACCGGACCGCTCTGCGGCTGCCAGTCGTGCGCGGGGTCTTCGGCGTAGAGGCGAACCTCGATCGAGTGACCACGCTGGGCGGGCTGGGTCGCGGGCAGCGGCAGGCCGGACGCCACCTGCAACTGCAGGCGGACCAGGTCGAGCCCGGTGGTCTGCTCGGTGACCGGATGTTCCACCTGGAGACGGGTGTTCATCTCCAGGAAGAAGAAGTCACCCTTCTCGTCGGCCAGGAACTCGACGGTGCCCGCGCCTTCGTACCCGATCGCCTCGGCGGCCAGACGCGCCGCCTCGAACAGGCGATCACGCATGCCGTCGATCTTCTCGACGAGCGGCGACGGCGCTTCCTCGACGACCTTCTGATGACGACGCTGGATCGAGCACTCACGCTCGCCGACGGCCCAGGTCTTGCCGAAAGTGTCCGACATGACCTGAACTTCGATATGACGGCCGGTCTCGAGGTAGCGCTCGCAGAACACCGTCGGATCACCGAAGGCCGACTCGGCCTCGCGCCGAGCGCCCGCGATCTGATCCTGCAGTTCGCCCAGCTCGCGCACCACGCGCATACCGCGTCCGCCACCACCGGCGGACGCCTTGATCAGCACGGGCAGGTGCGCGTCGGTGACCTCGGCCGGATCGAGCTCGGCGAGGACGGGAACACCGGCGGCGTCCATCATCTTCTTGGACTCGACTTTGGAGCCCATCTGCTCGATCGCCGCGACCGGCGGGCCGATCCACACCAGACCCGCGTCGAGCACGGACCGCGCGAATTCGGCGTTCTCGGAGAGGAATCCGTAGCCGGGATGGATCGCGTCGGCACCGGCCGACAAAGCAGCCTCGATGATCAGCTCACCGCGCAGATAGGTCTCGGCCGGGGTGTTTCCGGGCAGCCGGATCGCCGCGTCGGCCTCGGACACGTGCGGCGACGCGGCATCAGCATCGGAGTAGACCGCGGTGGTGCCGATGCCCATCCGACGGCAGGTGGCGAAGACGCGGCGAGCGATCTCACCACGATTGGCAACGAGGACATTCGTAATGGCCACAGCGCATCTCACATTCGGAAGACGCCGAAGCCCTCGGCGCCCTTGATCGGGGCTGTGTGAACGGCCGACAGAGCCATTCCCAGCACGGTGCGGGTGTCGCGGGGGTCGATGATGCCGTCGTCGAACAGCCTGCCCGACAGGAACATCGGCATGGCCTCGGCCTCGATCTGCGCCTCGACCATCGCGGCGAGACCGGCGGCGGCCTCCTCGTCGAACGGCAGGCCCTTGGACTCGGCCGCGCCGCGCTGCACGATGGTGAGCACGCCGCCCAGCTGCGCCCCACCCATGACGGCGGACTTCGCGCTCGGCCAGGCGAACAGGAAGCGCGGGTTGAACGCGCGCCCGCACATGCCGTAGTGCCCGGCGCCGTAGGAGGCGCCGATCAGCAGCGAGATGTGCGGGACCGTGGAGTTGGCGACCGCGTTGATCATCATCGCGCCGTGCTTGATGATGCCGCCGTGCTCGTACTCCTTGCCGACCATGTAGCCGGTGGTGTTGTGCAGGAACAACAGTGGCGTGTTCTTCTTGTTGGCCAGCTGGATGAACTGGGTGGCCTTCTGCGATTCCTCGGAGAACAGCACGCCGCGCGCGTTGGCGAGGATGCCGATCGGGTAGCCGTTGATCTCGGCCCAGCCGGTGACCAGGCTCGAGCCGTAGAGCGGCTTGAACTCGTCGAAATCGGAACCGTCGACCACGCGGGCGATGACCTCGCGGGGATCGAACGGGATCTTCAGGTCCGAGGGCACGATGCCGAGCAGTTCCTCGGGATCGTAGATCGGCGAGATCACCTCCGCGCGCGGCTCCGGTCCCTGTTTCTTCCAGTTCAGGCGACGAACGATATTGCGGCCGAGGCGGATCGCGTCCTGCTCGTCGGCGGCCATGTAGTCGGCCAGACCGGAGGTGCGGGCGTGCATCTCGGCACCGCCGAGGGTCTCGTCGTCGGAGTCCTCACCGGTGGCCATCTTCACCAGCGGCGGGCCCGCGAGGAAGACCTTCGCGGCTTCCTTGACCATCACCACGTAGTCGGACATACCGGGGATATAGGCACCACCGGCGGTGGAGTTGCCGAAAACCAGGGAGATGGTGGGGATTCCGGCCGCCGAGGCCTGGGTGAGGTCGCGGAACATCGCGCCACCCGGGATGAACACTTCCTTCTGCGTCGGCAGGTCCGCGCCGCCGGACTCGACCAGCGAGATCACCGGCAGCCGGTTCTCCCGGACGATGTCGTTGATACGCAGTGTCTTACGCAGCGTCCACGGGTTCGACGTACCGCCGCGCACCGTCGGGTCGGGCGCCACGATCATGCACTCGACGCCCTCGACGAGGCCGATGCCGGCGATCGTCGACGCGCCGACGTGGAAGTCGCTGCCCCACGCGGCGAGTGGGCACAGCTCGAGAAACGGCGAGTCCTCGTCGAGCAGCAGTTCGATGCGCTCACGTGCGGTCAGCTTGCCGCGCTTGTGGTGCCGGGCCACCTTGTCGGGGCCACCACCGGCGATGGCCTTGGCGAACTCCGCCTCGACCTCGGTGAGCTTGGTGGACATCGCCTCGGCGGCCGCGGTGTACTCGGGCGAGGCGGTGTCGATGAGGGAACGGAAGGTCGTCACGACTGGTACCCCAATACTTTCGACGCCAGCATGGTCAGGATCTCGTTGGTGCCGCCGCCGATGCCGATGATGCGCACATCGCGGTAGATGCGCTCGACCTCGGCCTCGCGCATGTAGCCCATCCCGCCGTGCAACTGCACGGCCTGGTTGGCCACCCATTCGGCGGTCTCGACGGCGTTGTTCTTGGCGAAGCACACCTGAGCGATCAGGTTCTCGTCGCCGGCGACGTAGCGCTCGACCAGCGCCCGGGTGTACGTGCGCGAGATATCCACGCGCTGTGCCATATCGGTGAGTGTCATCTGTACCTTCTGGCGGCTGATCAGCGGCCGGCCGAAGGTCTCGCGATCGCGGCACCACTGCACGGTGAGGTCGAGCGCGCGCTGGGCCAGCGAATACGCCTGCACCGCGAGGCCCACCCGCTCACTGACGAACGCGGCGGCGATCTGCGCGAAGCCGCTGTTCTCGGCGCCGACCAGGTTCGAGGCGGGCACCCGTACGTCCACGTACGACAGCTCGGCGGTATCCGAGGCCAGCCAGCCCATCTTCTCCAGCTTGCGGCTGACGGTGAAGCCCGGCGTGTCCTTCGGCACCAGGATCAGCGAAACACCGGCCGCGCCAGGGCCGCCCGTGCGCACCGCGGTGACGACGAAGTCGGCACGACAGCCCGAGGTGATGAAGGTCTTGGCGCCGTTGATGATGAAGTCCTCACCGTCGCGCACGGCGGTGGTGGTGAGGTGGCCGACATCGGAACCCCCGCCGGGTTCGGTGATGGCCAGCGAACCGATCAGGTCACCGGCCAGCGTCGGCTTGGCCCACTGGTCGATCTGGGCCTGGTTGCCCGAGGCGATCATGTGCGGCAGCGCGATTCCACAGGTCAGCAGCGAGGCCCACAGGCCGCCGGACGCACCGGCGACATGGATCTCCTCGCCCACGATCACCGAGTCGATGGCGTTGCCGCCCTCGCCGCCCGCCGATTCCGGGTACTCGATGCCGAGCAGGCCGAGTTCGCCTGCCTTCTTGTGCAGCTCGCGCGGTAGTTCACCGGCCCGCTCCCAGGCATCGAGGTCGGGCAGGATCTCCCGTTCGACGAACCCGCGCACAGTGGCGCGCAGCTCTTTTCGCTCCGGCGTTTCCCAAACTGAGGTCATGCGAACAGCTCCGTCGGCATATCGATGTGGCGGGAGCGCAGCCATTCGCCGAGCCCCTTGGCCTGCGGGTCGAAACGTGCCTGGTAGGCGACGCCCTTGCCCAGCAGCCCGGAAATGATGAAGTTGACCGCGCGCAGATTGGGCAGCACGTGGCGGGTGACGGTCAGGCCGGCCGTCTCGGGAAGAAGTTCTCGCAGCTTCTCGACGGTGAGGGTGTGCACGAGCCAGCGCCACTGGTCGTCGGTGCGCACCCACACGCCGATATTGGCGTCGCCGCCCTTGTCGCCGCTGCGCGCGAGCGCGATAGTGCCGAGCGGGACTCGACGGGTTTCGGCGGGCGGCAGCGGTGCGGGCAGTTCGGGTTCGGAAACAGGTTCGAGGACAACGGTTTCCGTAGCGGGGGCGATGTCGACACGGGTGCCGTTCGCCAGCACGGCGATATGCGGCACCTCGTGCGCGTCGACGAAACCCGGGGTGAAGACACCGTAGGGCGAACCGTTTCCGGGCAGCGCGGTGAAGCTGGCACCCGGGTAGCTAGCGAGCGCCAATTCCACAGCGACACTGGAGAACCCGCGACCGACCTTGTTCGGGTCGGCATCGCGCACCACGCAGCGCAGGATCGCGCTGGCCTGCTCTTCGGTCTCGGCGTCGGGGCGATCGAGGCGAGCCAGGGTCCAGGTGAGCTCGGCGGGTTTGTCCGGCAGCCAGGATTCCAGCTGTCGTTGTGCCAGTGCGGCTTTGGCCTCGATATCGAGTCCGGTGAGGATGAACGACATCTCGTTGCGGAAGCCGCCGAGGGTGTTCAGCGAGACCTTGAGCTGTGGCGGCGGGGCCTCACCGGTGACGCCGCTGATCAATACCCGGTCCTTGCCCTCCTGGCTCAGCACGATGCTGTCCAGGCGGGTGGTGACGTCGGGTCCGGCGTAGCGCGCGCTCTGGATCTCGTACATGAGCTGGGCTTCGACGGTGTCGACAGTGACCGCGCCGCCGGTGCCGTCGTGCTTGGTGATCACGCAGGACCCGTCGCGGCGGATCTCGGCGATCGGGAAGCCGGGGCGGCCGATGTCACCGAGTTCGGTGAAGAAGGCGAAGTTACCGCCGGTGGCCTGAGTGCTGCACTCGATCACGTGGCCCGCGACCACCGCACCGGCGAGCGCGTCGTAATCGGTACGGGCCCACCCGAAGTGGGCCGCCGCCGGACCCACGATCACGGAGGCGTCGGTGACGCGACCGGTGACAACGATGTCGGCGCCGGAGTTCAGGCACTCCACGATCCCCCACGCGCCGAGATAGGCGTTGGCGGTGAGCGGCTGACCCAGATCGAGCTCGGCGGCCCGCGAGACCAGGTCGTCGCCTTCGACGTGCGCGATCTCGGCATCGAGCCCGAGCTCGGCGGCGACCTTGCGCAACTGCTCGGCCAGCCCGGCCGGATTCAGCCCGCCGGCATTGGTGACGATCTGGACGTTCTTCTCGAGCGCGAGCGCGAGGCAGTCCTTGATCTGCTTGACGAAGGTCTTGGCGTAGCCGAGGCTCGGATCCTTCATCCGGTCGCGGCCCAGGATCAGCATGGTGAGTTCGGCGAGGTAGTCGCCGGTCAGCACGTCGAGCTGACCGCCTTCCAGCATCTCGCGCATGGCGCTGAGCCGGTCACCGTAGAACCCGGAACAATTCCCGATCCGGATCAGGTCCGGGTCAGCGGAGAGAGCACTCATGGCACCCAGGATCGCAGCGGTTCAGAAAAAAAGCAAGCATGCGTGCTTGTTAATTCCGTGCAATCCACCAGGCAAGATGGAACCCATGCTGTCCGTCCTCCTCTTCGCCCTCGCCGGATTCCTGCTCGGCGGCGCGTACACGACCTGGAAGAACAACCGCCCGGTGGCGATCGGTTTGATCGTCGCCGCTGTCCTCGCGGGCCTCGGCGCCGCGCTCTGGCTGGAGTAGCAAGACTTTCGCAAGATCAGGGCAAGGCGAGGGCTGTTGGCTTGCCCACATGTTCACTTGGTATGTCGGCCTGCTCGCGCTCAGCGGCCTCGCGATGATCATCATGGCCAACGTCGACAACGGCCGCAGCCAGCTCTCGCGCGGGCTCAACGCGGTGTTCGGCATCGCGTTCCTCGGATACGCGGGATACCTGTGGTTCGTGTTCGACGGCGGCGACTACCTGATCTTCTTCCACGCGTTCATCCTGCCGGTGCTGCTCATCATCGACTTCGTGCGTTCGACGAACTGGCAGGCACTGACCGACAAGCCCACCCCGACCCAGAAGGCCTTCCGCGAGTACTGGAAGGAACAGGATCGGCTGGAAAAGCGCTCAGCTCGTCGTGTGTAGCCGGAAGATCCTGACGTCCTCCGGGACGCCGCTCAGCGGCGCCGCCCAGAAGTTGCGCTTGTAGGGTTTGGCGACGACGCCCAGCTCCTCGAGGGTTTCCGGGCGCAGCGCGGCCAGCGTGACGCTGGAAATCATCGTGTTGCCGTTGCCGCCAGCCTCCATCATCCTGGCGGCGATGTTGACGTCGACGCCGAGCCAGTCGCCGCCGATCTCCCGGGGCGAGCCGGTGTGCAGGCCCACCCGCATACGCGGGGTGTAGCCGTTGATCTCGACCCCGGCGAGATTGCGCCGGGCCGCCAGCGCGGCGCGCACGGCACGATCGGGCGAGGAGAACACCGCCATCAGGCCGTCGCCCATCCGCTTGACCACCTGACCGCCACGCTCGACGATCGGCGGCTCGATGGCCTTGGCGACCTTGCGCAGCAGTTCCAGGGTGCGCTCGTCGCCCACCGACAGCGACCAGCTCGAGAACCCGACCAGGTCGGTGAACACGATGGTCACCTCCTCGGAACCGCGCCCACGCCCGATCCGCTCCAGCCCCGCCTGCCACACCTGTAGGGCACCGAAACCGATTTCCCTGGCCGCGGTCGGGGCGCCGCCCGCGATCTTGTCCGCCGCCCGGGCCACCGCGCGCGCACCGCCGGGTCCTGTCACCGACAGCGGGTCGCCGAAGGACGGGTCGCCCGGCAGCTGGTGGCGCGCCTTGCGTAAGGCGCCGATCAGGTCCGCCCGGCGGTTGGCCGCTTGCAGCTTCGACGAGATCTGGGCGCGCTTGCGGCTCGCGCGCGCATCGGTGTCGGACTCGGCGGATTCACTCACGATCGGCTCCAACGGGATGGACACGTCCGCGGCGTCGCGCCGCCGCGGATTCACCCCGCCAGAAGGCGTTTCACTCACGCTCAAAGGTTAGCCGATCCGCCTCCCCGAGACTTCCAGCCAGACTCAGGTGAGTGGGGACGAGGTGACGCGTCCGGCGGTTCCGTGCGTGGGCGCGTTCGCCCGTACCCGGCGAGTTACCCAGGCACTCACTGGATATGCGCGAGCCCCCGGCGTCCGGGCAGCGGACGCCGGGGGCTCGTGCAGGGGCGACCTCCCGACAAGGTCGCGGCCCTCGCGACCCGGGCCAATGCGAGGGCGGCCCGGGCAGGATTGTCAGGCGTCGCGGCGGTTGACCAGCACGAGTGCGCCGGCGAACACGATCGCCACGAACACGGCGAAGTAGATCAGGCTTCCCCACACACCCCAGTGCCAGTCGCCTGCGTACTCCTCGACGCTCAGGAAACGGTTCGCGTTCTGGAAGGGCAGGAACGGCTTGACGGTGCGGCCGAAGCTGCCGAACGCGCCGAGCAGGTTCTCCAGCAGCAGCGACCACAGCACGATCAGCGAGATCGCCGCGGCGGACTGGCGCACCAGCACACCGACACCGATGGCGAGCATGACGCACAGGAACGCGTAGATCGGCACGCTGTAGATGGCTCGCCAGTTGCCGTCGAGCACGAGACCGGGAGCGTCGTCACCGGTGATCAGCTTGGCCACGATGAACGCGATGAGCGCGAGCACACCGGTGAGCACGGCCGAGTAGAAGCCGACCAGCGCGGTCTTCGACAGCACGACCTTGGATCGGTTCGGGACCGCGAGGAAGCTGGAGCGGATGACGCCGAAGCGATATTCGCTGGTCACCGTCAGCGCGGCCATGATCATCAGGACCATGACGCCGAAGCCGGCGACACCCGACACCGCCACGCTCGGGGTGAGCAACGGCGGGCCCTCGCCGGAATCCCCGGTGGAGTCGGCGTTGGTGACCAAGGCGATCAGCACGGCGAGGCCGATGCCGAGCACCACCACGACCGCCGAGCACCACCAGGGCGAGCGGGTGGAGGTGAGTTTGATTCGTTCCGCTGCGAGCACGCCCATCAGAGCGCACCTCCCATCGCCTGTTGATCGAAGCTTTCACCGTGGTACTCCACGGCGCCGCCGGTCATCCGCATGAACGCTTCCTCGAGCGAGGCCTGCTGCGGTGCCAGCTCGTAGAGCGTGACGTTGTTCGTGCCCGCCACCTTGCCGACCTCGTCGGAAGTGACGCCCGCGACGATCAGCGCGGCGTCGCCGTCTTCCTTCACGGTCATGCCGTGCGAGGTGAGCAGGCTGCGCAACTGATCCAGCTGCGGGCTGCGCACGCGCACCGACTGCTCGGAGGCACGGTCGATGAACTCCTGGGTGGTGCCGTCGAACATCAGCTGACCACGACCGATGACGATGAGCTGCTCGGCGGTCTGCGACATCTCCGAGAGCAGGTGGCTCGACACGAGCACCGTGCGTCCCTCGGCGGCCAGGCGCTGCATGAACCGGCGGATCCACAGGATGCCCTCCGGGTCGAGGCCGTTGACCGGCTCGTCGAACAGCAGCACCTTCGGGTCGCCGAGCAGCGCGCCCGCCAGTCCGAGACGCTGGGACATACCGAGCGAGAATCCGCCCGCGTTCTTGTTCGCCACCTCGGACAGGCCGACCAGTCGCAGGACCTCTTCGACCCGCGACTTCGGGATGTCGTTGGAGGCGGCCAGCCACTCCAGGTGGGCGCGCGCCGAGCGGTTCGGATGCACCCACTTGGCATCCAGCAGCGCGCCGACCTGTGTGAGCGGGCGTTCCAGCTGCTGGTACTGCTTGCCGTCGATGAGCGCACTGCCCGCCGTCGGCTTGTCCAATCCGAGGATCATCCGCATGGTCGTCGATTTACCGGCACCGTTGGGTCCGAGGAACCCGGTCACCAGTCCTGGTCGGACGGTGAACGTGAGGTCCTGCACCGCGACGGTCTGGCCGAATTGCTTCGTCAGGCCCTTCAGCTCGATCATGCGCCCCAGCTTGCCTCACGATCGCCGTGCCGCGCGTCGCCGAGAAGTAGCGAGTCGGGTCATCCTCGAGGATGACCTTCGACCCCTAGACGGCTGGGGAAGAAGCCTGAGCCCAGAAACGCTTGGGGATACGGCCCGCCTGCCTGGCCAGATAGCCCGCACGCACGGCGGCCGACATGGCCGACGCCATGAGTTCGGGCTCTTTCGCCCTGGTCACGGCGGTAGCGAGCAGGACTGCCGAGCAGCCGAGTTCCATGGCGAGAGCGGCGTCGCTGGCGGTGCCGATGCCCGCGTCGAGGATCACGGGGACCCCGGCGGCGGCGACGATCATCTCGATGTTGTGGGGGTTGCCGATGCCCAAGCCCGTGCCGATCGGGGAGCCGAGCGGCATCACCGCGGCACAGCCCGCTTCTTCGAGGCGGCGGGCGAGGATCGGGTCGTCGTTGGTGTACGGCAGAACCACGAAACCGTCGTCGACGAGCTTCTCGGCGGCGTCGAGGAGCTCGAACGGGTCCGGCAGCAGGGTGCGGTCGTCGGCGACCACCTCGAGCTTGACCCAGTTGGTGTCGAGCGCCTCACGGGCCAGCTGGGCGGTGAGTACGGCTTCGGCGGCGGTGCGACAGCCCGCGGTGTTGGGCAGCAGGGTGATGTCGAGGCGCTTGAGCAGGTCGAGCACGCCGGTGCCGCCCGCGGCATCGACCCGGCGCATGGCGACGGTGGTGAGCTCGGTGCCCGAGGCGATCAGTGCCTGTTCGAGGACTGCGAGGTTTTCGGCGCCCCCGGTGCCCATGATCAGGCGGGAGCCGAACTCCTTGTCGGCGATCCGCAACGGCGACTCAGCCACCCTGCACCGCCGTGAGCACCTCGATGGTCCAGCCGCGCCCGACCGGCTCGTCCCAGCGCGACTTCGAGAAGACCGCGCCGTCCACCGCCAATGCCACACCCTGGCAGGGCAATTCGAGCTTGGTCAGCAGTTCACGGACGCTGAGCGGCTCGGGGAACTCGTGGTCGACACCGTTGACGGTGACGCCGATCGGAATGGTCGAGGTCATCGAACTCCTCCTTGCGACAGAGATGGCATCTGCGATGCCGGAAAACGTTGAGGTGCTGCGGCTTCGACGACCACGGGGGTCTCGCCGTCGAGCAGCGCGGGCACGACCGCCGCGGTGAGCGCGAGGGTGAGCATGCCGTTACGGCCGTGACCGGTGGCGGCAACGACCCGGTCGTCGAGGTGGCCGAGCAGCGGCAGGTTGTCGGGGGTTCCCGGCCGCGAGCCCGCGTTCGCTTCGGCCAGTTCGTATTCGGCGATGCCGGGCAGGATGGTTTCGGCGTCGGCGATCAGGTCACGGACACCGCCGACAGTGACGGTGGTGTCGAAGCCCGCCTCGTATTGTGTTGCACCGACAACGATTCCGTCTTCGCGGGGGACCAGGTAGACCTGCCTGCCGTGGACCCGGGCGCGGATCACCCTGGTCGGTGGCGGGCTGACGCCGGGCCTGCGACGCAACCGGAGGATTTCACCCTTCACCGGGCGCACCGGCAGGCCGGGCCAGAGCTCGGCGGAGCGGGCGCCCGCCGCGAGGACTATCCGGTCGTGCGGTAGCTCCTCCAGCGCGGCAACGGCTTCGGCACGGATCTCGACACCGGCTCCGGCGCAGGCGGATCGGAGCGCACGCAGTACGCGCCGATTGTCGACGGCGGGTTCGGTTTTCGCGTGCAGGCCGGCGCGGACGGTGCGCGCGAGCGCGGGTTCCAGCGCGCGGACTCCCGCACGGTCGAGCACCCGCAGATCGTGACCGAAGCCGGCCAGCCAGTCCGAGACGGTGCGCAGGTCCGTGACATCGGCGCTGTCGAGGGCGACGGTGAGCGTCTCCTCGGCCACGAACATCGATTCACCCGAGACCGCTCGGAGCCGTTCGGCGAAAGCGGGCCACTGCGCCAGCGCGGCCGCGCCGAAGGCGAGCACCCGGTCCTCCCCCGGCCAGCCTTCCGACAGCGGCGCCAGCATTCCACCGGCCACGAAGGAGGCGCCGCGCGCGGGTTCGGGGTCGTAGACGGTGACCGTCCAGCCCGCCTCGGCGGCCCGCCATGCGACGGCAAGTCCGACGGCGCCGCCGCCAACGACCGCCAGAGTTCGCATCCCGTTCCACCTGTCTTTTTCGCCTACCGCCCGCCACGGCGTTCGCACTCCAACGGTAGCGCGACTACCGTCGAGAACGTGCAGCCCTCCCATCCGAACCGTTCCGTCCCGCCAAGGGAGCGCCTGTCGAGTGCACTGCTGTATCTGTGCACCGATGCGCGGCGGGAAAAAGGTGATCTGTCCCGCTTCGTCGACGCGGCGCTGGCAGGCGGAGTCGACATCGTGCAGCTCAGGGACAAGGGATCGCCGGGCGAGGCCGAATTCGGGCCGCTCGAGGCGAAGGCCGAGCTCGGTGCGCTCGCCGAGATCAAGGCCGCGACCCGTCGCCACGGCGCCTTGCTCGCGGTGAACGATCGCGCCGATATCGCACTCGCCGCGGGCGCCGATGTGCTGCACCTCGGCCAAGGAGACCTGCCGCCGTCCTACGCGCGACGCGTCCTCGGCCCCGATGTGGTGATCGGCCGCTCCACCCACAACCGCAACCAGGCGAGTCTGGCCGCGATCGACGGCCACCTCGACTACTTCTGCACCGGCCCGATCTGGACCACGCCGACCAAGCCCGGCCGCCAGGCCGCGGGCGTCGACTTCGTCCGCTCGACCGCCGAGTCCCATCCCACCCTCCCCTGGTTCGCCATCGGCGGCGTCGACGCGCAACGACTCCCCGAGGTGCTGGCCGCCGGTGCCCGCCGCGTGGTCGTCGTCCGTGCGATCACCGAAGCCGCCGATCCGGAAGCCGCGGCTCGCGAACTGAAGCAAGCCCTCCTCGCCGCTGACTGAGTGCCACGACCGGCGTGGCTGCGATGTGCGCGCAGTCGGGTCGAGGAGGTACGGACTCAGGCGAGAACGTCTGCCCGGGTGAGGACCGGGCCTTCGGTGGGCTCACCGTCGAGAACGACTTCGACGCCGGGGCCGTCGGCCCGCGCGTGCAGCCAGAAGAAGCCCTGGTCGGGCAGTTCGACTGTGCGGGGTAGCGCTTGCGCGAGCTCGGCGTCGGCGTCCAGGCGCACGCGCAACGGCACCGCGCGCAGTTCGATCCAGGCGACGGCGAAGCCGGGATGCAACGGCAGATCGGCGACCTCGTCCTCAGGGACCCAGGCCAGTTCGGCGCTCTCCTTGTTGGCGACCGTGGGCAGCGGCTTGTCGGCGTCGGCGACGACGGTGATGTAGGTCCAGCCGCTGGGGGCGGTCATGGTCAGGCGCTCGGCCCTGACCCGGAGGTCGGCGGCGGCGATGCCCGCTTCCTCCTCGGCCTCCCTGACCGCCGCGTGCTCGGGCGACTCGTGCGAGTCACGCGCCCCACCGGGCAGCGCCCAGGTGCCGCCCTGATGACTCCACGGCGCCCGGTGCTGCAGCAGCACCGCGGACCCGCCACCGGGCAGCGGTGCGCGCAGCAGCAGACCCGCCGCACCGAATTTTCCCCAGTGCTTGGCCCCATCGGGGCCCTTGAACCAGCCGTCTCCGTCGCCGCGCATCCCATACTCTTTCCTCCGAGCAGCCGTACAGCAACCGCTGCGGGGGTGTGTGAGGGGCTGCGCTACCCGTAGGCCCACAATAAACTCCGCACAGGTAGGTGTGCACGGACAGCGCCGGGAGGTGAACGATGGTCGAACCGGGGAATCGCAATGCCTCGACGGAGGTGGCGGCCGTCCGCGTTCGCCCGTCACCGCAGGCCACGACGGGTGCGAAGCACTCCGAGGCGGCCGGCGCGGCACCGTTGACACCGCGCTGGGCGCCGCTGCGCCGACCGGCCGCGCCGGTCGACCGGCCGCCCGCGCCCGACGTCAGAGCGTTGCGCGCGCAGTTCCAACCCGCCCGGTTGCGCAGCTTCGCGCAGTCCTCGCCGGGTCGGCTCGTTGCCGCCGGACTGGTCCTGATGGTGCTGTGCGTCACCGCGGGCGCGGTGACTTCGACGACCGTGAGCGAGCGTCAGCAAGCTCTCGGCGTCCTGCTCGACGACACCGAACCCGACGCGCATTCGGCCAATCACCTCTACACCTCGCTCTCCATCGCCGACGCCGCCGCGGGCACCGCGTTCATCGCGGGCGGACTCGAACCCCAAGCGGTGCGCGACCGCTATACCCAGGCCATCGGTGAGGCCGCCGCCGAACTGGTGACCCAGGCCGGGCACGTCTCCGACGAAGAGGCGGCCGATCCGTCGGGCACCGACCGCCGCCTGCGTACCGGCATCGCGACCGGGCTGCCCGTCTACAGCGGGCTGATCGAGACCGCGCGGGTGAACAATCGCAACGGCTATCCCGTCGGCGCGGCCTATCTGAGCGAGGCATCACATCAGATGCAGACCGGACTGCTGCCGATGGCCGAGGAGCTGGAGGACCACCGCTTCGACGCGGTCACCGCCGCGCAGTACCGGCACGTGCAACCACCGTGGACGGCGATCGTGCTGCTCGTGGTGGCGCTCGGCGCGCTGATCTGGGTGCAGGTCGAGCTGGCGCGGCGCTCGCGCCGATTCTTCAACATGGGCTTGCTGGTCGGCACCGGCGCGCTGGCGCTGACCCTGATCTGGACGGTGGCGGCCGGTTCGCTCTCCGCGGTGGCGATGATTCGCTGCCGGGACGAGGGCGCGGTGCCATCGGCGCGATTGGCCGAGAGCCGAATCCTCGTGCAGCAAGCCAGATCAGCGGAAATGGTGAAGCTGGTCCGCCGCGACGCGACCGGTGACTACGACCGCACCTTCGATACGAACGCCACCCGGCTCAACGAGCTGCTCGCCGGTTACCCCGCGGACGCGCCTGCCCGCGACGAGGTGGCGCACGCGCGCGCCGCGCTCACCCGCTGGCAGTCGGCCCATCAGCGGATGAACGACACCCTCCAGCGGGGCGATTTCGTGGGCGCGGCCACCGTCGCGACCGGTCCGAGCGCCGCCGATTCCGCCGCCCAGGTCGACGCACTCGATCGGGCACTGGACAAGGCGGGCGCGGTGACGCGAGACACCTTGCGCGCCAGGGTGTCGCAGGCGATCGATGTGCTGTCGTTCCTCGCCCCCGGCGCGTTCGTGCTCGGGATCGCGGCGGCGGCATGCGTCGCGCTCGGTTTGTGGCCGCGACTGCGGGAGTACCGATGAGGCGCGGCCGAGTTATCGCGGCACTGATGCTGGCCGGACTGCTCGCAGGCTGCTCCGAGGGCGCCCCCGCGCCCGCTGAGCGGGGTGTCTATTCCGAACCTCCGTTGCCCGCGAAGGCCATTCCGATCGGCACCGACACCCCGGTGCCGCCCACCGGCGGCGAACAGTGTGGCGATCCGACCGCGAGTCTGCGACCGAGCACCGCCACCGGCCCGACGATCGATGCCATTCGCGCGCGCGGCAGGCTCGTCGTGGGCCTGGACGCGGGCAGCAACCTGTTCAGCTTCCGCGATCCACTCACCGGTCGCATCGTCGGGTTCGACGCCGACATCGCCCGCGAGATCGCCCGCGACCTGCTCGGCAATCCTGATCTGATCGAATACCGCAGTCTCGCTTCGGAAGAGCGCGAGCGGGCACTGCAGGATCACACGGTCGACCTGATCGCGAAGACGATGACGATCACCTGCGAGCGACGTCAGCGGGTGGCGTTCTCGACGGTGTACCTGCGGGCCGACCAGCGGGTGCTCGCGGTGAAGGGTTCGGGCATCGACGGCCTGGCCGATCTGGCGGGCAAGCGGGTGTGCGTGGTGCGCGGCACCACCTCGCTCGACCACATCCGCCGCGACCAGCCTGCCGCCACGATCCTGACGGTGCCCACCTGGGCCGACTGCCTGGTGGTGCTCCAACAACGCCAGGTCGATGCCGTGAGCACCGACGACTCGATCCTGGCGGGCCTGGCCGCCCAGGACCCCTACACCGAAGTGGTGGGCGGGAGCATCAGCGCCGAGCCGTACGGCATCGGGATTCCCAAGGGCGACGACGACCTGGTGCGTTTCGTCAACTCCACCCTGGACCGCATCCGCAACGACGGCACCTGGACCCGCATCCACCGCCGCTGGCTCGCGACGCTCGGCGAGACACCGAGCCCGCCCGCACCGAAGTACCAGGACTGACGGCCATGAGCACGAACCCGACCAGCGAAGAGCCAGGGCGACGCGATCCGGCCCCGGAGGATCAGGCGCCCGCCGAATCGCCGGTGCACCCCCGAGCCCGGCACGACGCCGACCACGACCCGGCACCCGCCGAATCGGCACCCCACACCGCTGCACCGGATGACCAGGAACGGCGCGAGCCGACCCAGCTGACCCAGCGCCACCGTCCTGGCACGCTGCCCGGTGGGTGGACGCTGCCCGGCGACGACGAGACGCGGCCACTGCCCAAACTCACCGCCGAGGCCGCCTCGGAGTTCGCCAGGAAGCAAGCGAGCAGCCGCGACCAGACCCCCGCGACCGATGCCACCCGGCGCGCCGAAGCGTCCGGGGCCGTCCAACAGGGCGACGTTTCCCCGGCCGACGTCGAAGCCTCGCAACACGCGCGGGACCATCTCGCTACGCAGCGGGCGAGCCGCCCCGCGCCGACCGCACAAGAATCCGCCGCGCATGTCCCCACCGAAGCGACGCAACGCGCCCCTGAGGCCCCGAACGCGGCGGGCGAGCGCACCCGCGAGACCGCGTCCTACGCGGCAACCGAAATGGCACATCGCCCCGCCGAAACCGCGCCCTACGCGGCGACCGAAGCGGCACAGCGGGTTCCGGTGAACGCACCGCACGCGGCGACCGAGGCAGCCCAGCGCGACGATGCGCCCGGCGCACGAGCGACGTCCGATTCCTGGCCGTCCGCGCCACAGACCGGGGTGAGTACCGCGCGGTCGGGGCGCAGTGTGCGGACCGCGAGGTCGCGGCCCACGCGGCGGCTCGGCGCCGGGCTGGTGCCGATTCCGACAGTCACCCCGGCCGACCCTCGGGACGCCGTGCTGGCCGATCCGATGGTCTCGGAAGGCCGTCGGTTCTGTTGGCGCTGCGGCAATCCGGTCGGGCGGTCGACGCCGGCGCGAGCCGCCTCGACCAGCGGTGAGTGCGAAACCTGCGGGGCCGCCTACGATTTCCGGCCGTCGCTGCACGAGGGCGATATGGTCGCCGGGCAGTACGAGATCCAGGGGTGCATCGCGCACGGCGGTCTCGGCTGGATCTATCTGGCCATCGACCGCAATGTGAGCGATCGGTGGGTGGTACTCAAGGGCCTGCTGCACGCGGGTGACGCCGAGGCGCAGGCCGTCGCGGTGGCCGAGCGCCAGTTCCTGGCCGAGGTGGCGCACCCGAGCATCGTCAAGATCCACAACTTCGTCGAGCACACCGCGGGTGACGGGTCCATCGGCTACATCGTGATGGAGTATGTGGGCGGGCATTCGCTGCGCGACATTCTCGATGCCAGGCCACGTGGCGAGCAGATGCCGCTGGCCGAGGCCATCGCCTATGTGCTGGAGATCCTGCCCGCGCTGGAACATCTGCATTCGATCGGCCTCACCTACAACGACCTCAAGCCCGACAACGTGATGGTCACCGAGGATCAGGTGAAGCTCATCGACCTCGGCGCGGTCGCCACCATCGACGCCTATGGCAACCTGTACGGCACCAAGGGTTTCCAGGCGCCCGAGATCGCCCGCACCGGGCCGACGCCCGCCTCCGATGTCTACACCGTGGGCCGGACGATCGCCGCGCTCACGCTGGCGCTGCCCAGCGAACACGGCCGCTACCTCGACGGCATCCCCGACCCCGCCGACGAACCACTGCTGGCCCGCTACGAGTTCTTCCATCGATTCCTGCTCACCGCCACCGATCCCGATCCGGCACAGCGTTTTCCGTCGGCGCGGGCGATGTCGGCGCAGCTGGCCGGGGTGTTGCGCGAGATCCTCGCCTACGACACCGGCACGGAACATCCACAGCTGTCCACAGTGTTCAGTCCACAGCGCACCAGCTTCGGGACCGAGGAACTGATCAGCCAGACCGACGCGTATCTCGACGGTGTGGGTCGCTCGCCGCTGCTGGATTCCCGCGATGTGGTGGCCGCACTGCCGATTCCGCTGATCGACCCCGCCGATCCGTCGGCGCCGCTGCTGGCCGCCACCGCCAATCCCGAGCCGGAGCGGGTGCTCGAGGCACTGCACGACTCCCGCGAGCGGGCCGAGGCCGATCCGGACAACGCACCCGACACCCTGGCGGGCGAATTGCTCTTCGCCGAGGCGCGAGCGCGGCTGGAACTGGGCGAGTCGGCGGCGGTGTTGCACATGCTCGATCGGGTGCCCAGCGAATCCGATTGGCGCACCGACTGGTTCACCGGTCAGGCCCATCTGCTCGAACTCGACTTCGAGGCCGCCTTCGCGTCGTTCGAGGCGGTATTGCGAGTGCTGCCGGGCGAGATCGCACCGAAGCTGGCGTTGGCCGCCACCGCGGAACTCATTCTGCAACACTGGGATTCCGACGCCCCCGAACAGTGGCGAAGTTTCGCCGAACGCTATTACGACACCGTCTGGCGCACCGACAGGGCCGTGGTGAGCGCGGCATTCGGCCTGGCCAGACAACTGGCGGTGGCCGGGCGAGTCGGCGAAGCGGTCCACGCCCTCGACGATGTGCCCGCCGCGTCCCGCCACTTCACCACCGCTCAGACCACGGCGATCCTGTTGCTGCTCACCAGCTCTCCCGTCGCCGAACTCGACGAGCAGATCCTGCGGCTGGCCGCCTCGCGCGCCCAGTCCATCCCAGCGGGCGAGCACCGCGCCACCCTCATGCGCACGCTGGTCCAGGGCTCGGCATTGGCCTGGCTACAGGCCGGGAACACACCGAAACGTAAGGACGCCAAGCTGTTCGGCCGCGCCTTCACCGAACGCGAACTGCGCGACGGCACCGAATCCGGCCTGCGCTCGCTCGCCCGCAACGCCCCGGACCGGACGCACCGCTACGCCCTCGTCGATCTGGCGAACTCACTACGACCGAAATCCTGGTTCTGAGCTCAGTGCCCACCAGCTCAGCGCCCGCCGACCAGCTCGTGGGCCGCGCGGGCAATGGCCAGTTCTTCGTTGGTAGGGACAACCAGCACGGTCACCGGGGCGAACTCCGGCGAAATGCGGCGGATGCCCGGTGCTCTCTTCTCATTGCGGGTCGGGTCGATTTCGATGCCGAGCGCCTGTAGACCCGCCAGTGCGTCGGCGCGCACCGCCGAGCTGTTCTCCCCCACACCGGCGGTGAAGATGATGGTGTCGACGGTGCCGAGTTCCACCAGGTAGGCGCCGAGATAGCGGCGCAGGCGGTGGATGTAGACGTCGTAGGCGAGCTTCGCCTGGGTGTCGCCGCTGTCGATGAGCTGCTGCAATTCGCGGAAGTCGTTGACCCCGCTCATGCCTTTGAGGCCGGAGCTGCGGTTGAGCAGTTGCTCCACCTGACTCACGTCCAGATCGGCCGCCCGCATGAGATACGGCGTGACACCGGGATCCAGATCGCCCGGCCTGGTTCCCATCACCAGACCTTCGAGTGGGGTCATCCCCATGGTGGTGTCGATCGCGATGCCCCCGCGGATCGACGAAGCGGACGCCCCGTTGCCCAGGTGAAAAACGATCTGGTTCAGCTCTTCGGCCGGTTTCCCCAGGTACTGCGCAGCCTTCTCCGACACGTACTGGTGCGAGGTCCCGTGGAAGCCGTACTTGCGAATACCGTGGGCCGCGGCGAGTTTCGCGTCGATCGCGTAGGTCTTGGCGGCGTCGGGCAAGGTGTGGAAGAACGCCGTGTCGAAGACCGCGACCTCGGGAATGCCGGGCAGCAGCTCCCGCGTCGACTCGATGCCGACCACATTGGCGGGATTGTGCAGCGGCGCGAGCACCGACAGTTCGTCGATCGCGTGCAGCACATCGTCGGTGATCAGGGTCGGTTCCCAGAACACCTCGCCGCCGTGCACCACCCGGTGCCCGACCGCGCCGATGCCGATCGTGGTCAGGTCGAGGCCGGTCTCGCGGAACATCTCGAACGCCCGCAGCAGACCGGCTCTGTGGTCGGGTATCGCCCCGTCGTAGTCGAGTTTCGCGGGCCCCGCCTCGTGCACGATCCTGCCGCCGTGCGACTCGCCGATCTTCTCCACGAGGCCCGATGCCAGCACCTGGGCCGAGACAGCGTGCAGCAGTTGATATTTGATCGACGAGGAGCCGCTGTTCAGTACCAGAACCAGGTCACTCACTTGCCATCCCCTGAGCCTGGATGGCGGTGATCGCCACCGTGTTGACGATGTCGGCGACCAACGCGCCGCGCGAAAGATCGTTCACCGGCTTGCGCAGACCCTGCAGCACCGGCCCGATCGCGACCGCGCCGGCGCTGCGCTGCACCGCCTTGTAGGTGTTGTTGCCGGTATTGAGGTCGGGGAAGACGAAAACCGTTGCCTTGCCCGCCACTTCGGAATCGGGCAGCTTGGCGCTGGCGACGGCGGGCTCGATCGCCGCGTCGTACTGGATGGGGCCTTCCACCGGCAGTTCCGGCGCACGCTCACGCACGAGTTCGGTGGCCGTGCGCACCTTGTCGACGTCGGCGCCGGTGCCGGACGCGCCGGTCGAGTAGGACAGCATCGCCACCCGGGGGTCGATCCCGAAACGGGCCGCCGTGCCCGCCGAGGACACCGCGATATCGGCCAGCTGCTCCGAGGTCGGATCGGGGACCACCGCGCAATCGCCATAGGCGAGCACACGATCGGCCAAGCACATCAGGAACACACTCGACACCGTGGAGACGCCCGGCACCGTCTTGATGATCTCGAACGAGGGCCGGATCGTGTGCGCGGTGGTGTGCGCGGCACCGGAGACCATGCCGTCGGCGATCCCCTTGTAGACCATCATGGTGCCGAAATACGAGATGTCGGACATGGTTTCGCGCGCGCGCTCGAGCGTCATGCCCTTGTGCTTGCGCAATTCGGTGTATTCGGCGGCGAATTCGTCGAGGTAGCCCGAGGTGCGCGGCGCCATCACCTGGGCGTCGGCGATATCCACACCCAACTCGGCGGCGCGGGCCCGTACCGACGTCTCGTCACCGAGGATGGTGAGGTCGGCGATCTTGCGCTGCAGCACCCGGCCGGCGGCGCGGAGGATGCGGTCGTCGTCGCCTTCCGGCAGCACGATGCGTTTGCGGTCGGCGCGGGCGCGTTCGATCAGCCGGTACTCGAACATCTGCGGCGTCACGACGGTCGAGGACGGAACCTGGATGCGCCGCAACAGTTCCGGCGCGTCCACCCGCTGTTCCATCAGCGCGAGCGCGGTGTCGACCTTGCGCGGGCTACCCGCCCACATCCGGCCGCGAGTGCCGTGCACGGCACTGGCGGTGTCGTAGGTCCCCAGCTCGGTGGCCAGGATCGGCAGCCTGGGGTGCAGGCCCTCCATCAGCCGGGCGATGGCCGGATGCGGGCGAAGGCCGCCGTTCATGATCACGCCCGCCAGCGACGGGAACCCCTCTGCCTCATGGGCATTCACCAGGCTCAGCAGCACGTCGGAGCGGTCGCCAGGAGCGATCACCACCACACCGTCGGACAGTCGCTCCAGGATGTGTTCGGCGGTCATGCCGCCGACCATGATGCGCAGCGCCTCACGCTGCAGCAATTCCGGGTCGCCACTGTAGATTTCGCCGTCGATCGCCTCGCACAGCTCGCCCATGGTCGGCGCCATCAGCAGCGGCACCTCGGGCAGCGTCCAGGACGGCACGTCGAAACCGGCCAGTGCGGTCGCGATGTCGTCGAGCTCGTCGGGTGCGCAGCGATTGGCGACGATCGCGACCAGGTGGGCGTGCTCGGTGGTGAGCTCGGCGGTACACAGTTCGACCAGTTGCTTGACCTCGCCGGGCGTCCGTTCCGCGCCGCGAACGACCAGCAGGACGGGCGCGCCCAGGTTCACCGCGATCCGGGCGTTGAAGCGCAGCTCGCTCGGGCTGGCGACGTCGGTGTAGTCGCTGCCGACGATCACCACCGCGTCACAGGCCTTGGCGACGTCGTGGAAACGCATCACGATGTCGCTGATCGCGGCGGTGGGGTCGCGGTGCACGTCCTCGTAGGTGACGCCGATGGCCTGTTCGTAGCTGATATCGGCGGTGCTGTGCTCGAGCAGCAGTTCGAGGATGTAGTCGGGTTCGTCGGTGGAGCGGGTGATCGGACGGAACACGCCGACGCGTGCGGTGGTCGCGCACAGCATGCCGAGGACACCCAGTGCCACCGTAGATTTTCCGGTGTCGCCCTCGGGCGAGGCGATGTACACGGTGGACGGCGCTTGTTCGACCATGCTCGCGAGCTTAGTGAATCGTCGGCGATTCAGGGGTTCGGTGGGGTCCGATCGGTCGCGTTATAGTCCGGCCCATGACATCGCAGTTCCCGGATCGCCAGTGGGGCTCCCGCGCCAATCCGCTGTCCCGCGCCGCCAACCGATTCGCCGCGACCAAGCCGGGTTCCTGGCTGATCCGCACCATCACCCCGCTCGACCGCGCCCTGCTCGAGCGCACCGACGCCAAGTACACCGTGCTCGGCCCGATCGGCGCCCCGGTGATCCTGCTCACGACCACCGGCCGCAAGTCCGGCGTCGCGCGCACCCAGCCGCTGCTCTACGTCCACGACGGCGACACCCTGTACGTGGTCGGTTCCAACTTCGGCCAGGCCCACCACCCGGCCTGGACCGGCAACCTGCTCGCCGATCCGACAGCCACCGTCGCCATCGCCGGCGAACGCATCCCGGTGACCGCCACCCCGGTCACCGACGCGGACAAGGACGCGATCTTCGCCCGCTTCATCGACATCACCGGCGCCTACGCCGCCTACCGCGACCGCACCACCCGCGACCTGCGCATGTTCGCCCTGCGCCGGGCGTAACCGCTGGTTTCAGGCCAGATCGGCGGGGCGCACGCGCAGCTTGGCGGCGATCCGGGCCAGCGCTCGTCCGTCGGCGGCGCTCATCTGATCGAGGAAGCGCTCGCGGACCGCGCGCACATGCGTCGGCGCCGCCGCCACGACCGTCGCGTACCCGGAGTCGGTGAGCGAAGCGACCGTGTACCGACCGTCGTCGGGGTCGGGCGCTCGGGTTACCCAGCCCCGCTGCTCGAATCGCTTGACGACGTTCGAGAGCCGCGACAGCGATCCGTTCGCCAGGAAGGCCAGCTCGCTCATCCTGATCCGGTGCTCGGGAGCCTCGGACAGATGGCTCAGCACGAGGTACTCGAAGAGCGTCAGCCCCGCTTCTGCCTGCAGCGGCGCCTCCAAACGGCCCGGCAGCAGCAGGATCAGTGAGACCAGGCCGGTCCAGGCTTCCTTCTCCTCCGCGTTCAGCCACGCCGGCGCCTCGGCGTCCGCGCCGTCGGATCCTGGGGTCACCGCAGTCATCGGGTAATCATAGCGAGGACAATTGAGTTCACACGTGAAGTCATTCCGTGCTAGTTTGACTTCATAGTTGAAGTCAAATGAAAGGTTTGTCGCGATGAGCACCGCCACCTTCGCCAGCACCCCGGGATACGGCCGGACCCTCTTCGACCTGCTTCACTACCGACAGGCGGTCCGCGTCGGCGACCGCGTCGACATCTCGGGCCAAGGTGGCTGGGACGACGACATCACCTTCCCCGAATCCCTCGAGGAAGAAATCGTCCAGGCCTTCGAGAACGTGGAGCGCACGCTCGCGACGGTCGGGGCGACCTGGACCGATGTCATAGCCGTGGACAGCTTCCACATCCCGGCGGTCGAGGACACGATCGGCGACGCGCACAACCGCGTCATGGTCGAGCAGTTCCGCAAGCACATGGGCGAGCGCGCGCCGATCTGGACCCAAATCGGCGTCGCCGCCCTCGGCGCTCCCGGCATGCGCGTCGAGATCCGGGTGACCGCACTCGTGAACCAACAGGACTGACCTGGTATTCGGTCAGCCCTGCCGGTTCGAGTGCTCGGGCCGCGCCGTGGCGGCGATCAGACCTTGTCGACCTCGCCGTTCGACAGGGCCTTCTGCAGGGAGTTGAAGACCGTCAGACCCTGGCCGACCATGCCGTTGAGCAGCTCGCCGACGCCGTCGGGGCCGTTGAGGACGGTGAGGTTGGCGCCCGCCAGGCCGTGCGAGGCCTGCTTGACGATTTCCGGGAGTTGCTCGATGAGCATCTGGTCCAGCGCGATGCGGTTGTTGGACGCCGCCGCCTCGGCCTGAATACGGGTGCGGTCGGCCTCGGCCACCGCGAGGATGCGGACTCGTTCCGCCTCCGCCTCAGCGGGTTTCACCACTTCCGCCTGGAGTTGCTGTTCGCGCAGTTCGGCGTTCTTGCGAGCCTGCTCGGCCTGGGCGTGCAGCACGGCCTGCCTGGCGATGGCGTCGGCGAGCGGGCCCGCCTGTGCCGCTTCGGCGTTGGCCTTGTCGATGTCGCGCTGATACTCGGCCTTGAGGATCGAGGTTTCGCGTTCGTATTCGGCGCGACGGCGCAACGACTCCTGCTCGGCTTCGGCGGAGCGCTGGGCGGCCTGGGCCTGAGCGATCTGGGCATCGCGCTGGACGGCCGCATTGTGCGGCGCCGCAAGGGCATTGATGTAGCCGAGGTTGCCGTCGTCGATGGACTGGATCTGGAACGAGTCGACCCACAGGCCGATATTGCTCATCTCCACCTTGGAGGCGATGAGCACCTCGTCGGCCAGCTTCTGACGTTCGCGGATGATCTCCTCGACGGTCATCGAGCCCACGATCGAGCGCAGATGGCCGGAGAAGATCCGCCCTGTCAGCACCGACATCTCCTGCTCCTGTTCGGACAGGAAGCGTTGTGCCGCATTGACGATCGACTGGGTGTCGTTGGCGACCTTGAACGCGATCACCGCACGCACATCGAGCTGGATGGCCTGCTTGGTGACACAGCGCTCGCGGATCTCGGACTCGAACATGGCCAGTGACAGGTATCGGACCTTGCGGAACAGCGGCACCACCCAGGTGCCGCGTCCGATGACCACCTTGAACGGGGTGTCGTCCTTGGTCTTGGCGCCACTGACCAGCATGGCTTCGTCGGGATCGGGAACGTGATAGCCCAGCATCGCGGGCCCCTTTCATTCAGAGGGAAGCGGAATCCAGGTGACCACGTCGACCAGGCGACCCGGGTGGACCGCGACGATCAACACGGTGGTCCAGGCGGCGATCGGTTCGTCGGCTCGGGCAAGATAGAGCTCGGTGCCCCCGCGAATCGAGATCAGTACCTCACCCAGTGCGCCCGCCTCCCGAATCGGTGACGTGATGGTGCCCGTCATGCCGTGCACGGAGTCGGTCATCGCGGGTGAACCTCCCTGTCTCGCACCGGATGCCGTCAGCGTACGGAGGGTCGGCTATAAGCCGGTAGCAAAATTCTTATTGACAGCATCCTGTCAAACATGACAGGATGCTGTCATGCCGAAGAAAACAGTTCACGTAGCCGTCTACGACACCCTCGCCGACTGGGAAGTGGGGGCCGCGACGGCGCACATCGCCAACGGCAACTGGCACCGGGAGCCCGGAACGTTCGAGGTCGCGACGGTCGGCCTCACCACCGAACCGATCACCACCATGGGGCGTCTGCGCGTGACGCCCGACCTCGCCGTCGCCGATCTCGACCCGGCCGACAGCGCGATGCTGATCCTGCCCGGCGCGGACCTGTGGCTGGGCGAGGACCTGATCACGTTCGCGTACAAGGCGAAAGAGTTCGCCGACGCCGGGGTCCCGGTGGCCGCGATCTGCGGCGCGACCTTCGGACTGGCCACGGCGGGCCTGCTCGATGATCGCGCGCACACCAGCAATGCGGCGGAATTCCTTGTCTACAGCGGATATTCGGGTGCGCAGCACTACGTCGAGGCCCCCGCGGTCACCGACCGTGACGTGATCACCGCGGACGGCATGTCGCCGTTCGAATTCGCCAGAGAGATCTTCGCGCGGCTCGACCTGTACGAACCGCGGGTACTCGAAGCCTGGTACAAGCTGTATGCGCGCAAGGACCCGGCCGGGTACGCCACGCTCGCCGAATACGAAGGGAGCCACGCGGCTTGAACTCCGAACAGGACCTGCTCGACGGCGCCGCCCTCACCGTCTTCCGGCTCAACGGTCAATTCCTGACCATCGGCGACGGCTTGTCCGCGCCTGCCGGAATCTCGGTGGCCTGGTGGCAGGTGATGGCCGCCGTGCAGGACCAGCCACAGCCGGTCGCGGGGATCGCCCGCGCGATGGGCATCACCCGGCAGAGCGTGCAGCGGATCGCGGACCTGCTGGTCGGCAAAGGCATGTGTGAGTACCGGCCCAACCCCGCGCACAAGCGGGCCAAGCTGGTCGCGATGACCGAGGAGGGCACGGCCGCCATCCGTCGCATCGATCCGCAGCACGCGGCCATGGCGCACCGGCTGGCCGAGGCGCTCGGTCCGACCGAGTTCGCCGCGACGGTCGAGACCCTCACCCGTCTCGCGGCGACACTCGACACGATCATCGCCGACGAGGACTAGCCACCGCGCACAGCGGCCGACGCCCCCATCACCACACAGGCGATGGGGGCGTCACGTCGGTGCCGGGTCAGCCCTGGAGGACGGCCTCGATCTCGAGGGTGAGAGTGATCTTGTCGCCGATCACGGCGCCGCCGTCGGGCAGCGGCATGTCGATGTCGAGGCCGAAGTCGCGGCGCGAGACCACAGTCTTTGCTTCGAAGCCGGCGACCTGGCCGTTGCCCATGCCCGGGCTCACGCCGACGAACTCGACCTCGAGGGTGACCGGCTTGGTGTTGCCGCGCACGGTGAACTCGCCGTCGACGACGAAATCGCTGCCCTCGCCGCGGAACCCGGTGGACTTGAAGGTCATCAGCGGGAATTCCTCGGCGTGGAAGAAGTCGGCCGTGCGCAGGTGGCCGTCGCGCTGAGCGTTGTCGGTGGTGAGGGAGTCGACGCGGATCTCGGCGTGCGCGGTGGCGGTGCCGTCCTCGGCGATCACGAGGGCGCCGTCGAAGTCGGTGAAGCGGCCACGGACCTTGCTCACCATCAGGTGGCGTACGGAGAAGCCGACGGTGGAGTGGGTGGGGTCGATGACCCAGGTGCCCGCGGTGAGTCCCTTGGCGATGGCGGTGGTCATGAGTGTGCTCCTTGGGGGTTGGTGTGCATCAGTGATTTGCTGCGAGAAGGTCTTCGAACGGGGTTGTATCGGTGTAGGGATCGGTGGGCCGAGTGGCGGACTTGCCGAGCAGCAGCGCGCCGAATTCGGCTGCGGCGCGGTCGATTCGATTGTTGAGCGCCTTGTCGCCGCCGTTCGCGCCCCAGTCGGTCGACGCCGCGTAGACCGCGGTGGGGACGACGATCGAGCGCAGGTACGCGAACAGCGGGCGCACCGCGTGCTCCAGCGCCAGGGAATGACGCTCGGTGCCGCCGGTCGCGCCGGTCAGCACCGGCAGCCCGGCGAGCGAATCCGGTTCCAGCACATCGAAGAACGTCTTGAACAGGCCGCTGTAGGAGGCGCTGAAGATCGGCGTCACGGCGATCAGGCCATCGGCGGTGACGACCTTGTCGATCGCCGCGCGCAGTGCGGGGGCCGGGAAGCCGGTGAGCAGGTTGTCGGCCAGATCGCGCGCGTGATCGCGCAGGTCGACGAAGTCCACTTCGACCTCGGCGCCTGTCGCGCGCAGCTCGCGTGCTGCCGCGGCGGCCAGTCGATCGGCCAGCAAACGTGTCGACGAAGGCTGTGAAAGCCCTGCCGACACCACGGCGATACGGGTTGTCATGCGATCACCTCCGTGGTGTGCGGGCCGCCGAGTGCGCGGCGCGGCGTGGATGTCACGCGCCGACCTCCGCCGTGGTCTTGGCGGCGAGCAGCGAGTCGTGTGTCGGCGCGTCCGGGACGTGGGCCGGGCGTCGAGCCGCGAACTCCTTGCGCAGCACCGGGATCACCTCCTCGCCGAGCAGGTCCAGCTGCTCGAGCACCGTCTTCAACGGGAGTCCGGCGTGGTCGACCAGGAACAGCTGGCGCTGATAGTCGCCGAAGTGCTCACGGAAGGTGAGTGTCTTCTCGATGACCTGCTCCGGGCTGCCCACGGTGAGCGGGGTCTGCTCGGTGAAATCCTCCAGCGACGGGCCGTGTCCGTAGACGGGCGCGTTGTCGAAGTAGGGCCGGAATTCACGGACCGCGTCCTGAGAGTTCTTGCGCAGGAACACTTGTCCGCCGAGACCGACGATCGCCTGGTCGGCGCTGCCGTGGCCGTAGTGCTCGTAGCGCCTGCGGTACAGGTCGATCAGCCGCTTGAAATGGTCGGTGGGCCAGAAGATGTGGTTGGCGAAGAAGCCGTCACCGTAGTACGCGGCCTGTTCGGCGATCTCCGGGCTCCGGATCGACCCGTGCCAGACGAACGGCGGCACGTCGTCGAGCGGACGCGGGGTCGAGGTGAACGACTGTAGCGGCGTACGGAACTTGCCTTCCCAGTTCACGACGTCCTCACGCCACAGCCGGTGCAGCAGAGCGTAGTTCTCGATCGCCAGGGGGATGCCGTCGCGGATGTCCTTGCCGAACCACGGATAGACCGGGCCGGTGTTGCCGCGGCCGAGCATCAGGTCGACGCGGCCGTCGGCCAGGTGCTGCAGCATCGCGAAGTCCTCGGCGATCTTGACCGGGTCGTTCGTGGTGATGAGCGTGGTCGAGGTGGACAGCGTGATGTTGTCGGTGCGGCCGGCGATGTAGCCGAGCATCGTCGTCGGTGACGACGGCACGAAGGGTCGATTGTGGTGCTCGCCCATCGCGAACACGTCGAGACCCACTTTTTCGGCCTTCTGCGCGATCGCGACCATCGCCTTGATCCGCTCGGCCTCGGTGGGGGTGCGGCCGGTGGTGGGATCGGTGGTCACATCGCCGACGCTGAAGATTCCGAACTGCACGGGCCCTCCTTTGGTTGCCATGGCAACTATAACCACGGCAAGCGGGCACCTATTCCGATGAGACGCGGATCACATGGCTACTCGGCGAACGGCCGGCGCGTTCGGCCGATCAAGTCGGCCACCGAGCCCACCACCATGGTCGGCCGGAACGGATAGGCCTCCACCGAGGACTTCGTCGAGATGCCGGAGGTCACCAGCACCGTGCGCAGACCCGCCTCCAAGCCGGCGATCACGTCGGTGTCCATCCGGTCGCCGATCATCACCGTCGATTGGGAATGCGCGCCGATCTGACGCAGCGCCGAGCGCATCATCAGCGGATTGGGCTTGCCGACGTAGTACGGCTCCTTACCGGTGGCACGGGTGATCAGCGCGGCGACCGAACCGGTGGCGGGCAACACGCCGTCGCGCGAGGGTCCGGTGGCATCAGGATTGGTGGCGATGAACTTCGCGCCCCTGTCCACCAGCCGGATCGCGGTGGTGATCGCCTCGAAGGAGTACGTCCGGGTTTCGCCGAGCACCACGTAATCGGGGTCGCTGTCGGTGAGCACGTAGCCGATCTCGTGCAGCGCGGTGGTGAGACCGGATTCGCCGACCACGTAGGCGGTGCCGTTGGGGCGCTGGTCGTCGAGGAAGGTCGCCGTGGCCAGCGCCGAGGTCCAGATCGACTCCTCGGGGATGTCGAGGCCGGTGTGACGCAGGCGGGCCTGGAGGTCGCGTGGTGTGCGGATCGAGTTATTGGTCAGCACGAGGAACGGGATCTCGTTGGCCCGCAGTTCGGCGAGGAACTCGTCGGCGCCGGGGATCAGTTGATCCTCGTGCACCAGCACGCCGTCCATGTCGGTGAGGTACGACAAGATCTGCTCATCCTTGGTGGCCACCAGTTAATTGTCCGCTAAAACTCGGCGTGGTGGGTGACGAAACGGCATGGGCGCGGATGACGGGCTGCGCGCTAGTGTCGTGTTGGCAGGGGTCAACGGACGACAGGAGTGGCTGGAATGGTTGAGCTCAAGCTCGGGTACAAGGCATCGGCAGAGCAGTTCGGGCCACGAGAGCTGGTCGAACTCGGCGTCGCCGCCGAGCAGCACGGTCTCGACAGCGCGACCGTGAGCGACCACTTCCAGCCGTGGCGCCACGACGGCGGCCACGCGCCGTTCTCGCTGGCCTGGCTGGCGGCCGTCGGCGAGCGCACCGAACGCATCCAGCTCGGCACCTCGGTGCTCACCCCGACCTTCCGCTACAACCCGGCGGTGATCGCGCAGGCCTTCGCCACCCTGGGTTGCCTGTACCCGAACCGGGTGATGCTCGGCGTGGGCACCGGTGAGGCGCTCAACGAGATCGCCACCGGTTACAAGGGCGAATGGCCCGACTTCAAGGAGCGCTTCGCCCGCTTGCGCGAAGCGGTGAAGATGATGCGCGAGCTGTGGACCGGCGATCGCGTCGATTTCGACGGCGAGTACTACCACACCGTCGGCGCCTCCATCTACGACGTTCCCAAGGGCGGCATCCCCGTCTACATCGCCGCGGGCGGCCCGGTGGTCGCCAGGTACGCGGGTCGCGCGGGCGACGGCTTCATCTGCACCTCGGGCAAGGGCATGGACCTCTACACCGAGAAGCTGCTGCCCGCCGTCGCCGAGGGCGCCGAGAAGGTCGACCGCGATGTCGCCGAGATCGACAAGATGATCGAGATCAAGATCTCCTACGACACCGATCCCGAACTGGCACTCCAGAACACGCGATTCTGGGCCCCCCTCTCCCTCACCCCCGAACAGAAGCACGACATCACCGACCCCATCGAAATGGAGAAGGCCGCCGACGCCCTCCCGATCGAACAGGTCGCCAAGCGCTGGATCGTCGCCAGCGACCCCGACGAAGCCGTCGCCAAGATCAAGCCCTACCTCGACGCGGGCCTCAACCACCTGGTCTTCCACGCCCCCGGCCAAGACCAGCTCCGCTTCCTCGACCTCTTCAAGCGAGACCTGGCCCCCCGCCTGCGCGCGCTCGGCTGAGACCGGTCTGCTCAGATCCCTGGCCGGGCGCCATTAACGGCGCCCGGTCAGATGTCGATCCATGGTCACGAACACCGGAACGACACAAGGAAATGAACCATGGGATTGTGGATCGGTAGCCCCGCGCTGAACGCCACCGAGAACGTCGTCTGGCAGAAACTCGCCAATCGCACACAAGGGAGCAGGGCCGTCGGCGGACGCCTCCACCTGACCGAAACCCGACTGCTCTTCGTACCCAATCACCTCGACGCGATCACCGGCGGCAAGCGCTGGGAAGCGCGCCTGACCCAGCTGCGCGCCGTCGGGCAGCAAAGCCCGGATGGCGGCCTGTTCAGCGGCGGCCTGCGCACTCGTCTGCGCGTCGACACCGACGCCGGAACCGAACTTTTCGTCATCGATCCGATCGACGAGGCGATCGCGATTCTGGGCGCCGCACGACAGTGAATCCGCTCAGGGCATGGTCGAGGCCACCGAGAAGCTGCCCTGAAGCCTGTAGACAATAGTAGACAATTTTCGGCTAGAATGATTTCATGAAGTCGATCAGTGTCGGCGAACTCCGCCAGAATCCGTCCGCGATGGTCGCCGACGTCGAGTCCGGCGAGGTCTACGAGTTGACGCGCCACAACCATCGGGTCGGCTACATCGTCCCCGCGGTCTCGTCGACCCAGATCATCCGGCGCGCGGTCGACGGCGGGGCGCACACGAGTGCCATCGCCCGGCACGAACTCCGCAGCGCTGCGTCGATCGACGAGCTCCTCGAGTCCGAGAAGGGCGAGTGGTGAGGGCCTATTACCTCGACACCTCGGTGGCAATGCGGATCATGCTGGGGCATTCCATCGAAGCCGCACGGTGGTTCGATGAGACGACCGCGGACAAAGAGTGCCGGATCGTCTCTTCGCGACTGTTGCGCACCGAGATCACTCGCGTCCTTCGCCGGGAAGGCCTGCCCGTGCTCGACCGAGGTCAGATCATCGACCACATCGACATCATTCCGATCGATCACGCTGTGCTGAACGAAGCCGAAGCGATCATCTCGCACATCCGGACACTCGACGCCATTCATCTCGCCTCGGCACTGCGCAGCGGCTTGGACGATCTCACGGTGGTGACCCACGACAAGAACATGGCCACCGTCGCGGGCCACCTGGGGTTCGCGGTCTACGACCCGGTCCGGTAGGCGATCCACGAGTCCGACGTCGACCTGCCGAACGTGGATCGTTGCGACAGGCCGACTCGGGACGTTCGGACGAACTAGCTCAGGGCGTTGTCGAGGTCGCCGAGGAGATCTTCGAGGTCTTCCAGACCGACCGAGATGCGAACTACCCCGTCGGACAAGCCGATTGACGCGCGCCCCTCCGGGCCCATGGCTCGGTGGGTGGTGGTGGCGGGGTGGGTGATCATGGTTTTGGCGTCGCCGAGGTTGTTGGAGATGTCGATGATGCGGAGGCGGTTGAGGACCTCGAAGGCTCGCTTCTTGCCGTCTTCGCCGTTGAGGGCGAAGGTGACTACGGTGCCGCCGCCGGTCATCTGCTCTTTGGCCAGTGCGTGTTGCGGATGTGATTCCAGGAAGGGGTATTTCACCCAGTCGACCGAATCCTTGGTCTCCAGGAACTCGGCTACCCGCAGGGCCGACTCGGTGGAGTGGCGCACGCGCAACGGCATGGTTTCCAGGCCCTTGAGCAAGGTCCAGGCGTTGAAGGGGCTCAGGGCAGGGCCGGTGTGGCGCATCAGGGTTTTGACGGGGCCGTCGATGTAGTCCTGGGCACCGAGGATGGCGCCGCCGAGGACGCGGCCCTGGCCGTCGATGTGTTTGGTACCGGAGTAGACCACCACGTCGGCGCCGAGTTCGAAACCGCGCTGGAGCAGGGGGGTGGCGAAGACGTTGTCCAGCACCACCTTCGCGCCCGCGGCGTGGGCGAGCTCGGTGACCTTGCGGACATCGACGAGGGTCTGCATCGGGTTGGCCGGGGTCTCGAAGAACACGGCCTGGGTGGGGACGGAGAGGGCCTGCTCCCACTGGTCGAGGTCGTCACCGTCGACGAACACGGTTTCGATACCCCAGCGCGGCAGGATCTCGTTACAGACCACGAAACAGGACCCGAACAGGCTGCGGGCGGCGACGAGCCGGTCGCCCGCCTTCAGCAGGGCGCCGAGCGCGGTGAACACCGCCGACATGCCGGACGCGGTCGCGAAGGCCGCCTCGGCGCCGTCGAGCAGGCGGATGCGCTCCTCGAACATGGCCACGGTCGGGTTGCCGAAACGCGAGTAGACGAAGTGCTCGACGTCGCCGGTGAACGCGGCCTCGGCGGCTTCGGCGTTCTCGTAGACGAAACCGGAGGTCAGGTACAGCGCCTCGGAGGTCTCGTCGAAGCCGGAACGGCGCAGACCGCCGCGCACGCCGAGCGTGCCGGGACCGACGCCTTCGGGCAGTGGCTTGTCGAACGAACCACCGGTGATCATGCTTTTCTCCTTATGCCTGACGCCACGGCAGGCCGACAGCGCGCCAACCGGTGCTGCCGCGCTGACCGAACGCGTCGGGACCACCTTCGAAACCGTCGAGCACGTTGTAGGACGGTGCCACGCCCGCCGCGGTCGCCAGGTTCGCCGCGTGCGCGGAACGCTGACCGGAGCGACACAGGAACACCACGGGTGCGTCGTCGGGGCGACCGGCGAGTGCCTTCTCGAGCTGCACGCCGAACTCGGGATTGCGGGTGCCGGTGCCGTCGACCCACTCGATGAAGTGGGCAGGGCGTTCGATGGAACTGGTGTCGGGAATGCCGATGTGTGCCCACTCGCCTTCGGTGCGCACGTCGACCAGCACAGCGCCGGGGTGCTCGGTGAGCAGCTCCCACGCCTTCTCAGGGGTGATGTCGCCGGCGTAAGTCATGTCGATCCTCCTGCGTGAATCCGCTCTTGCCGTGCCGGAAATCCCCGAACACACGGCCAGGTCGTCACCCGGAGCACCCCACCGCGGAGGAGGGTTGCCGACCAGCGAGCCGGGGCTTGACGCTGGCACTCATGACCTTGCGATCTGAGATTGCCTCGGCACCGGTCATCGTGTCAAACGATTCAGAAGGAACACACCAGCCACGCGCTGTCGACGCGGGTCAGTTTCCAGTTGCTCGCCGCCGGGTTGCCGTTGACCACGAGCGCCGCGTCGATCTTGGCGCGGTCGCCGTTGACGGTGGCGTTCTCGAAACCCTTGCCGTCGATCGTGACAGTGGATTTCGGGCCACCGAGCTGTTCGCCGAGGCCGGATTTCTCCTCGTCGAACCCGGGGCAGGCCACACCGGTCGGCGGACGGAGGTCGCTGCGCGAGCGCGCGTCGATATAGTTGGTGACGGCGGCCGCGAGACGGTCGGCCTCTGTGACATTTTTCTCAGCGGGTGAGAGCAGTCCACCCGCCACGATGCCGATGAGCACGATGATCGCGATCACCGCGGCCGCGACGAACGGGACGATGGAACGCTTGTCGGTCTGATCCACCACTACGGGCTGGTCATCCGAGCCTGTTTGCTCCTCGTTCATGCTGTAATCCTGACAGACCCGCGCGGGCAGCTACACCGCGCGCCGGGTGGCTGCAACGCCGCAGCTAGAATCGCCTTGATTGCGGTCGGCTGCCGACGTCGATGGCAGCTGCCAGTAAGCGGATGTCCGACTTAGCCTAAGCTAAGTTGACGCCGTCAAATCAGTTCTCGACCAAAGGGTGCGCGTAGAAATGACCGAACAGACTGCAGCGACTCGCCCACTTCGCATTGCGATCGTGGGTGCGGGACCGGCCGGTATCTACGCCGCCGACGCGTTGATGAAGTCCGATGCCGACGTGAGCATCGACCTCTACGAGCGTATGCCCGCGCCCTTCGGCCTGATCCGCTACGGCGTCGCGCCCGATCACCCGCGCATCAAGGGCATCATCACCGCCCTGCACAAGGTCCTCGACAAAGATCAGGTCCGCCTGCTCGGCAACATCGACTACGGCACCGACATCACCCTCGACGACCTGCGCCAGTTCTACGACGCGGTCATCTTCTCCACCGGCGCCAACGCCGACCGCGCCCTGGCCATCCCCGGCATCGACCTCGACGGCTCCTACGGCGCCGCGGACTTCGTGTCCTGGTACGACGGCCACCCCGACGTCCCGCGTTCCTGGCCCCTCGATGCCGAGAAGGTCGCCGTGCTCGGTGTCGGCAACGTCGCCCTCGACGTCGCGCGCGTGCTCGCCAAGACCGGTGACGAACTGCTGCCGACCGAGATCCCGCCGAACGTCTACGAAGGTCTCAAGGGCAACAAGGCCCTCGAGGTCCACGTGTTCGGTCGTCGTGGTCCCGCGCAAGCCAAGTTCACGCCCCTCGAGCTGCGCGAACTGGATCACTCGCCGACGATCGAGGTCATCGTCAACCCCGAGGACATCGACTACGACGAGGGCTCCGAAGCCGCCCGCCGCAACTCCAAGCAGGTCGACATGGTCGCCAACACCTTGGAGCAGTGGGCCATCCGCGACCACGGCGACCGCCCGCACAAGCTGTTCCTGCACTTCTTCGAATCGCCCTCGGAGGTCCTCGGCGCCGACGGCAAGGTCGTCGGCCTGAAGACCGAACGCACCCAGCTCGACGGCACCGGCAACGTCAAGGGCACCGGCAACTTCACCGACTGGGACATCCAGGCCGTGTACCGCGCCGTGGGCTACCTCTCGCAGAACGTCACCCAGCTGCCGTTCGACGATCAGGCGGGCACGGTGCCCAACGAGGCCGGCCGCGTGATCGCCGACGACACCGCCGAAGGTGACGCCCGATTCATGCCCGCCACCTACGTGACCGGCTGGATCAAGCGCGGCCCGGTCGGCCTCATCGGCCACACCAAGGGCGACGCCAACGAGACCATCGCCTGCCTGCTCGACGACGCCAAGGCCTTCGCCCCCGCGCCGAAGCCCGAGCTCGACGCCGTCACCGAGTTCCTCGAGGGCAAGGGCATCCCGTTCACCACCTGGGCGGGCTGGTACCGCCTCGACGCCCACGAGCGCGCCCTCGGCGAGCCCGAAGGCCGTGAGCGCGTGAAGGTCGTGGAGCGCGAGGACATGCTGCGCGCCTCCGAGCCGAACAAGGCCTGAGTTTTCGGCGCGCTGGCGCGCGCGTGTTCGCGGCCCTGAATGGCCCGCCGATCAGGCACCGTTGCTTGCTCCTTCGTCGCC